>JANWZQ010000167.1 GCA_025054835.1 Chthonomonadaceae bacterium
TGTGCTGGATTTCGTGGCGCCTTTCGAGGAGCTGATACAGCGATTCAGCGGGCGGCGCATCTGCCCTGTAGACGGACAGACCTACCATGTGGTCTACCAGCCGCCCGTGCAACCGGGCATCTGCGATCAGCACAAGGTGGCTCTGATCACGCGCCCGGATGATGCGCCGGAGGTCGTTCAACGTCGTCTGGAAGTGTATCGCGAGCGGACGGCTCCGCTGGAAGCATACTATCGGGAGAGAAACCTGCTGTATGTGATTGACGCCAACGCCGAGCCAGAGACCGTGTTCGGGCGTGTGATCGAGACTGTGGAGGCGATCCGGAAGCGATGGAAACTCACCTCCTGAGGCATATGTACGCGACAGCAGGCGCATGAGAGAAACAGCATTGCGATCATCCGGGATCCATCTGAAGACACGCGAGGAGATCGAAAAGATCCGTGCGGCAGGCCGTGTAGTGCACCGGGTTCTCCGCACAGTCGGGGAAGCTATCCGGCCGGGTGTCACAACCGGCGAACTGGAGGATATCGCAAGCCGTATCATATCGGAGAGTGGAGGCACATCGCCCTTCCTGGGCTATGCGCCCAACGGTCATCCGCCGTACCCGGCGTATACCTGTATCTCGGTGAATGACGAGATTGTACACGGTATCCCCGGCCGGCGTGTGCTGCAGGAAGGCGATATTGTGACAATCGACTGCGGTGTAGAGCTCGACGGCTACATCGGTGATAGCGCGTGGACCTTCCCGGTCGGGCGGATCTCGCCCCGGGCGGCCCGATTGCTGAAGGTCACAGAGGAGGCGCTCTACAAAGGGATTGCGCAGGCTCGTCCCGGCAAACGTGTTGCGGACATCAGCCGTGCGATCCAGCATCACGCCGAGTCGCATGGCTACTCGGTGGTACGCGAACTGACCGGGCACGGCGTTGGACGCGCGTTGCATGAGGAACCGCAGATCCCCAACTTCGTATCGCGTGACCGGGGCCCGATCCTGCAGTGCGGGATGACGTTCGCCATCGAACCGATGGTCAATGCGGGACGCAGAGAAATCCGCTACGGTGATGACCGCTGGACCATCCTGACAGAAGACGGCAGCCTGTCTGCCCATTTCGAACACACCATTGCCATTGTGCCCAGTGGCGCGTTGATTCTGACGAACGGAGAATGAATGCCATCGCCTAAGAGACCAGGAAGTGGCCCCTCCCGACCGGGTGGAGCGGGCAAGGGCAAGCAGAGCGGTCCTTCGCGACCGGTAGCGCGCGGGGTAGCCCGCAGGCCCGCTCAGGAAGAAACAACCAAAGAGACCGGCATTGAAGTGGAGGGCGTGATTGTAGAGGCCCTGCCAAACGCCATGTTCCGCGTGGAGATCCAGGTGGGCGAGCAAAAGAAACTGGTGCTGGCCCATGTCTCCGGCAAGATGCGTCAGAACTACATTCGCATCCTGCCGGGCGATCGGGTACTGGTGGAGCTGTCTCCCTACGATCTGGAACGCGGCAGGATCCGGTATCGTTACAAGTAGTCCGGTGTCGGACACGGCTGGATAGCGACGCTCGCTGACGGGCGCACCGGGGGCGGAGAAGCGTGTCTTTCACCGCAGCCTGTTTTTTCGCGTCTGACGAAAGGAGTGTTTGGATGAAAGTGCGAGCATCTGTAAAGAAGATCTGCGATAAGTGCAAGGTCATCAAGCGTGCCGGTGTGGTGCGCGTGATCTGTATCAACCCCAAGCACAAGCAACGACAGGGCTAGGAAGAGGGACCCGGGACCTGCTGTCGTGTTCCGGTTCCCTGTCCCTTCTGTCCATCAAAGGAGGCATGGTTTGGCACGTATTGCGGGCGTGGACCTGCCACGCGACAAACGGATCGAATATGCGCTCACTTACATCTATGGCATCGGGCTGTCCAGCTCCCGCAAGATCATCGCGCAGGCCGGGATCAATCCGGATACCCGCGTGCGTGATCTGACCGAGTCCGAGATCGGTAAGGTGCGTGAGATCCTGGAGCGGGATTACACCGTGGAGGGTGACCTGCGCCGGGAAGTTGCGTTGAACATCCGGCGCCTTATTGAGATCGGCTGTTATCGTGGCCTGCGTCATCGGCGCGGGTTACCGGTGCGCGGGCAACGCACCAAGACCAATGCCCGCACTCGCAAGGGTCCCCGGCGCACCGTGGCTGGAAAGAAGAAGGCGAAGAAGTAAGAGGAGTGCCGCATGGCAAACAAACAGACAACCAGAGGGGGTACGGCGCGCCCCAAAGCCCGGGAAAAGAAGAATGTGGTGGAGGGCATTGCCCATATCCAGTCCACGTTCAACAACACCATCGTCACGATCTCCGACATGCAGGGGGCGGTGATCTCCTGGGCCAGCGCCGGCGCAGTGGGCTTCAAGGGCACGCGCAAGGGCACGCCGTTCGCCGCACAGATCTGCTCGGAGACGGCGGCACGCAAGGCCATGGAGCACGGCCTGCGCAAGGTGAATGTTTATGTGAAGGGGCCGGGAGCAGGCCGGGAGACCGCAATCCGTGCCCTTCAGAGCGTTGGTCTGGAGATCCAGATGATCAAAGATGTCACACCGATCCCGCACAACGGGTGTCGCCCACCGAAACGGCGACGGGTGTGACACAGCATACCGGATCATGCATGGGTGGAAGAAGCGTTGCGACGCGTAAACACCCGGAGAGGCAGTATGTGCCTCTCTGTGACTTTGCGGCGGAAGGCCGCCAAGGAGCATCAGGAGACGAATGGCTATCAATCATGACCCCCGGTGTCGGCAATGTCGCCGCGAAGGTGTGAAGCTGTACCTCAAGGGCGACAAGTGCTACACCAATTGCACCCTGGAAAAAACGAGCAAGGACGGCAAGACCCGATGGCGGGATAAGCCACCGGGCATGCATGGTGCCCCTGCTTTTCAGAAGAAACTCACGGAATACGGTGTGCAGCTGCGCGAGAAACAGAAGCTCCGCCGTATCTACCGTGTGCTGGAAAAGCAGTTCCGTAATTATCTCAAAGAGGCCCTGCGGCGGCCCGGTGTGACCGGTGAGAACCTGTTGCAACTGCTGGAGTTGCGCTTCGATAACGTCATCTATCGTCTGGGGTTGGCCGCTTCGCGAGCGCAGGCGCGCCAGCTGGTCTCCCACCGCCACTTCACCATCAACGGGCAACGGGTAAACATTCCGTCCTACATCCTGAAGCCGGGCGATGTGATTGCTGTGCACGAAAGTATGATGCAGAGTGGTGCCATCAAAGAGGCGCGGGAGCGCCTGAGCAAGCGCAGCCTGCCAGCATGGTTGGACCTGAACCCGCGGGATCTGGTCGGGCGGGTGCTGGCGGTTCCAACCCGGGATCAGATCGACACCAACGTGCGCGAACAGCTCATCATTGAGTTCTACTCGCGCTAAGTGCGTGCTGGCCGATCAGCGGACAATCAAGGAGATTTACACAGTATGGAACTGCCCAAGATCCAGACGCTGGAGTCCAATTCCGAATACGGCAAATTCGTCGTGGAGCCACTGGAGCGCGGGTACGGCGTGACACTGGGCAACTCTTTGCGCCGGGTATTGCTGTCCTCCATCCCGGGTGCAGCAATCACCTACGTCAAAATCGATAAGGTGCTGCATGAGTTTTCCACGATCCCCGGCGTTAAAGAAGACACGACAGAGCTGTTGCTGAACCTGAAAGACCTGAACATCAAGGTGGAGCGCAACGGGGGTGATTACCGGCATGAGCCCAAGACCCTCCGCCTGGATGTGAAGGGCAGCGGGCGCGTGACCGGGGCCGATATTGTCTGCCCGGAAGATGTGCAGATCGTCAATCCCGAGGCTTATATCGCCACCATCTCCGACGAGGACGCCACCCTGAGGATCGATATGACGGTGGAGACCAACAAAGGGTACGTCCCTCCGGAGCGTCTGGAACGGCGCAATCAGATCGGCATCGGGGTCATCCCGATGGGCGCGGCGTTCACGCCGGTGCGTAAGGTGAACTACACGGTGGAGGCGACCCGCGTCAAGTCCGATACCAGCCTGGAGCGTCTCGTGCTGGAGGTCTGGACCAACGGGACCATTACTCCGGAAAACGCCATTGGCGAGGCCGCGCGCATCCTGATGCAGTACTTCAGCCTGTTCGCAGGGAACCTCTCTGCAGACGGTATGCTGGCCTCCCTGACTCAGGAGGAAGAAGCCCCGGTTGAGAACGCACCGAACGTGCGTATCGAAGAGCTGGACTTCTCGGTCCGAACCTACAACTGCCTGAAGAAGGCTAACATTCTGACCATCCCGGAGCTGATCCAGTACACCGAGAATGACCTGATGCAGATCCGCAACTTTGGCAAGAAGTCGCTGGAGGAAGTGCGCGAGAAATTGCAGCAACTGGGACTGACTCTCAAAGGCGGATCGACAGTCAATCTGGAGAGCGCCGAGGAAGGCAGCGACAGCGAAGGCTAGAAATGCTCGGGCGGTCGTATCCGTGCTGGTGCGGGATGCAGACCTGCGCCAGCACACGGGGCCGCCCCATGTAGAAAGGACAGCGATTTCATGCGTCACCGCAAGGCACATCGAAAATTCAGTCTGCCAAGCGATCAGCGCCGTGCCCTGCTCAGAGGGTTGACGCGCAACATGTTGCTCTATGACCGCATAGTGACCACAGAGACCCGCGCCAAAGAGGTGCGTCCTATTGTGGAGAAGCTGGTCTCTATCGCACGCAGGGGGGGGCCAGATGCGCCCGTGCCCATGCGATTGCACACCCGACGTCTGGTGCGGCGCTACGTGGACAGCAACGTCGACGAGTTCACGCGCGTGCCAGGTGGGCCGAAGGGTGGCGCCAAGATCGCGCGGAACCCGCACTACGCCGTCCCGCGCCTCTTTGAAGTGATTGCCCCCCGCTACGTGAACCGGAATGGCGGGTACACCCGCATTCTGAAAGTGGGACACCGTCGGGGGGACGGCGCGCCCATGGTTCTGCTGGAGTTTGTTGACGCTGACGAGGCCTGATGCGCCATTTCAAGGCAATTGTCGAGTACGACGGCACCGACTTCGCCGGTTTCCAGTGGCAACATGGCGCCCGCACCGTGCAGGGCGTTCTGGAGGAGGCGATTGGTCTGCGCACGGGGCAGACAACCCGGATCGCAGGAGCCGGGCGCACCGATGCCGGCGTGCATGCGCTCGGGCAGGTCGTCAGTTTCAGTGTGGCTACGCGTATTCCCGCGGAGCGGATGGCGCTGGCACTGAACAGTGCCCTGCCACGAGATGTGACAGTGCGCCATGTTGAGGAAGTCGATGCGGGATTTCACGCCCGCTTCTCTGCTTCCTCGCGGATTTATGCCTACCTGATCCTGAGCCGGCGTACGCCCTCTGCGCTCCTGCGACGTTATTGCGCGTTCACGCCGTTCGCGCTCGACCTACAGGCGATGCGACAGGCGGCTCACTACCTGATTGGAGAGCAGGACTTTGCCGCCTTCGCCAATGAGTTGACCGACGAGCAGACCACCTGGCGGGATGTCTCCCGCCTTCAGATCCGTGGTCGGCATCATCTGATCTTGATGCGCATTGAGGCCAATGCTTTTCTGCGTGGCATGGTGCGCACGATTGCAGGTACTCTGATCGAAGTAGGAACCGGCAAACGTTGTCCGGAAGAAATACCGGAGATTTTACAATCCAGAGATCGGCGGCGGGCCGGGCCTTCGGCGCCCCCGCAGGGCCTGTTTCTACTTCGAGTACGCTACGGGGCGCGCCGCATCGGTGCGCGCCATCACAGTGAGGAATTATCTCGATGGCTACAACGTTAACCAGATCAACCCGCTCGGTGCGCGTGCAGGATGCCGGGAAACAACGCGTCTGGTATGTGATGGACGCAGCAAACAGGCCACTGGGCCGGCTTGCTGTGGACGCGGCCCGCATTCTGCGTGGCAAGCACAAGCCCACCTTCACCCCCCACGTGGACACCGGGGACTATGTGATCATTGTCAACGCGGAGAAGGTTGCCCTGACGGGGCTCTCGAAACCGGCCGAGGAAGTGCGCCACCATACCGGATGGCCCGGCGCGCTGAAGTCGATCCGACGTCAGGATGAGCTTGCCCGGAAGCCGGAGGCGGCGATCCGACGCGTGGTGCGTGGCATGCTCCCGCACAACCGGCTGGGCAACGCCATGATCAAAAAGCTGAAAGTGTATCGCGGTCCGGATCACCCGCACGCGGCCCAGAACCCGATCCCTTTCACGGGCGGCGTACAGAAGAGCGGTCAGTGAAAACGTACGGGCCGGGCACAGGGCATCGGGTTTTCCTGTGCTGGTTCGCTCATGGAACAGGATCTGAGTAGGAGAGGAACGCGTGGCAGAAAGTATTCGTTACTACGGCACTGGCAAACGCAAGAACGCAATCGCACGGGTCTGGCTCACCCCCGGAACCGGCGTGGTGACCATCAACAACCGTCCCGCAGACAAATATCTGGGACGCGCCGTCTTGCAGGCAATGATCCAGCAGCCATTCGAGGTCACACACACGACCGGCCGCTTCGACGTGATCGCGCGTTGCAAAGGGGGCGGGATCTCCGGGCAGGCCGGAGCCATCCGGCACGGCATCTCCAAAGCCCTGCTGGAAGTGGACCCGGAATTGCGCCGGGAGTTACGCCCTGTGGGTCTGCTCACACGCGACCCCCGTGTCAAAGAGCGCAAGAAATACGGTCGCAAGCGCGCCCGACGTGGTTTCCAGTTCAGCAAACGTTGATCTCTCCTTGTTCGACGTGCGTTTCTCCCGGCAACGCGTGACCTCTGGTCGCCTGCCTCGTCTACAGAGAGCGGGAAGCAGTGTGTGAGTGCAGCATGCGCTTCCCGCTACCGATAATTTCCTGATGAGCGCACAGGACTTCTTCTCTCTTCTGCGCCTGCGCCCCTGCCCTTTCCCGTAACGGCTGCCGTCACGCCCGGGAGATGGTTCAGAAACTGCAAGGAGACATCGATTGTTGCGCCCGATCACCACACAACGTATTCTGGCTCTGGCGGGCATGCTCGTTGCACACGCGCCACGACTGCTCGCGGACGACACGCTGGTTCTGGAGCTTCCCCCCTCGCGCGAAGCGCTGGAACTGCGTGAGGCCGAGAGAACGCGTGCGGCTCAGGCCGTTGCACGCACCCCTATTCTCCCCCGCGGGAGCAGGCCCCCGGCGCGCAGAGGACGACTCCCGTCCCGTGGCCGACAGAACGATGCGGAGCCCGTTGTCGGCCGTCTCGGCCTGCTGGAGAAAAGAACTCCGATCTATCGAGGGCGCAGTTACCAGGCACAGGAGTTGATTGTCGCGCCGGCCGGCACCTACGTGGCCGTGCAGGGCCAGCAGAACGGCTGGGTGGGCGTGCTGATGGCCGATGGCTCTACCGGCTGGGTGCCCCCGGGAGCGGTTCGCTTGCTGGACTATCAGGTGGTCTCCACCGGGCAGGTGCCCATGCCCTCCGGCCGTCGGGAGCCGAACGACATCTTCCCCGCCACAGACCAGCCCTTCTTCACAGGAAACGCGCAGGCCCTGTTGAACGAGGCCTATCGCTACCTCGGTGTGCGCTACGTATGGGGGGGCAATACGTTCAACGGGATCGACTGTTCCGGGTTTATCAAGAACGTTTTCGCGAAGCTCGGGTACGTGCTGCCACGCACCAGCTCTGAACAGATCACGGTCGGTATGCCGGTACCGCGGGAGGAACTGCAGGCTGGCGATCGCCTCTATTTCGGCCGGCGCAAGGACATCCTCGGGGTCACCCATACAGGCCTGTACATCGGCGACGGATACTTCATCCACTCCTCTTCCAGCCGCGGCGGGGTAGCCATCAGCCACCTGAGTGAACCGACGTGGGCCCGCATCTACCAGTGCGCCCGCCGCTGAAACTCCAGCCCGCCTTTTTCTACCGGCCGGCCTGAGGAAGAGCGCTCCCTCTGAGCCTGCTCTACACCCCCGGTCCCTGTGCTGCCTGCTCCCCGAACCTGCTAGAAAACACAGTTTTTCGGCAGATGCTCGCACTTTTTCGCGTTCAGGAGAACCGTTACCTCACTTTTAACGTCATACTAGAAAAAGATACAGGAACTTCTGCAGGCCGGTCTTATCTGTACGGATACGTCCTGCCCTTACAGACGGCCGGACAGGCGCAGGCAAGGCCTCTCCGTTTCCCCGCTTCAGCGTCCTTCGCACAGCCTCCTGCCTGCTCTCCTGCTGCAGGTTCCTCCACATGAGGCCGTATCCGTTGTAACACACCCGATGCCGGGATTTCTTCGCCATGCAGTATGCCCGTGGCCCCTCTGTGCCCGGGCGCATGGTCTCTGGCAACGTGTGTCGGCGGTACTGCCCGCAGAGGTACTGGCTCGATCCGCGGATCGGCCTGCTTGGCGGCGTCAGGTGAGCCCGGAGTTCACCCGATGTGTCAGGCGTACGTGGAGCCGTGCCGGAACCTCTCTACATGTCAGCATGAGGAGCGTGAAACAGTGAACTCGATCTGGAAAAGACTGAGCGTGATGGCGCTTCTGGCTGGCGCCATCGCCAGCGGTGCGTCGGCACAGGTGCTGTACGACGCCAACAGCTGGGAGGCGACCGGAGGCCCGCCCAACTGGGTGCCCGGATCCATTGTGCCGCAGAACGGTTGGATCGGCCTCTCTGCCGACGACGGGTCGTACAACCCGATCACGGTGGCCACTCTGCTGGGTTCCCAGACCATCACACCGGCCACCGGTACGCAGATGCAACGGATCATCGGTCATGCCCAGCCCAATCGCAATTCCTACGTCTGGGTGGACCTGGGCGCACGGTATGCGAACCGCACGCCGGGGAATAACAGCATCTGGGTCACCAGCGACATCTTTCTGCCCGGCGTGGAAGCCAGTACCGGTGTGCGTGAGCAGGGCATCGACTCGTTCGATTTCCCGGGCACTTTTATCGCCGGATGGACGGTGATCAACCGGGATCGTGCCTTTATCCTGGACGGCTCGGGCACGCTATCGGACCCCGGCGGCACCTACGGTGCCATCATCTTCGATAACTTCCTGCCCCGCGACGAGTGGATCCGCGTGGAGAAAGTGCTGGACTACGACAACAATCTGATCGAGGCGTTTGTGAACGGCGTTCAGATCGTGTTCCTGCTCAACAACCAGTTGCAGCACGGATGGCCGCTGTTTGGCGGGACCCCTCGCGCGTTCAACGATGCCGACCTGGTCAGCTATGGCGCCACAGGAGGAACCACCACCAGTCTGTTCACCGACAACTACCGTGTGGCGGCCGTGCGCAGCATCAACTTCAGCGGGAAGGTGGAGGTGCAGGATACGTCCGTCGGTCAAGCGGCCCGGCGGATCTTCGTCTTCTTTGAGCTGCTGGATGAGAACGGCAACTCGCGCACCGGCCATATCCCGATTCGATCCCTGATCCCGGACAGCGGGAACCCCGATCTGGGCACCTATCTGGTGCGCTTCCACAACGTGCCGAACGGCAACTACCGGCTCTACATCAAGGGCGAGCTGCACCTCTCCCGGGTGATCCCGGTCACGGTGTCGGGAAGCGGGACGGTGATCGTGCCTCCGGTCACCCTGCTCGGAGGCGACGCCAACGGCGATGATGCCGTCGACGTGCTGGATCTGGCCGAACTGATCACCGCCTTCGACTCCAGTGACGGAGACCCC
>JANWZQ010000171.1 GCA_025054835.1 Chthonomonadaceae bacterium
CTGATCGACCCCCCGCTAGGGTGGGCCGCCGTCTCCGGCAGGCGACGGATGTGGGGTGTCGCACGCGAAAGCCTCTGGAAGCACCCCCTGCTCGCCTATCTTCTGGACAGCATGGGCGCCATCCCGGTCAAACGCCATACCGCAGACCGTAACGCGTTACGTCAGGCCATCGAAATCCTGCAGATGGGGGAAACCATCGGCATGTTCCCCGAGGGAACACGCTCGCCAGACGGGAAATTGTTGCCAGCACAGCCGGGCATCGCGCTGATGGTACAGCGCAGTAGAGCGCCCGTAATCCCGGTCACCGTCATCGGCCCCTACGAGATGCTGCCCCGCCACCGCAAATGGCCCCGGCGGGTACCTCTGACCATCATCTTCGGCCCACCGATCTGCTTCGGCCCGGAAGCAACCCGCGAACAGATCTGCGCCCGCATCATGGAGGCCATGGCAACCCAGATGACTGCACACGGCTACCCGATGGAGCCCCCCTCACCCGAACGGGCCGCGCTCGCCCCGAAGGAAACCGACTGACGCGCAATCCAACACCACGGAGGTCCTTCATGCCACTCACTGTTCTGGATCACGCACTGGCCGCACATATCCTCACCCGCCTGCGCGACCACGCCACTCCTCCGGAAGCCTACCGGCCGCTCACCCGCGCGCTCACACAGATCCTGGTTACAGAAGCAACCCGCAACCTCCCGGTCCGCCCCATTTCGGTGCGCACCCCTCTGGAAGAGACCGAAGGCGTGGCCCTGGACACCCAGATCGTCGCAGTGCCCGTACTGCGCGCCGGCCTGGGCATGCTCGACGCCGTTCTGGAGCTCCTGCCGGGAGCAACCGTCGGATACGTGGGTATGGCACGGGATGAAGCAACTGCCATCGCCACCGCCTACTACTGCAAGCTCCCCCCGATGGAGGCCCGAACCGCCATCCTGCTCGACCCGATGCTGGCCACCGGTGGATCTGCCGCATGGGCAGTCAACCAGCTCTACGAAGCAGGAGCCGCGTCCGTCATCCAGCTCTGCGTCGTGGCCGCCCCGGAAGGTGTGGCCCGTCTGGAAGAGAGCTTCCCACGCCTGCAGATTGTGACCGCCGCACTCGACCGGGAACTCAACGACCACAAATATATCCTGCCCGGCCTCGGCGATTTCGGCGACCGCCTCTACGGCACCTGACGCACAGGTCAGGCCCGGGCAAGCTCTGCGTTGCGCTTCTCACTGCGCCGGCGCAGATTGGTGTCGAGGATCTTCTTGCGCATCCGGATATTTTTCGGCGTCACCTCCACCAGCTCGTCTGTTCCAATGTACTCGATCGCCCGGTCCAGACTCATCTCCGTGGGCGGGGTCAACCGTACGGCAATCTCACTCGTGGAAGAACGCATGTTCGTCAGATGCTTCTGCTTGCACACGTTGACTTCCAGATCGGTATCGCGATGGTGCTTGCCCACAATCATCCCCTCGTAGACCTCCACTCCGGGGCCCACGAAAAGGATCCCGCGCTCCTCTGCATCGGAAAGCCCCAGCACCGTGGTGACGCCGGGCCCGGTTGCGATCAGCGAGCCGTTGCGCCCCGTACCGATAGGCCCTGCATAGGGCCGATAGCCCTCGAACAGCGTGTTGATCACTCCGGTGCCCCGCGTCGCTGTCAGGAACTCATTGCGGAAGCCGAGCAACCCGCGCGTGGGTACCACATAGGTGAAGAAGACACCCCCGTTGGCCAGGCGCATGTCCTGCAACTCTCCGCGCCGCTGCCCCATCTGCTCTACCACCACCCCCTGATAGGTCTCAGCCACCTCGATTTCCACCCGTTCATAGGGCTCCAGACGCTCCCCGTTCTCCCCGGTACGGAAGATCACCTCCGGTGCGCCGACCTGAAACTCATAGCCCTCACGCCGCATCGTCTCGATCAGGATCGCCAGGTGCAACTCCCCGCGCCCGCTCACCAGAAACGTATCTGCGTTCTCCGTCTCCTCCACACGCAGACTGACGTTCGTCTCCAGCTCCTTGAACAATCGCTCGCGCAACTTCCGACTCGTGCTGAACTGTCCCTCGCGACCGGCCAGCGGACTGGTGTTGACCCCGAAAGACATCCGTAGCGTCGGCTCATCCACCGCGATCCCCGGGATCGCCACCGGATGCTCACGGCTGGCGATTGTCTCCCCGATCCCGATGTCCGCAATCCCGCTCACAATACAGATTTCACCGGCGCAGACCTCCGCCTGCTCCTGCTTCTTCAAACCTTCGAACACAAAAGTGCCCACCACCCGTGCTGGCCGCGGGCGCGCATCCCGATCCAGCACAACCACAGCGTCCCCGGGATGGATCCTGCCGTTGTAGATCTTTCCAATACCGAACCGCCCGCGATATTCATCATAGTCCAGGCTGGACACAAGCATCTGCAGAGGTGCCTCCGGATCACCCTGGGGCGCCGGCAGGTGCCGGATGATCGTCTCGAACAACGGCGTCAGGTCGGTACCCGGCACCGACAGATCCAGCGTTGCGGTGCCCTGTCGGGCGCAGGCATATACTACCGGAAAATCCAGCTGCTCCTCGGTGGCCCCGAGCTCCACAAACAGGTCAAACGTCTGATCCACCACCCAGTCTGGCCGGGCGTCTGCACGATCGATCTTGTTGACCACTACCACTGCCCTGTGTCCCATCGCCAGCGCTTTGGAAGTCACAAAGCGCGTCTGTGGCATCGGCCCATCCACAGCATCCACTAGCAGCAGCACACCATCGACCATGTTCATGACCCGTTCCACCTCACCGCCAAAATCCGCGTGGCCGGGCGTGTCCACAATGTTAATCTTGTACCCTCCGAAGGAGACCGCCGTGTTCTTGCTCACAATCGTGATCCCTCGCTCCCGCTCCAGATCATAAGAGTCCAGAACACGCTCGGCGACCTCCTGATGGGCGCGGAATACGTTCCCCTGACGCAGCAGGCCATCGACCAGTGTGGTCTTGCCGTGATCGACATGCGCAATAATTGCAACGTTCCGGATCCTGTCCTGAGGATACTGGCTCATGGTTCCCTTCTTATCTCTGCCCCGACATACGGTCACACAAAAGGCGCGGGCATTGGACCGCGCCACTCCTTGACTACATTATACCTTTCCGCCCCCTGCCTGCGGGAACCCGGGCCACATCACACGCGATAGGACAATCAGTAACAGACTTCGCACACATAACCCGCTACAGGAACCACAGGATGTCACCCGGTCCTCCTGAGCCCCGCCACAGACGGCTCAGATTGGGTCTTGCGATCAGAGGGCAATCTGGCTATAATTGAGAACAGGAGATATCACCATGGGAAAATGGATTGTCGAAACGCATAACTGGCAGCAAGTGCTCACACACTACTGTGACAAGGCGTTGCCACACGACACCAGTGATATCCTGCGTCAGGACATCGGCGGAGGCTACGTGCGCTGTGACCGCTGTCAGGAAAAGTTCCTGCCCCAGGAAGAACCCGGCAATCCCCGCCTGCTGTTACGGCTCAAAGTACCCGAAGATATTGGAGCACCACCACACTTTGGCTGATCGGGTTGCGCAGGCTCGCCACACAATCCGGGTATAATCCCCTGCGTCCCCATCACCCACAGGGCAATGGGGACCACGGCAGCCTGCGAAACATCTGCTGAGGAGAACCATATTGATCCAGACTTCGGGATTAGGAGCCCTGACGCAACGCCGGATCGTCCGTCAGTTCGTCAAGTTCTGCCTGATAGGCCTGTCCAGCTTCGCCATCGACATCACCATCGCCTCATTCCTGGTCTACGGAGCGCGTCTCAACCCGACGCTGTCCAAAACCCTTTCGTTTCTGGTCGCCGCATCCAACGGCTTCTTCTGGAACAGCCGATGGACCTTTCGTGGCATGGGCTCCGGAAGACAGCATGAGATGTACGTCAAGTTCATCCTGGTCAACTGCGTGGGATGGGCGCTGAACATCCTGATCTTCAAGTCCGTCCTCTGGATCTTCACCGGACGCTTCATCGGGCAGGGCACTCCGGACAAGCTCCACTTCGCCATCGCTGCCGTCACAGCAGCAGGCGTGGTCGCCTTCTGGAATTTTCTGGTCAACCGCCAGTGGACCTTCGGCGGCGCGAAATCCCGACCGGAAAGCTGTGCCGCCCGATAAGCAGGGAATCCCTACCGGATCCACTCCGCATCCCGAACGCCCGGCGCGTCCAGCAACAGCCGTCGGACACCGACAGCCATTCAGACTCCCCTGTATTCCGCAACAGACAGAGCCCGGCATGTGTGCGCCGGGCTCCCCGCACCGCAGGTGCGCTCACCCAGAGGACCTCCTACCTGGATGTACCGATAGAGCGCAAGCGCGCATCCGCCTTCTGGCGCTCACGTTCCTGCGCCTTCTGATACATCCGGGCGAAAGCCAGTCGCTGCAGAGTATAGGGCGAAGCAGGACTGCTGGGGGGCATTGACACCCGGGCAACCTCCTCATACTTGCCCATCTGGTAAGCCACCACAGGCGTCTGAACAATGCCACCCGCGATTTCATTGGCCTGTGCAGCCGGCCCGTTCAACCGCATAAAGCCCGCAGCATACAGGATCAGATACCCTGCGATCCCTCCCCGCAGAGCCCGCAACGTGAACCCCGGCCGACGTTTACGCGCCCACTCCAGAACCGCCAGAGGACCGGCGAGCAACAGGAGCTTGGCCATGATGAACACATACAGCCCCATCTCCCAGAGACGCCGGAACAGGGGATTGGCCTCCTCCGCCCCATGGTGTTCGATAAAGATGATGGTGGTGATCAGATCCGCCATACCGAGCGCCGCGATCACCCAGCTCTCTCGCGCAATCTTCATCTGCCTCACCGTGATGCCGTCACCGGGCAAAGCCCGGCTCCGGGAATGTGATCTCGCTAACATGCACGCGTGCCAGAAATCATCGGCAGGCAGGTACAGATTTTGCACACCGGCGCACCCGTTTTTTCCGCAGATGTACCGCCCCGCCGCGCGAAAGCCAGCACGCATCCCTGCGAGGTTTTTCCACAGGGTCCTGTAAAATTTGCGCGGATTTTTTGCCCGGAACAGGAGTTAGCAGACACAGAAAAGGCCCGGCTCCCCGGGGAGCCGGGCCTGCAAATGCGCGGATGCTCTACTCATCCAGCGGTGGGGGCGTTGAGGGCAGCAACGCAGAAGCCATGGCACGCGCGTGTGGAGAACAGGCCGCATGACGTTCCAGCAGAGAACGATACGTGGCCTCATGCGAGGCGATCAGATTCCGATCCGCTTCCACTGTGATCTGCCCCCCGCGCGCCACATGCTCTGCCAGCTGCTCAAGACGATGTAGATCATGCAGCATATCCAGCAGGCGATCCACACTCTTTTCAAGCCCCGTTGCCGCACGGGGCAACTCCTGACAGGTCTGCCGGGTGTACTGATCAATACGCTCCTGCCGCAACGCCTCAATCTGATAAGCAATCCGCAAAGGCAAGGTAGTGTTCTTGTCGTCGCGATCGTCGCCATTGACGCAGGGCATCAAGCTCATGAGTTCTCTCCGCATGGAACAGTGCGTTTCACACAACCGGGACCGGATCCACTGCACAGCCATGGATCGATCTCGCACGACCTCCCCTTCGCAAGGACAGGCCCCTCATTTCTTATACGTTCCCGGTAGGAGATACGGTTTCGACGTCACCGGGCTCATGATCTCATGAACTCATTCCAATAGCAGAGAGGCGCTCATTCCAGCGTTCACATCCCCGGAACGGCATGTGCCGCTCCGGATCGTACCGCGGCCACGGATTGTAATCGTTCACCCCCGGCACTGCCCGGCCACGCAACAGAAACGCGCTCGGCCAGCGCCCCTCCGGGGTCAGCGCATACCGATCCGCCATTGTATCAATCAGGATACGCGTCGTCGTCGGAATGTAGCGAATGGTCAGCCCGCAACGGCGACGCGCCGAACGGTTCGCATTGGAGCCATGCACAATATTGGGATGGTGCACAGACACCCCCCCGGCCCGGAGCACCAGATCCACTGCCTTCGACTCATCCACGAAACGCGGATCGATCTCCGACTTCAGCACGTTCGCCACAGACGTACTGGGATGCATCTGCTGCAACTCCATCCGATGCGTCCCCGGGATCACCCGCATGCACCCGTTTTCAGGTAACGAGTCATCCACCGCCAGCCACAGCGTGATCACCTCCATCGGCTCCAGGGGCCAGTAGCTCCCGTCCTGATGCCACAGAACCGGTTGCCCGTCGTGCGGAGGCTTGCAAATGTAGTGCGAAGCAAACAGCGCAATGTTCGGCCCGATGAACTGCTCGGCAATATCCAGCAACCGGTCATCGCTCACCAGACGCACCCAGAACGGATCCTCTGTCATCAACGTGTGCCCCAGCTGCTCCGGCCGTAGATCCGGATGCCGGGCCTGCAACCACGCCACATGCTCCGAAGCCTCCCGGATCAGATCCGCATCCAGAACGTCCGGAAAAAGCACATAGCCCTCCGTCTCGTACTGCTTTCTCACATCCGTCATGACAGGACACCCCCGATACACTCAGACTCAAGAGAGCACGTTCCCGCTGCTGCCGTGAAGACGGTCCACGTGCGCACTGCCACACCTTCCTCCGGATATGTATGCAGGGTCTCCACCTGCAACCACTCTCCGTTCGAGCACCACCCCAGACACGTCACCGGAACCGGCAGGCCGGCCCGCGCAGGATAAGTCACACGCATTCGACTCTCTGGCTGATAGTGCCCGCACAGATCCATGTTCCCCTGCAGAACACACCGCACCAGACGCGCCCGACAGCAGAGCCCTCGCTGCTCCAGACAGACCTCCCATCCCGTATCGGCGCTCCGCGTGAACCCGCCTGGAGGTATCCACGCAGGATCCATACAGGCCAGCAACTCGGTCAGACCGCCCGCAGGCCCGGTCAGGCACACCGCATGACTTGCCGCCAGCACATGACAGTCCACCCACCAGCCCCGCCAGCAGAACGACCGCGTGTCCATCACCGTCAATGGCTCCAACGAGACAGGCGCATCGGTCAGAACATATCGCAGAGCTGAGGTAGCATAGCCGTACAGCGCGCTCACATCCCCACCCGTAGAGCAGAATGACGCCATTGTAGCCGAAGACCCCCTCGCCGTCAAGAGACAGTCACAGACGGTAGCAAACCCGGCACCGGAGCGAACCCGGGTTTTTGCCTCCCCTGATTGACAGGCTCCTGCCAGAATAGTATACTTTAGCCGGCCCGTAGGCTCCTACTAAACCAACACTGCCGTGACTTATTAACGGCTATTGACCATCAAGAGGAAGGCGAACTTACTTGGATAAGATCATCATATGCGGCGGCAGGCCCCTGCATGGCGAAGTGGAAATAGGAGGCAGCAAAAACGACGCCGTAGCGATCATGGCAGCAACACTGCTCATCCCCGGCAAAACCGTGCTGCATCGCGTACCCCGCATCAGCGACGTAGACACCCTCCTGGAAATCCTGCGTCACCTGGGCGCCACAACCCGCTTCCGTGAGGACGGCGCACTGGAAATCGATGCCTCGCAGCTCAACACCTGCGAGGCCCCCCAGGATCTGGTGCGCCAGATGCGCGCCTCATTCAACATCCTGGGAGCTCTGCTCACGCGCTTCGGCAGGGCATCGGTCGCCATGCCGGGGGGATGCAACATCGGAGCCCGCCCCGTCAACTTCCACATCAAAGGACTGGAAGAGCTGGGCGCGAAGCTGCAACTGCACCACGGCGTCTACCACGGAGAAGTGCGCCGGTTCCGGGGCGCGAACATCTACCTGGAGTTCCCCAGCGCCGGCGCCACACAACACCTGATGCTCGCCGCAGCCTGCGCCGAGGGCAGAACCATCATTGAGAACTGCGCGGCAGAGCCGGAAATTGTCAACCTGGCGGCATTCCTCAACGCTTGCGGCGCACAGATCCATGGCGCTGGCACCCCCACCATCGAAATCGATGGGGTGCCGGAGCTGCACCCCACAGAATTCCACATCATCCCCGACCGCCTGCAGGCCGGAACCTACGCCGTCGCTGCAGCCATCACTGGAGGCGACGTCTTCATCCGTAACGCCCGACCGGAAGACTGTCGCCCTGTCCTCGCCAAACTCCGCGAGACCGGTACCGAAGTGCAGGAATACCCCGATGGAGTGCGCGTCCGACGCGTCACCGAACGCATCCTGCCAACTGACATCAAAACCATGCCCCACCCCGGGTTCCCCACCGACATGCAGCAGGTCTTTGCTTCCCTGCTCACCATCGCCGATGGCGTCTCCCTGATCACAGAAACCGTCTACGAAAGCCGGTTCCGCTACACCACGGAACTGGAACGACTGGGAGCCCACATCGTGGTGGAGGGACGTACCGCGAAGATCACCGGCGTTCCCGCACTGACCGCCGCACCGGTCACCTGTACCGACCTGCGAGGTGGCGCCGCGCTGGTCGTAGCGGCACTCGTCGCCGATGGCGCCACCGAAATCGACGGCCTCCACCACATCGATCGGGGATACGAGGACCTCGTGCCCAGGCTGCGTCAGCTCGGTGCAGCAATCACTCGCACACAGGACGCGAACGGAGGGTTGCGCGTGTGTTCAGTCTAGTACCAGAACTCGGAGTAGACCTCGGGACCGCAAACATCCTCGTCTACGTGCGAGGCAAAGGCATCGTCCTGCGAGAGCCATCGGTTGTGGCCATCACCGCCAACTCCCGTAACCGCCGCGTCCTCGCCGTCGGCGAGGAAGCCCGCCTGATGCTGGGGCGCACCCCCGGGCACATCGTCGCCGTGCGCCCCATGAGCGAGGGCGTCATCGCCGACTACACCACCACGCAGAAAATGCTGGAATACCTCTTCATCAAAGCGGTAGGACGCAAACGCATCTTCAAACCCCGTGTGCTCGTCTGCGTGCCCTCTCAGGTAACCAGCGTGGAAAAACGCGCCGTCGAACGCGCCGCACTGGAAGCCGGCGCCGGAGAAGCCTACACCATCGAAGAACCCATGGCTGCCGCCATCGGTGCCGGTCTCCCCATCTCCACCCCCGGAGGCAACATGGTTGTCGATATCGGCGGCGGCACCACCGACATCGCCGTCATCTCCCTCTCCGGCATCGTCATCAGCGAAAGCCTGCGTGTCGCCGGCAACCGCATGGACGAAGTAATCATGCGCCATATCAAAACCGTATATAACCTGATGATCGGCGACCGAACTGCCGAGGAGATCAAAATGAAGATCGGTTCCGCCTACCCGCTCGAACAGGAACTCACCCTGCCGGTGCGTGGCCGCGACCTGGTCGCCGGTCTCCCCAAAACTGTGGAGGTCTCCTCCGAGGAGATCCGTGAAGCGCTCAACGAACCGATCATGCAGATCGTCGAAAAAGTCAAACGCGTCCTGGAACAAACCCCACCCGAACTGGCGGCCGACATCATCGAACGCGGCATCGTCCTGACCGGAGGCGGCGCACTCCTGCGCGGGTTCGATAGACTCCTCTCCTCCGCAACCTCGATCCCGGTCCACGTCGCAGAAGACCCGCTCTCCTGCGTTGCCATCGGCACCGGCCGCGCTCTGGAGGAATTGCACGCCATCCGCCTTGCCGCACGCGAAGGCACAGCCATCATCAATCGGTCCTGACGCCAGCACAACGTACCGCGTAGCGCGCCCGGGACACCGCGCGCAGAAAAGGAGCCGTCCATGCATCGCCGCATCATACTCGCCGCTATCACCTGCTGCACACTCACCACGGCACCCATCGCGGCCCAGAAAAAACCCTCCGACATGCGCCCCAACCACCCCGCACGACAGGAAGTACTGCAGGTGCTGGCACACAACGTCATGGACTTCACCGACGGAACCAACTTCCGCGGAGAAGCCCGGGTCACACGCACACAGGCCGTCATCGCCATAGCGAAACTGGCCCGCGCCATAGAGAGCGGACAATGGAAAGCGCAAACCAGCGTCCCCCTCCCCACAAAAGCGCCCACCATGCAGGTAGTCGACACCGGGCAGCCGGTCACACGCTACACCCTCGCCACCGTCCTTGCCCGCCTCGGCAACTACCTCACCAACGCCCTGTCACGCCCCTCCAGACCCGGACCGGACCTCGCCCGCACAGACGTCCTCCCCGAACCGCCCCGCATCACCCTGCCCGCATCCCACCCGGCCCACGCCTCCCTTACCTACCTGGCCAGCAAACGCCTGATCTGGCCCGGATCCCCCCTCCTCAAGCCCGATGACAGACCCATCCAGAGTGTGGAACTGAGCCGCGCACTGGCAGAGATGATGACCGGCCTGATCAACCAGTGGACCGAGCTGGGCAAAGACGAAGAAGGCAACACGCCGGACCGCTCCTTCCGTAACCGGAAGTAAGCGCACAGAAATAACGCAGGCAACGAGTGCAACATGGGAACAACCGGAACCTATCCCCTACGATGCCAGTGCCGCCGCAAGGCCCCCACCGGCCTGCGTTGCGCCCGATGCAGCATCCCCATCTGCCCGGACTGCTCCCGCGTCGCGCCCGCAGGCATGCTCTGCCAGTCCTGCGCCACCGGAACCCCCCTGACCCTCTATCAGACCGGACCGGAGCACGTCCTCCGGGGGCTCATCATCACGCTCCCGATCGCGCTATTCGGTGGGTGGCTCTTCGCCACTCTGAGCGGCATCCGGTTCTTCCTGCTCTGGATCGGGTTCCTGTACGGCATCGCCGTCGCAGAAATCAACCTGCGCGCCACCGGGCGCAAACGCGGACGCGCCATGGAAATCGTGGTCGGTGCCTGCTGCCTCACCGGCATTCTGGGCGGACTCCTGCTCTACAGCACCCTGAACGCACCCGACCGCACCGGGTTCCTCCACTCTATCCTGGCCGACCCGTGGGTCTACGCAGCCATCGGATGCGCCCTCTTCGGCAGCATCGGGCGCATCCGCCACTACTGAACACCCATCAGAACCAACAGGAGTACAGCATGGCGATCCTGCAATTCCGGCTCGGGCCCATGGACAACAATACCTACCTGATCGTGGATGAGACCACCGCCAGTGCCGCCATCGTGGACCCGTCTTTTGACTCCGAAACGCTCCTCTCACAGATCCACGCCAACCGCTGGAACCTGCGCTACATCCTGAATACCCACGCCCACTTCGACCACATCGTCGGCAACGCATTCTACGCGACGCACACAGACGCCCCCATCGCCCTGCACCCCGCCGACCTGCACCTCTACCATGCCCTCCCGGATCAGGCACGCCTGTTCGGCTTCGAAATACCCCCCGCACCGGAGCCACAGATCCTTCTCACAGACCAGCAGACCCTGCAACTCGGCCACACCCCCATCCGGGTGATGCACACCCCGGGACACTCCCCGGGCGGAGTCACCTTCCTCGTGGAAAATCAGGCACTCGTCGGCGACTGCCTGTTCGCCGGCAGCATCGGACGCACCGACCTGCCCGGAGGCGCATGGCACACCCTGTTGCACACCATCCATACCCGCCTCCTTGCCCTGCCAGACGACACCACGGTCCTGCCCGGACACGGCCCCGCCACCACCATTGGAACCGAACGACGTCACAATCCGTACCTGCAGGAGCTATAATCCGCCATGCAACCAGCCAGCAATCAGGCCTTCAAGGAATGGGCCATCGCCTGCGAAGCGATGAAAGAGGGACGTCAGATCCTGCTGATCCGCAAAGGAGGCATCCGTGAGGAAGGAGGCGTCTTCACCGTACAGCACCGCGAGTTCTTCCTGATGCCCACCTACGAGCACCAGAACGCCCGCCTGCTGCAAACGGAATGGGTCCTGCGTCTCGAAGCCCTGCAGGCACAACCGCGCGACCCGAACCACGTGCTGATCGATACCTGCGCCGTCGTCGACACCGTACTGATCGCCAGAGATGAAGAACAGGTCAATGCAGCTCTGGGCGAAACCATCTGGAATGCCCGCTACGTCCGGGAACGGTTCAACTTCAACCCCTACGACCCCCTGTACCTGCTGGTGCTCCGCGTCTACAACCTGCCACAGACCTTCACACTGCCCGTGCTCCCGGAATACACCGGCTGCAGATCCTGGGTCACCCTGAGCCAGACCCTCCCCACTGAAGGCGCAACCCCTGCCATCCCCGACGCAGAGTTCGCCCTGCGCCGCGCCGCCCTGCTCAACCTGCTGGGCGCTCCCGGCAACGCCCCGTGAGACGTTCTCAAATCCCTGCACTGGCCACAGAAGGTACAGCAAACGTGTCCGATGTGCCCGCCCCGTAGTCCTCCAGCACGCAGTTGGCCGCAATCTGCCCCGACATCAGCACCATTGGCACACCGGGACCGGGGTTCACGCTGCCTCCGGCCCAGTACAACCCGCGAACAATCTCACTGCGATTGGCCGTCTTGAACGCCGCGTTCAACCCCCGCTGCGTCACCACACCGTAAATCGCCCCGCGGTTCACCCAGTACATCCGCTCCAGATCCCGGGGCGTGACCGTGTGCGACACCCGGATGCTCTCCCGCAGGCCGGTCAGGCCACTGCGCTCCAGCTTGTCCAGGATCACCTCACGATAACGCTCCGTCTCGCGCTCCCAGTCAAACGCCTCCGTGATGTAGGGCGTATGCACCAGCACGTAGAGTGCCGTGCATCCCGGAGGAGCCACATCCGGATCCGTGAGGTTCGGAACAGCCAGATAACAGGTAGGATCCTCATGCGGCACGCGCCGCTCATACAGATCCCGAAACTCCGCGTTACTGTCTGCCGAGAAGAAAAAGTCATGATGCCGCAGCTGCGGCCACGTGCGGTCACACCCCAGATACAGCACAATCCCCGAACAGGCCGGCTCCAGCTGCTTCTCATGCCTGCGCAAATACGCCCGTGCCTGCGGATCCGTCAGCATCCGCTCCAGCGTACGCACAATATCCGAGTTGGCCACCACCACATCAAACGCCTCGGTGGCCCCTCCCTGAGGTACCACCCCGGTCACACGCCCCTCCCGCGTCTCAATCCGCTCCACCGGCGTATGCAACCGCACCTCCACACCCAGCTCCTCACACAGACGCGCCAGCGCACGTGCGATCGCACCGGTGCCCCCCATCGGATACCAGCACCCCAGCGCAATCTGCACCCATGGGATCAAACACAGAATGGCCGGCGCCACAAACGGCGAAGAACCCACATACTGCACAAAATGCTCGAACATCTGCGCCAGCCGCTCATCCTTGAAATGCCGGTGGATCGCCTGATGCATCGTGGTGAAAGGATCCATGTTCATCGCAATCCCGAGCGACTGCACATTCATCGGATTGGCCCGCACCATATCACCGATGCTGCCGTACGAACGCCAGTAGAACCACCGATCCGAGATCGCGTTCATCCGGTGACTGTAAGCCAGAAACTGCAGGTAGTTGCCAACTTCATCCGGCGCAAAACGCTGCAACTCCGCCACCATCCCCTGCAGGGAAGAATACAGATCAAAGTGCGTCCCGTCCGCAAAGAAGGCCCGCCACTGCGGATCCAGCGCCACCAGCTCCAGATAGTCCTCACGACGCCGCCCCACATCCGCAAAAAGCCGGTCCAGCACATCCGGCTTGGTGATGATCGTCGGCCCCATGTCAAAATAGTAGCCCCCTTCCTGCCAGACGTTCATCTTCCCGCCCAGATGGCCATTCTTCTCGAACAGCGTCACCCGATGGCCCGCATGAGCCAGCCGGATCGCCGCCGCGCACCCTGCCAGACCGCCACCAACTACCGCAATCTTCGCCATACCTCTCCTCCCTGTAAACCGCGCCACAGGCCCCCTGCGTCACTCCGAATGCTCACAGCCTCGTGCGCGATCGCGCCGGTAATTCCGCACCCCGGCAATCAACTCCCGTATCGCCGCTCCCCGGGCGCGCCATCCCTCCGCCACCTGCATCCGCACCATCCCGCGCAAAATCGACAGCGTCGCCCGATCATACGGAAACAGATGCCGGCGCGCCCCTCCCGTCGGATGCGGCGCCACCGTCTTCCACAATACAAACTCATCCAGACCCGCCGCGCCCCGCTGCTTCCCGTACCCGCTCGCGCGCGCCCCCCCGAACGGCAACGCCGGATGCGCTGCGTCCAGCAACACCTCATTGATGCTCACCAGGCCGGCGTACAGCTGCCCGGCAATCCGCCGGCCCCGCGCCCTGCTGCGCGTCCACACGCTCGCGCCAAGAGCCATCGCGCTCGCGTTTGCCAGACGCACCGCCTCCTCCTCACGCTCCACAGGGCACACCGCTACCACCGGCCCGAAGAAATCCCGCGTGTACAGCAACAGGGCGTTGTGACAATCCGCCAGCAGAGTGGGCGCATAGAAGTAACCCGGCCGATCCGTCAACGGATACCCCCCGCACAGCAGGCGCGCTCCCCGGGGCACCGCATCCCACACCATCCGATGCACCAGATCCCGGCCTGCCGCGGTCCGCAACGGCCCGTAGTCCACCCCGGCACGCAACCCCTGCATCACCCCCCGACAGTGCTCCAGAAACGCAGCATACACCGCACGATGCACATAGATCCGCTGCGGAGCCACACAGCTCTGCCCCGCATTACCGCACCGCGCCCACACCGCCGCACGGGCCGCCTCCGCAACCGCCGCGTCCTCACAGACAATCATCGCATCGTTGCCCGACAGCTCCATCACTGCCGGCGTCCCGGAATGTGCCAGCTCCGCCAGTATCGCCCGCCCCGTGCGTACACTCCCCGTGAACGCAATCTTATCACACCCGGACTGGCACAGCGCCCGCCCCGTCGTACCATCCCCCGTCACCACAAATACGGGCAGTCCCACCCGCTCACAGTGCCCCTGCAACAACAACGCCGTCGCCGTCGCCAGCTCGGAAGGCTTCCAGACCACCGCATTCCCGGCCGCCAGCGCCCACGCGATCGGCGTCACGTTCAGGAACAACGGATAATTCCACGTGCCGATCACCCCGACCACACCCAGAGGCAGGGGCTCCTGCCACGCCCGTGTTCCCGCAATCCCGCGCCGCCGCAACAGAGACGGAGCGTGCCGCACAACCCACCGCAACGCATGCAACGACGGCAACAGGTCCGCGCCCAGCGCCTCCTGCAACGGCTTCCCGATCTCCCGGTGCACCATCGCCGACAGCGCGTCCGCATCCCGCCCCAGCGCGCAACGCCACCGATCCAGCAACGCACACCGCTCCTCTACCGGACGCCCCCCCCACGAAACCGCCGCCTCACGCGCGCGCGCCACCGCACAGGCCACCTCCTCCCGGCCCTGCACCGCGTAACGGCCGATCTCTTCCCCGGTCGAGGGATCGACAGAAGCCAGCTCCATACAACCTCTCCGCACGCCGCACATCAGCGCGCCGGGAAACGCTGACAGATCTCCTCCGCCGCCAGCCGCCCCGAGGTCAGCACAATCGGCATCCCCCCGCCGGGATGCGTGCTCGCCCCCACGAAGTACAGCCGATCCACATCCTCCGACCGACTGTGCGGCCGGAAGTACGCCGACTGAAAGAACGTCGGGTTCAGTCCCCCGTAAGCCGCGCCCGCGTAGCAACCGTACCGGCGCTCAAAATCCGGAGGCGTCACCACATGCTCCAGCACAATCCGCTCCCGCAACCCCGGCATCCCGGTCGCCTCCAGCTTCCGCAGAACGCTCTCCCGCAGGCGCGGGCCCTCCACCTCCCAGTCAATCCCCGCCTGCGTGTTCGGCACCGGAACCAGCACATACACGATATCATGCCCCTCCGGCGCCAGCGAACCATCCGTGCGCGTGGGAATACACACATGCATCGCCGGATCCTGCGGAACCCGCCCCCGCACACAGATATCCTCGATCGTCTCCCGATAGTCCTCGCTCAGAACAATCACGTTATGCCCCCACGGGCACTCCGGAATGCGCCGCACCCCCAGATACAGCAGATACCCGGAACACCCGTAGTCCATCCGTTCCAACCGCGCATCCGTGTTCCGGCGCCGTACCTGTGGCGGCAACAGACGCATGTAAGCCGACGGCAGATCCATATTGCACACCACCACATCGGCACGCGCCACCCCTCCATCCGCCGTCTGCACACCCACCGCGCAACGCCCCTCCGTCAGGATCCGCGTCACCGCACGGCAGAAGAAAATTTCACCACCAAGTTCCCGCAACAACCGCTCCAGCGCATCCGCAATCCGGATCATCCCCCCCTGCGGAAACCATACGCCGAACTCTATCTCAATGAACGGCAGCAACGCATAAATGGACGGACAGACGAACGGACTGATCCCCAGATACAGCGTCTGAAACGTGAACGCCTCACGCATCTTCGGATGCTTCAGATACCGGGCCGCAAAATCCCACACACTGCGCACAGGCAACGCACGCGCCAGCCCCTTCAACGTGCGCAGATCCAGCAGATCACCCGGCGCATTGAACCGCCGCTCAATGAAGTGATACCGCGCGTTTTCATACTGCCGCCGCATCGCCTCCAGAAACGCCTCGAACCGATCCGCGTCCTCCGGCGCAAACGCGCGCACCGCCTGCACCATCTCCTCCCGGGTCCGACCCATATCCAGCCGCGAACCGTCCGGCCACTGCACCGCATACGCCGGGTTCACCCGCTGAATGGCCAGGTAGTCCCGCATCGCTCGACCGCAGTCCCGGAAGATCCGTTCCAGCACCTCCGGCATCATCAGCATGCTCGGCCCCATATCGATCCGGAACCCATCCTGCGCCAGCAGATCCATCCGCCCCCCGCTCCGGGAATTGCGCTCATAAACGGTCACCTTCCACCCCGCGCGCGCCAGATAGATCGCCGCAGAAAGGCCACCCAGCCCCGCACCGATCACCACCGCCCGCGGACGAGAGTCCCGGACCGACATCACAGGCCGCAACGGCACACCAGACTCAGACCCAACAGGAACCACAGGGGCCTCAGGCATCGCGACCTGCCCCGACAGACTATCCGCCGTTATCGTAGGATCCACCCAGGTCATCGTAACGTGTCAGAGCCTCCTTCAGAAAGAACACCTGCCTCCACAACAGACATATCATCTTCCAGATCGCGTAACACACCCAGAACCACAGCCGGCGCAGGATTGCCCCGCCGCGCCATCACAACACGCCCCTGCCGATCCACCACATACACCGTACGGCGCACCCACCCGAACAACCCGCGACACCCGTACGCCGCGGCAATCCGACCGCCCGCATCCACAACCAGGGGAAAAGAGAAACGATGCCGCTCCGCAAAACGCCGGTGCCGGGAACCCGCAGCCGGATTGATCCCCAGCACCACCGCATCCCGCGCCTCCAGCGCCGACCAGTGGTCACGCAACGCGCATAACTGCGCCGTGCACACAGGCGTGTCATCACCGGGATAGAACACCAGAACCACCCGCTTCCGGCCCCGCCAGTCCGACAGCCGAACCGTCTCCCCGCGATCCGTCACCGCCTCAAAATCGGGCGCCAGCATACCCACTGGCAACAACGCAGAACGTGGCTGCAACCCTTCCATTCTCGACCGGCATCTCCAGAAAGGTATCGCTTACTACTGATGAGCCCGCACACCGGTTCCCATCACACACCGCGCGCCCCGCGCATTTATACGAACAACCCTCCCGGCAATCTCCACACTCTGACCTCTCCCCGCGCCCCTGCCGATATCTCTAACAGGCAACACCAGAAAACCACCCTCAGGAGAAAACCATGTACCGGATACTGCGCAACGTGCTTACATTCACGTGCCTCCTCATCGCATCCACCACCGGACCCGCGCGCCCGCAAAAAGCCACCGGTCAGGAAATTCAGCAGGCGTTCGAACGCTACCGGCAGGCCTTCCTGCGCAAAGACATGAACGCCATCACCGCCCTCCTCACCCCCGACTTCACCTGGAAAATGGCCGACGGCACCACCCTCGATCGCGCCGGCACCACCCACACCCTCCGGGAACAGATGACAACCATCCGCGCCATCGAACACATGGATATCCAGATCCACCGCATGCAACTGCAGAAAGACCGCGCCATCGCCATCATCACCGAAACCACCCGGGCACGTATCGCAGGACCCGGCGGCAAAACCGAAACCGCAACCAGTCGCGAACGCTACCGCGTTACCTGGGTTCGCACCGCCGCCCGATGGCGCATACAGAAAACCGAAGCCCTGTAACCGCAAACCACCCCACAGAAAACAGAAGCGGACCGTTTCACGTGAAACGGTCCGCTGCCAGCCCCGCACAGGACAACCTCAGAAATTCAGGTGCGACTGCACCCAGAAAACATCCCGCCCCCCTGCCCGGGCAAAAGCGCCCTCCAGCGCAAGAAAACGGTTCAAACGCACATTCAGGCCGGCCAGCAAACTGCGGAAGTTGCCCAGCTCCCCGGCACGATCCCCCCAGGTGTAAAAACCCACGTACGGCGTAAAATTCCCCAGACGGTTCAACGCCAGACGCCCGAAACCAAACAGAAACGGCCCGTTCTGCCCGTGCGCCACATTCCACTCCGCATTCAGAGCCACCCCGCCGAAATCATGCCCCAGATCCATCCCGAACGCCATCCCGTGCGACGTGCTGTACATCATCCCGCGCCCCACAGACGCCGACACACCCAGCGAAGTCCGCCCGCCCCAGCTGCGCCCCACACGCGCATACGCGTTCGCCGAACGCCACACCGGGTTGAACACCACCGCCGCCGCATAGTCCGCCCGACCGGCACGCCCCTGATACATCACACCCCACCGGGACTCATACAACCACTCAAAGCCCCCGTACGGCACAAAAAACTTGCCCGCCGTCAACGTCCCGCCACGCGCCGGCAACTGATAATACAGCTCCACCGGCTGCCGCAACGTGGTGCCCCGCTCATTGAACAGATCCCCCACACCCACAGACACCCGGAAACTGCGCCCGGAATCACCCCGCCAGTTCAACGAAAGATGAGACGGAGCAAACGGACCGAAGCCCGCCCACACCCCGTCCGTGCTCCGACGCACCACACCACTGGCATTGGTAACCCCCG
>JANWZQ010000174.1 GCA_025054835.1 Chthonomonadaceae bacterium
CCGAGTTGTCCCAGAACCATGCGACCCTGTCTAGGTCGGCAGGAGGCTTATCGCTACCAGCTCGACAGGCCCATTCCCATTCGGCCTCTGTAGGCAAGCGGTACTTCTTTCCGGTCTTCTGAGACAACCATTCACAGTACCGGGTCGCGGCATAGAAAGTCATGGTCAGTGCCGGATAGCCCTTGTGGCCGAACCCGAAGTCGGGGGCACCATAGGGCTTGCTGGGACGCGACTTGCTCCCCCGCCCCTTCTCCCGTTGCTCTTCTGGCAGATCCAGCTGGAACGCGAAGATGTCATACTCATCCCACGTCACCTCCATTTTCCCCATCCAGAAGGGTTTCACCTCTACTTCCCGGGGAGGTTTTTTGCCCTCCGGGTCCGCAATTTTGATTTTGCCTCCGGGGATAGGCACCATCTCGAACCGAACCATGAAACCGGGAATGGTCTCTGTGTAGGGCTTGCGTTCCCCGGGATCCTGCGTGGCACGGGCAGATTTGAAACCGGAGAGTGCATATGTCATCATACAGAGGGTGACGATGATTACGGAACACAGGGCGCGCCTCCACAGCATGGCGTGCCCGCGAGCAAGACGACCAATGCGATCCATGATATTACCGTGCTTCCTTTCTGCAGGGCTTATAGCCCTCCTGTGCGGTAGTATTCGTCCCACAGCAGGCGCACAGGAGAGAACGTTATCGCGCTACGAATACGTCGAACTGCACATGGGCGTCCGGGTGCGCCTCGTCGTGTATGCATCGGGACGCGCCGAGGCCGAAAAGGCGTGCGAGGCGGCATTTCGACGCTTTGCCGAACTGGAAGACATCATGAGCGATTACCGCCCGCACAGCGAGCTGATGCGCCTGTGCTCCCGGGCGTTCGGGAACCCCGTCCCGGTCAGCCGGGATCTGTTTCTGGTGCTGCGACACGCTCAGGAAGTAGCGCGCCGTACCGATGGGGCGTTCGACATCACGGTAGGTCCCTACGTGCAGCTGTGGCGACGCGCACGTCAGGGAGGCGCGTTCCCCCTGCCATCCGAACTGGAAGAGGCTCGCAGGCGTGTGGGGTGGCGGAAAGTACGCCTGGACCCGACCCGCCGGACAGTACAGTTGCTGGCCCCGGGCATGCGTCTGGACCTCGGGGGCATCGCTAAGGGTTATGCCTGCGACTGCGCTCTCGTCGTGTTGCGACGCCATGGCATCCGACGCGCACTGGTGGAGGCCGGCGGTGAGATCGTCGTGGGCGATCCTCCCCCGGGAGAGCCGGGGTGGCGCATCGAAATTGAAAACGCCGTGCCGGGGCAGGAACAGGTGATCCTGACCAATGCCGCGATCTCCACATCGGGTGATACCGTACAGTTCCTGGAATATGCCGGGAAACGCTACTCCCATGTGATTGATCCACGCACGGGCCTTGGCCTGACCACACGTTACCTGGCCACTGTCATCGCTCCCAGTGGCCTCGTGTCCGACAGTCTGGCCACTGCCATGAGCGTGCTCGGACCGGAACGCGGCAACGCGCTCCTCCGGGAGTATCCGGGCGTTCGGGCCTGGATCCGGAAAGTGGACCTGTAGACCGCTTCTGCCCTGTCTCTGTCCGGGTATGACGGCCACGCAGGGGGTTTGTTGCACTCTTTGCTTTCGCCAACGACGCACGCTACGCCCCCGGCGGCCCCGGTACCGGGGGTGCAGGTGGTCGATCCGTGCCCCCCTCTGTGGCAGGCACAGGAGCCTCCATGGGCAGAGGAACGATACTCCAGATCCGGGCTTTCTTACGCAGCTCGGCAAGAAACCGGTTACGCTTCGCCTCCACAACCATCTTCCATGCGCGCTCACGCTCCGCCTGCGGGATCTGTTCTCCCCGGCGCTCCATCCGGAATACATACCATCCGTTGGTGGCACGCAGCGGCCCCGTCATCTCGCCGGGTCGCAACTGGTAGATGGCCTTCTCAAGCGCTGGAGTGCCAGTACCCCGCAGAGTTGGTCCGCGCAACCCTCCCGTGCCCCGGGTGAAGTTCTCGTTATGCTCTCGCGCCACCTCGCTGAATGACTTGCCTGCTGCGATCTCCTGAAGCCATCCCTGGATGCGCTCCCGGGCCTCCACGAAGCGTCGCTCGATATCAGCGGCATCTCCCTCTGTGGAGACACTGGCGAACAGTTCGCGCACCTCCACCCAGTCCTCAGGACTCATGCGATGCCCGTTGCGCTCGGCGATATCTGCGGCGAGCAATCGCTCGACCTGCACCTGAAAGATCATATCCTTTATGAAGATGTCGCGGGGTACCCTGTATGCGCGCAGGATCTCCTCGTCGGAGAGCGCGAGCCCGTTTTGCTGGCGTACCCGATCAAAAAGTTCACGTGCCCGCGCCTGCGCCTGGGTCCCGGTGACCAGGATCCCCTTGCGTGTGGCCAGAATGTCTACCAGACGTTGCGTGACCATGGCAGAGAGGGTGGGAGCGAAGTTGGTCGCCCCGCCACCGTAGAGCTGCCGGTAGATCTCTTCGGTACTGACCTGATAACTGGCAGAAGCACCTCTGTCGGCCTTCCAGCGTGCAGCCAGCAACTCGCCCAGCAGTCCAGCAATGCGCGGGTCTGTCTGAAGCCAGAAGTAGGTCAGCTCCGCGCGCGTGATGGCCTGTCCTTCTACCTTCGCCATCACATCCGTGCCACGCATCGAGGACGACACCGGGCGGGGTGCAGGCGTGGCCGATTTTGCAGACCTCCGGGGCGGTGCGGCACAGGCAATTTCTGCTGCAGACACGCACAGGCAGAGGTTGCAGAACAGAAAGCACAATCGAAGCAACGCACTCCTCCTGATCTTCACCGGATACTGCTTCTGCACATTATGCGTCACCTGCAGGAGGCCTGTCAAATGCACCGGTGGAAACCGATACAGGGAAAAACCTGCCGCTGCACCGGTGAAACCGCAGGATTTCGCCCACTCCGGTGCGTACAGTGGAATACCGGGGCACACACCGGGAGCTTCCACGCAGAAAAGGTGCAACCGCTTGATGAACCCTCCGGTATCTGCACGAGACCCTGTGTCTCTGCATCACGCTGACCGGATCATTCGTGAAGGACGTGCGGCGCTGGCGCCCTGCAGCAGAGCCCTGCCTGCGGGATCTGTACACAGAAGCCTTCCGGTTGCGCGTCTGCTCGCCATGCTCTGGCACACTGATCCCGGTGTGCGACGCGCTGCGGCTCTGGCCCTGGCAGGTGGTGACAGAGAGACCGCGCATGCGCCTGCCTACGGTCATTTTCCGGGAATCCTCCTGCGTTTGCTGGCCCGGGAGGAGATACCGGAGTGTCCCCGGGCCCGGTACGAGGCAGTCAGCAACGCCCTGCGCACCCTGCTCACACAGAACACTGTCGAGATCCGTGCCATGAGCAACATGCACTACTCTTTCCTGAGTAGCGCGCTCTACCTGGCTTTGCTCTCTACCTGCCGCGATGGGATCGAAGCCGTACGCCGCCTGCGCCTCTCTGCTGCGCATGTAGAGCTGTGTGATCTGCTATGGAACCTGACGCTGGCCAGCCGTACCCGCCGGCTCAATCGCACAGACGTAGATGCACTGGTACAGATGGTAGGCCGTGCTCTGGCAGCGCTACCGGCCTCGGAGATCCCGGGGTTCTGGGCGGAATTACGCCATCGCGTTCCCGCACGCCGGAGGGCCGTCCTGCCAGCAGTTGCGCACTTCACGGATCGCGGCGCCGTGCCGTATCTGATCGATGTCTTGCCGGATCAACCGCCGGATATCACAGAACCTATCATACACTGCCTGGGGCGTCTCGGAGATCCGCGCGCGCTTTCTGCGCTGGCCCCGATGCTCTCGCACCGTAACCGGCAGATCCGCAAACAGGCGCAGTCCGCCATCACAGCGATTGAGCGCGCGATCGGTAGTCAGTCGCGCACCCTGTTGCGGCCAGCAATCGGTGCCGACAGGGTTGAGTCAGGGCAATTGCTCCGATCCCTTCCTGTAGAAAGCCCGACAGATCCGCCGGATCAGCTCCTGCGCGTACACGGTGCGACAGATCTGGAGGTCTGACCCGCCCATGTGCCGTTCAGCACATATCCAGGATCCGCAGGTGTCAGAGCCCCTCTGTATGGCCGCAGGCTGCTGGCATACCGTCCCGGAGCAGGCGCACCGGAGCGCCTGCGCGCTCTACCGACCTGTATCAGGGGAACCGGCCCTGCTGGACATCGTGCAGGAGACCGCACACCGCTTCCTGAAAGTGCTGCGCGCTGCGCATCCCGTGCCACCGCGTGCACAGGCGCCATTGCGGGATGCGCTTGTGCAGACGGCCTGTCAGGTCCTGCACGACGCTCGCGTGAACCCGGCAGTACCGCGCGCAGAACAGTCGGTTCGGGTAGCATTGCGTCCGGTGCATCATCTACCGGCAGGAGCATATGCCGACGAGGTCTGCGCATTACTGTACGATTATCATCGCGGGTTCTGGACGCCTTACCTGACCCGACCTCAGCTGTGGATCATTGAACGTTCCATAGCAGGTGCCCTTGTAGCTCTCCCGCCCGACGCACTGTACCCTTTCTGGAACGGATTGCACAGCACCCACGCCGCCTTTCGCGACGCCATGCACTCCGGGTTGCAACTCCTGCGTGAGGCGCACGCCACTTCGCATCTCATTCAAGGGCTGATGACGACAAAAGACCACAACGTACGCGCCGCCATTGTGGATTGTCTGGAAGAGATTGGTGATCCGCGGTCGCTCGCTCCTTTACGCCGGTTGCGACAGGAGACCGCAGGAACGGACTGGACGCTGTGCCGCCAGATCACGCGTACCATCCGGGTCATTGAGCGCCAGAACCACAACCATCACCATCTCACGCTCCTGCGCGCTGCGCAAGCGCCCGCTGATGCTGCAGAGATGTTACTGCGCCCTGCTGCGGACCCATGTGTCGCTCCACAGCAACAGGCCGAACTGTTACGCGGCAGCGCACCGGGAGAAGAAGCGTTCTAAGCAGGGTTGTTGCGTCCATTTCCCCGGATCGCTGCTCCTGCCGGTGCACTGCGGAGTCCTCACGGGGCTTTCCGTCTGTTGCGAGGCGAAGGCCGGTCATTCCGGAAACGTCACATCCCGTACTACAGCGATACAGAATGCAGAGGAAGGAGGCTACCGCTTTGACCCGATACCTGTTTGTTTACGGAACACTCAAACGCGGCCAGAGAAACGCACACTACCTGAGCACCAGTCGGTTCGTTTGTGAAGCGTGCCTGGCCCCCAACTATGTGCTCAGGGGCTCTGAAATCCCGTATCTCTGTCCTGTAGAGAAGGGTACTGGACTGCACGTGCAGGGGGAAATCTACCAGGTGGAACCCGACGTTCTGTGCGCCATCGACCAGCTGGAGCGACACCCGGACTGGTATCGCCGCGAAGTTGTGCCTCTGGCAGAGCCGGTCTGCATCGACGGCAGTGTGGTCACAGAAGTAGAGGCGTACGTGATGTACGATGATGCGCTCGCTGCGTTGCCCTCATATGCGCGATATCCGTATCAGGTGCCATGAAGCGGCAGGGCATACAGGAAACCGGCGTACGTTCGCTCCCTCTGACGCGTATACGCCGGTTTCCTGCAAAAGAGAGGGACTGACCTACCCGAAAACCTCTCGCACGATCTTGCCGTCGTTAGCCAGCTTGATCGGTCGCCCTGACGGGGTGATATACTCCTTGTTGGGATCCAGACCAACTGCGTGATACAGCGTTGCTGCGATATCCTCCACATGGATGGGACGTTCGGCAGGTCCCATGCCCCTTTCATCTGTGGAACCGATCACCTGTCCCCCACGCACACCGCCACCGGCCATCACCACAGAGAGCGCGTTCGGCCAGTGATCGCGCCCGGGATTCGGGTTCTTGTTGATCATGGGCGTGCGCCCGAACTCGCCCATCCAGACCACCAGCGTTGTTTCCAGTAGACCTCTCTGGTGCAGATCCCGGATCAACGCCGAAAAACCCCGGTCCAGCTCTGGCAGAAGATTGTCGCGCAGGGCATTGAAGTTGTTCTCATGGGTGTCCCATCCTCCCATGGTCACGGTGACGAACCGAACGCCCGCCTCTACCAGACGACGGGCCATCAGGCAGGATTGCCCGAAGCCCGTGCGGCCATACTCATCGCGCAACCGGGGATCTTCCTTATCGATCTCGAACGCCCGTTGCGCCTCCTTGCTGGTCACCAGCCCGTACGCACGATTGAAGAAAGTCTCCATGCTCTTCACCGCGTCGCTGCTGGCGTTCTTGAGCGTGTCGATCACGCTCAACAGCTGCCGGCGGCGTGCCAGGCGTGCCGAGGTCACCCCGTTCGGCAGAGTCAGATCCTGCACGCGGTAGTTTCCGTCTGCCGGGTTGCCTGCGTAGAACGGGTTGTAGGAGCCACCGAGGAACCCGGCGCCCTGCCCCTCGGCCCCCCCGAGCAGAGTCACATAGGCCGGCAGGTTGTTCTGTATGCCTTTCTCATGCGCGATGACCGAACCGAACGATGGGAACTCAATGGTTGGCAGTGGCAGATACCCGGTCTGCAGATAGTGCTGCGCCAGCTCATGCGCGCCGATGCCGTGTGTCACGCTGCGCAGGATGGCCATCTTGTCCATCAATCGGGCCAGTTTGGGCAGGTGCTCACTGATGAAGATCCCTGGCACGTTGGTCTCCAGAGGCTGGAAGGGGCCCTGGATCTCCATTCCGGCCTTCGGCTTGGGGTCCCATGTATCGATGTGGCTGGGCCCTCCGCCCATCCAGAGCAGAATGACTGATTTATCCCGCTTCTGCCGGCCCTTTGCGCCGGACAGTTTCGCCTCGCTCTGTGCGTGAGCCTGCAGGGCGAAGAACTCGGGCAGTCCCATACCCAGAAACGAGATGGTACCGACCTTGAGCATCTGGCGTCGTGTGATGCCATCGCAGGTGCGATCCAGATAGACGCCGGGAGGCAGTGTCTCTTTACGGTTCATGATTTTCCCTCCGGAGTGGCCCGGTCGTAGTAAAGTTCAGTGATTGAACAGAAATTCTTTGGAGTTCAGCAGGGCCCACATCAGATCTTCATAAGCCTCTTTCGGGTTGCCCACTTTTGCAATATAGGCGTTGGCCTGCGCCAGTTCCTTCTCGGTCGGGAAACGGGCCAGCGTGGCAAGATAGATCTCTGTCAGGATTGCTTTCTCGCCCCGGTCACCCAGACGGGCGATCAGTTGTGCAATGCGCCCGTTGGGGTCCGTAATCTTGTTATGTAACGTCGGGCTGTTCATGAGCGCGAGCGCCTGCGACATGGTCGGTTCCACATTCGGCTCCGCGATCTGGATCCGGCGGCTTCGTCCGAACACGTCGAGGAAGTAGGAACTGACCGTGTTGTCGATCAGATTGATGGCCCGGGTGGCAGGGGGTTGTCCCGGATAGTTCTCCTCGACCCCGGTTGCCACCACAATCGCATCCAGCAACTGCTGCGGTCCCAGACGCTTCAGGTAGTAGCGACTGAAGTTCTTGGTGTCGGTGGCGTTGGTGGCGTTGGGGACAGAGCTCAGCTGATAGACCCGCGAATTGCAAATGGTCCGTATCAGGTGCTTCAGATCGAAGCCACTGTTCACGAACTCTCGCGCCAGAGCATCCAGCAGCGGGGCGTTGATCGGCGGATTGGTAGCGCGGAAGTCATCCACCGGGTGAACAATGCCCCGCCCGAAGAACTGCTTCCACACCCGATTGACGACCGCTCTGGCGAAGAAAGGATTGTCCTTCGCTGTGATCCACTGCGCCAGCCGTACTCGCAGGTCACCTTTTGCATCGGCCAGCGGGGTGTCCGCTCCCAAGAACTTCGGGGGCATGACCTGTCCCGTGCGTGGCTGGCGGATCCGGGCGTTCTCGTCGTAGGAGATTGTGTACTCATCCTTCGCTGGCCCGGGGATCTGCTGCACTCCAGCGAAAAAGGCGGCAAAGCCGTAGAAGTCGTCCTGGCTCCACCGGTCAAACGGGTGATTATGGCAACGGGCGCAGTCCGTACGAATACCCAGGAAGATCTGCGTGGTGGAAGTGGTCAACTCCGTCGGGTCCCCGGTGACCCGGTAGTAGTTGGCCGTGGCCGTCTCATTGCGGATCGTGCTGCCCGTGCCGGTCAGCAGTTCTCGTACGAACCGATCGAAGGGTTTGTTCTCGGCAAACGACTCCCGGATGAACTTGTTGTAGGCCTTCACCCCGTCCTCCTGCAGCACCTGCTTGCTGCTGCGCAGCAGATCCGCCCAGAGGATAGACTGGTAGTTCTTGAACTCCGGTCGCTCCAGCAACTCATCGATCAGTTTCCTGCGCTTGTTCGGGTCCCTGTCCTCGATGAACTGACGGACCATGGCCGGCAGGGGAGGTGTCCCGGCGATATCGAAGAAAGCGCGCCGGATGAAGGTGGCGTCATCGCACAGGTCCGACGGGATCACATTGATCGTCTTCAGTTTGGCGAAGACCAGTTCATCAATGAAGTTGTTGGTCGGGATCTTCGGGTAGCTGGCGATCGGCGGTTGCGGTTGCACATTAATGGAGGCCAGTCCCACTTTACCCGCATAGCGGACCATGATGTTGGCCTCTCCCCGGCGCAGAGCGGTTAGCTTACCCGCGGAGGATACGCTCACGATACCGTCGTCATCGCTCACGAAGCGGCAGAACGGAGTGACATCACGCACGTTCCCGTCTTCATAGTGGGCCAGCACAACGAGTTGATGCCGGGAACCGGTCTGTCGAATCAGGCGGTTCTCCGGCAGGACCTGCAGCGAGAGCAGCCTTGGAGTGGCGACGGTCGCTGCCGGCGCAGAGCGTGCCAGACGTGGCCCGCTCTGCTCTCGATGGGCCCGGTTTCTGCCATCACCCGGTTTGAACGGAGCTCCCGCCCGGATCCATGCGATCAACAGCCGCGCTTCCGGACCGTCGGGCGCAAAGCGCTTCCCCCCGCCGTGCCCCCAGCCGGTCGCTTTCTTAACAATCAGGCTTTCGGCCGGATTGGCAAAGTTAACCCGGCGGCCGTTACCGCCTTTGACGATCGCCTCCCAATCCTTCTCCGGCTCATACCCGAAGTAGGACAGCTTGAAACCCGCCTGCCCGTTTGGCGCGTTGTGACATGCGCTCCCCAGACAACCGTACTTGAGTAGGAGAGGCGTGATTGCGTTCTCGAAGCAGAGATTCGCATCGGTCTTTGTGTTGCGCACCACAAACCGCGCCCGAGCAGTCCGCCCATTGAACGAGGCGATCACCTCCGCGGTGCCGTCGTTGACCGGATAGGCAACACCCTCTTTGCTGACACGCACAACAGACGGGTTTGATGAGGAGAACGTGGCCTGCGGGGTCACGTCGAGCGCGCTTCCGTCCGCGTACTGACCTGTCACGGATAGAGTCTGGAACGCGTAAGAACCGTCCAGTATGCCTTCAACGGGCAGCAAAGTCAGGCGGGTGAACGCTGGCGCTGGCAGTTTCGGAGCATTGCGGGCTTTACGGGGTGGCCCGGCGTGTGCAGGGGTAGCAGCGTGCAACAGCAGACTTCCGACCAGTATCGCCAGCGCGCGGTAGGAAAACCGGGTTGTATTCTCTCTTTTCATCACGGTCCCTCTCACAGGCGCGACCATGCATACATTGCAGAACGCACCGTGTAGTCAGATCTCTCAGGGTGCATTCTGAACGTGTTCCGTACGACATCTCCATTATAGGTACAATGGAACAGAATGGCAAGCACTTGTTAGACACGCTAAATTTCTTTTTCTGACTATAAGACGACGCGTGCCTGTACGAAAGTGCGCCCTGGCACTCGAATTTTCGGGGATATCTTTAACAGGAGTCCGACCTGCCAGCACTCACATCAACCGTCCCGGGGAGATGCACTGGATGACAGCGGAAAATGCCTTCGAGGCCATTCAGGAAGAGAACCAGACCACAGCATCGGCATCGCGCGCCCCTGTGTCCCGGCGCGTCCGGCGCGTGCTGGTAGTCGGCCTTCTGCCTGTGGTTCTGTTGCTGCTGTTCCTGCAGTACATCGGGGTCTTCGGGGGCAACGTGCGCACGGTCGTCCCGGGCAGGGTCTACCGGAGCGCCCAGCTGACCGGTACTCATCTGGAAACGTTGCTGGACACACGCGGGATCCGTACGGTGATCAATCTGCGCGGGGCCTCTCCCGATGCCATGTGGTATCGTTCCGAGCAGGCCTCCTGCCGTGCGCGTGGGATCACGCACATCGACGTCGCCCTGAGCGCGGTGCGCCTGCCACCGCCAGAAGAGCTGCGCAAGTTGCTGCACGCGTTCGACACTGCGACCTACCCGGTCCTGTTCCACTGCCGTGGTGGAGCCGACCGTTCCGGCCTGACCGGAGCACTCTACCTGCACATTTATGAGCGCGTCCCTCTGGAGCAAGCGCTGACTTCACAGCTCACGTGGCGTTACGGACACCTCTCCGGACGCATCGGCGGATTCGCCTACGGACAGGCGTACGCCATGGACGACTTCTTTGCGCTGTACCGCCGATACAACGCAGGATTACCGCTGCGGGAATGGATCCTGACGCGCTACCCTGCCATTTACGCGCAGCAACCAGCCGCTCTGAGGAGCCCCGGTGACGACGAGGCCCCACGCCCTTCCTCGCGCCAGCTGGCCCCGGCGGGAGCGCGCTAACCGACAGCGCTATTCCCCTCCCGTAGCCAGATGCATGATCTTTTCCTGTGTGGCTTCTGCCCGGCTCAACTCACCCGCAATCCTCCCTTCGTGCATCACCAGAATCCGGTCGCTCATGCCCAGTATTTCCGGCAATTCCGAGGAGATCATCAGGATGGCGACGCCCTGCGCGGCCAGATCGTTCATCAGGCGATAGATCTCGCTCTTGGCCCCCACGTCAATGCCCCGTGTTGGCTCATCGAAAATAAGGATCTTCGAGCCCGTGAACAGCCATTTGGCCAGCACCACCTTTTGCTGATTGCCCCCCGAGAGATTCTGTACGGTCTGTTCGATCGAGGGTGTTTTGATGGCGAGGCTCTTCCGGTACTGCTCGGCGACCTGACGCTCCGCATTGCGCCGGATGAAGCCGAGTGACGACAGCGCACCCAGGTTGGCCAGCGTGGTGTTCTCCCGAACCGCCATGCCCAGCACCAATCCCTGTTGTTTTCGATCTTCTGTGACCAGGCCGATCCCATGCCGGATGGCATCCTGCGGAGAACGGATCGTCACGGGTCGGCCAAACACCTCGATGGTTCCGCTGTCGATCGGGTCGGCGCCGAAGATGGCGCGTGCGGTTTCCGTACGCCCCGCCCCCACCAGACCGGCCAGACCGACGATTTCGCCCCTGCACACATGGAACGAAACATCGTGGAGCACCCCGGCCCGATTCAGGTGCTTTACAGCCAGAGCAGGTGGCCCGGGTTCCACAGCTACCTTGGGGATCGCCTCCCTGAGCTCCCGTCCCACCATCAGCCGAATGATCTCCTCGCGGGTCAGATCGCTTACAGAGCGTGTGGCAATCCACCGCCCATCGCGCAGGATCGTTGCCCGGTCGCAGATTTCAAAGATCTCCTCGAGTCGGTGCGAAATGTAGAGGATGCTGACCCCTTCGTCACGCAACTGCCGGATCAGCTGGAAAAGCGCTTGCAGCTCATGATCTGTCAGGGTCGCACTGGGCTCGTCCATCACCAGAATCCGCGCCTGCTGACTGGCCGCTTTGGCGATTTCGACCATCTGCTGCTGCGCCACGCTCAGCTGATTGACCGGCGTGCGCGCATCGATCTTCACCCCGAGGCGATCCAGTATCTCCTGCGCCATACGGTACAGGGCCTTGAAGTCCACAAAGCCAGGTAGGGTGGCACGGGGTTCGCGCCCCAGAAAGATGTTCTCGCCCGCCGACAGGTAGGGCACCAGATTGAACTCCTGATAGATGATCGCGATGCCCAACTCCATCGCTCTGTGCGGGCTGTCGATCGCCACCGGTTGCCCGTACAGCAGGATCTCTCCGCTATCCCGGGATTGTGCCCCGGCCAGAATTTTCATGAGCGTGGATTTCCCTGCGCCGTTCTCGCCAAGGAGTGCATGCACCTCACCGGGGTAGACAGTCAGAGAGACGTCGTCCAGAGCACGCACGCCCGGATACTGCTTGCTGATGTGTCGCATCTCTAGGGCCGGCACCTGCTGCCGGCCTTCCGCGCCTTCGACCACTTCCCACTCTCTCAACGTAGATTTCTAACGGGTTGATACTGTTCGCGTTCCCCCGCCACAGCTCCTGCTCCAGCGCAGGAACAGGCAGGAGTTGGCCGGAAGGGGCGCGAAAACATCGATAGTGTTGGCTGGAACGTGTCCGATGAGTACGCCCTACAAGCGATGCCCGCGGTGCCATGCGCCGGCGCATCTGGAAACGGAAGTCTGCTATCAGTGCGGGCACCGTTACCGCACGCGCTTCGTGCCAGCTCCGGACCAGACGCAGGCTTACGGTCTGGAGGAGATGCCGGGATTCTCATGGCGCAATCAGAACGGCGGAGCGGCCCGCCCGTTTCTGGTTGCCCTGATGTGGATGTGTGTGCTGGTTGGTGTCGCCGTCTGGAAGACGCACATGGAGATGGCGGCCGTTACCAATCTGTGTGCGGTCCTCGTTGCGCTCTGGCTCGTCTCGTCGCGCTCTCGCTTTGATCGGGTCAGCGGCGGGATCATGCTCCTGCTGCAGTGCGTGGTCGTCGGCATTTTCTGCTGGCAAATCTACTTCCGGGGCAACTAGCGCATGAGCAACGTCATTCTGGTCAGCCTGGATACGACCCGCGCCGACCATCTCTCCTGCTACGGGTATTTCCGCCAGACCAGCCCGCATCTGGACCGCGTGGCAGCAGAAGGCGTTCTGTTCACCGACTTCTTCAGCCCGCACATTCCCACCTACCCCGGTCACACGACCATGCTGAGTGGCAAAGACCCCTATGCCCACCAGATTACCGGGCAATCGGGCACTCCATCTCCACCGGAAGACGTGAGGTTGCTGGCGGAATTGCTACAAGAACAGGGCTACTACACGGCTGCCGCCGATAACCTGGGGCGCTGGTTCACCCGCGGTTTTGATCGCGTAGAGACCTATCACTGGGATCCGACCGTCAAACAACACTCGCGCAAGGGCGAGGCCGTCCTGCAGGCCGCCTCCAGAGTGCTGTACGATGCCGCGCGACAGGATCGCCCGTTCTTCCTCTTCCTACACTTCTGGGATCCGCACACCCCCTACCTGCCTCCGCCCCCTTTCGACCGTATGTTCTATCAGGGTGACGAAAGAGATCCGAACAACCGCAGCATGGATGCACTCTGGCAGTTCGAGCCCTTCCGGTGGTACTTCCACGAGTGGATGCCAGGAGTCACGGATATTGCGTTCCCTAAAGCGCAGTATGACGCTTCCATCGCCTACATGGACGTCTGCCTCGCCCACCTGCTTACCCGGATGGATGAGCTTGGACTGACGCCCGACACCCTGCTGGTAATCACGGCAGACCACGGTGAAGAGCTGGATGAGCATGCCCACTGGTTCGACCATCACGGACTGTACGATACCAATCTGCACGTTCCACTCATCCTGCGCTGTCCCGACCGACTGCCCGCCGGTGTGCGCGTCCCCGGCCTGACCCAGATGTCTGACATCGCTCCCACCATCCTGGACTTTCTGGAACTGGGCGACATCGCGCAACGCGAGCGCATGACAGGCCGAAGCCTCCTGCCACTGATCGACTCGCCGTCCACTACCGCACGCGGTACCACCGATTACCTGCACATCACGGAAAACACATGGATGAAAAAGCGTGGCATTCGCACACACCGGTGGAAACTCATTGTGCCGCTGGAAACACCCGACCTGCACGGCAACAGCGATGTAGAGCTGTACCATCTCCCTGACGATCCCGGAGAGCTTAA
>JANWZQ010000014.1 GCA_025054835.1 Chthonomonadaceae bacterium
AGTGCTGCTTCAATCCGTCAATCTTCGAACAAGCGACTTCCGGTATCTGGCTCTCATACGCGTAGAGTGCCGCGATGCCTTCCACTGTTGAGCCGTTCTGGCAGATGTCCCGGAAGGTCTCCACCAGATGCAGTGTATCCGGTTCTACGGGCGCGTTCTGCACCTGCTGTGGATCCACCCCCATCCCTCTGGCGAAGTCCAGCCACAGTTCGGGATGATTGGGGCAACCTGCTTCCTCGTCGATCAGGTTCTGCAGGAGCACGCGTCGGACCTCCAGATCGGAAGTGCGGCTATGCACCGCGGAGAGGTATGTCGGGAAGGCCGCAACGTGCTGATAGTACTGCGTGGCGTAGTCCTGCAGTGCCTCCCGGCTCAACTCGCCGCGATTCCATGCCTGATAAAACGGGTGGTTCAACACGTGGCGTTGCGCAATCCTAGCTTCTATTGCTCGGACAGCTTGATCTCCTATCGAATTCACAGTGGCTAATCGATGCGTCATGACAACTGGCTCCTTGGTTGTAGTATTGAGAAGCGATATCCCGGGCGGAGTGTCTGCTCTTGGAAACAGGTCCGGGAGGAACAGGCCGGTCCAGAGAACTGCCGCACATTTATACATCACAGGCTTCCGCATTCCCTTCCACCGATCGCGCTCCACCACCTCAATTTCGTAACGGTCTGCCGGTAGCCAGTACATGACGCATGCGCGCAAGCGCCCGGGGATCACGCACAAGCGCCATGAACGCCTCACGTTCCAGTTGCAACAGAGAGGTCTCACAAACCCGTTGTGCAACCGGCAGTTCCCCGCTGAACACGCGGGCCACCCTGTCTGCAATCTGACGGTCGTATGCTGTGATCTTGCCCGCCCGGTAGCGTTCGTGGATGTCCATCCGCAAGCGCGCCAGCCCGGTAGCGCCACACACGTAGATGCGCTCCGGCTCCGGCGGCGCGTACCCGGCTCGCGCCAGCTCCAGAGCCCTCTGTCGGGCGTCGTACAGCAATCTGTCTGCATTCCGTGAGATGCGATCGCGCTCCCGCAACCACCCCTTCTGGCGTGCCTCATGCGCGCTGGTTGTGCTGGTCGGGAAAGCGACCCGTTCAAAGGCAGCAGCGATACGCGGGAACGGATCGGAATGCTCGTCCCATGCTGACAGTGCGCGCGCCAGTATCTCTTTGATCCCTCCTCCGACTGGCAACACACCGGCCAGCGCTTCTGGCAGCCCCATTTTCAACTCGGGCGCGGCCTGTATCGCCGTACAGTGCCAGGCACACTCACAACCTCCTCCCAGTGTGAACCCGTCCACTGCCGCAATGATCGGGATCGGGCTGTACTTCAGGCGCCGGAACGTGTTCTGCACCTGCTGCATCATCGCCTCGATGCGTTCCCATTGCTCTGCTTCAATAGCAGATACCAGAACGCTCAGGTCATAACCTGCGGAGAAAGGTGCTCCGGACCCGCCAATAACCAGAGCGGTGAATGTGCGTTCCGCCCGCTCTCGCGCCACGTCTATGAAGTCGCACAGTGCCGGGTTCAGAGTGCGCATCTTGGTGCAGAACTCCAGACAGGCCACTCCCTCCCCGATGTCCAGCAGGCGGGCTTCCGGGCTTTCCATCACCACGCCACCAGCTTCCCGGACCTCCGCAAGCGACAGGTACTCCTCCGGGCGAACAGCCTCCTGCATCTCTTCCATTCCGAAGACACGTATCCACTGCCGTTTGCCATCGCGCATGTAGTTACGTCTGCTACCCGCAGCGAGACCCTCTTCCTGCCGGATCAGACAGTCCTCCATTTCAAACGGCCCCATCTCCCATCCGAAGCCCCATCGCATCACATCATCGATCGCTCGCACATCCCCTGCAATCTCTGGACCATGCACTGTGACGTACTGTATTAACGAAAGCAGGATCTGCCAGACGAACCGCAGCAAACGGACATCCTCATCGGGAACAGGTACTTCACCAGATACCATGCGTTGTAACAGGCGCAGACGGTCGCGCAGTGGCAGGGCCATCAATTGTTCCAGAGAAGGCCCTTGCACTCGCTGCACCGGACGATAAGAGAACGTATCCAGGTCAACAGCCAGAAGCGTGCTACCTTCCTTTTTGTAGAACCCACCTCCACTTTTCTCTCCCAGGTACCCCCGGGCGATCAGTGCCTCCATCACCGGCGGCACTTGAAGGTCGGCCCGGGAGGCAAGCGCGTCATCTGGCAGGACCTGATACTGGTGCCGGGCCACTGCGGCGATAATGTCCAGGCCTACCAGATCGGCCATGCGAAAGGTTGCGCTTCGCGGCCTTCCAAGCAACGGTCCGGTCACTGCATCGACCTGCTCCACGGTCATTCCGGTTGCAATGGCCACATGCAGGGTACGCATGAGATGTGCGATCCAGATGCGCGTTGAGATGAACCCCGGCGTGTCCCTGGCCATAACAACCCGGTGTCCGAGCACCCGTTCCGCGAAGTGTATGAACCCCTGCGTCACGTTCGGATCGGTATCTGGCAGAGGTATCACTTCCAGCAGCTTCAGATAGCGTGGCGGGTTGAGAAAGTGCGTTCCCAGAAACCGACGACGGAATTCCGGCGCGCAGTGCCCGGTCATGGCTGTCAGGCTCAGGCCACTGGTGTTGCTGCTGACGACTGTGTGTTCCCCGCAGTGTGCCGCGATCTGCGCGAGTATCTCCTGTTTCACCGCGATGTCTTCTACGACCGCTTCGACGATCCAATCCGCTTCCTGCATGCGTTGCAGGTCATCTTCCACGTTCCCCGGATGGATCCTCCCCGCGTACTCGGGCAGAAAGAGCAGAGGGGGGTGACGCTTCAGCAAGCGTTCCTTGCCCGCTATCGCGTACTGATTGCGAGCCTGCCCCGCAACGCCGGGTAAATCCAGCAGCAATACCTCCCATCCTGCATTGGCTAGCTGCGCTGCGATCCCCGTGCCCATGGTGCCTGCGCCCACAACCACCCCCAGACCACGAACACAGGTGCCATCCAGACGTTTCATCTCCGTCTCCCGAAGTCCCGCCGATTTGCTGCATTGTACCAGAACCCGATCCGATCTTACCATCACAGGATGTTGTCCGGAGTAACCCCGCGGTGGCTCGTCGTTCTGCCCATTGCGCCCTTCACAGGCGAGAACTTTCCCTGTCCTGTCTGCGTCAGAGATATCTGAAAGACCAGAAGAACCCGCACATGTCGCGGTACGTTCTGGCACGTTGTATGCAGATAACTGTGTGCGCTCAGTTGCAGGGTCGTCATGTTGCTTGCAAAGGCGCAGTGGAACCAGACATAGAGAAAGGCATGAGATCCAATGTGGGTAATCGTTTCTGAGGATCTATGTGTCGTCCGACAGGGCAACGAGTACTTCATCTGTCGCCGCAATGCTGCGGGTAAACTGGAGCGATTGTACACCTGCAAGTCCTACCAGGAAGCCTATCAAACGTACCGGCAGATCTCCCGGGGTGTCCATCCTGCATCCGTCGGCCATTGAGGAGCAGGCAGCAGTCTTCCCGGATCATAACAGCACCTCCCGGCGAAGCGTCCAGAGCTCTGGACGCTTCGCCGGGAGGTGCTGTTA
>JANWZQ010000041.1 GCA_025054835.1 Chthonomonadaceae bacterium
ATCGAACAGCCAGTGCGCCTCGATGATTTCCAGAGCCTTGTTCATCAGCGTTGCGGAGTTGATGGTCACCAACCCCCCCATATTCCACGTCGGGTGCTTCAGTGCCTGATCGGGCGTCACATGAGCCAGTTGCTCTACTGGCGTGGTGCGGAAGGGACCTCCGGAGGCGGTCAGCAACAGACGCTCGATACTCTGTTGCGGCGCGCCCTGCAGGCACTGAAAGATGGCGGAGTGCTCGCTGTCGATGGGCAGGATGCGTGCGCCTCGCTCGCGTGCCAGCGCCATGGTGACTTCGCCCGCAGCTACCAGAACTTCCTTGCTGGCCAGAGCAATGTCCTTGCCTGCAGAGAGCGCAGCGTGTGTGGGCGCGATACCGATCGCCCCGGCTACCGCCACAACAACGAGGTCAGCATCGGGCAGCGTGGCCAGTGCGCACATGCCTTCTACGCCTGCCAGCACCTCGCAGTTGCACCCACATGATGCCATGCGTGTGGCCACCTCGTCTCTCAGTGCGGCCTGTCCAATAGATACGCAGGGCACCTGAAAGGCGTTCGCCTGCTCTGCCAGCAATCTGGCATTATTATTGGCCGCCAGCCCCACCACCTGAAAGCGCCCGGGCAGGCGCTGTACTACGTCCAGTACCTGAGTCCCGATGGACCCGGTAGAGCCGAGAATAACGAGCTTCTTCATAGCGCCCCCGGATCTCTACTCCACCACAGCACCGAATTTGCGCGTGCGCCGCTGGTAGTCTGCCAGTGCGGCGATGAGATGCTGGCGGCTGAAATCGGGCCAGCAGACGGGGGTGACGTAGATCTCGCTGTAGGCGGTTTCCCAGAGCAAAAAGTTCGAGAGACGTAATTCGCCGGCAGTACGGATCAGCAGATCCGGGTCCGGGATGTCCGGCGCGTAGAGGTGCGCGGCAACCGCGGCCTCGTCGATGTCGTTCGGAGTTATCTCGCCGCGTTGCAATTTGCGTGCCAGAAGGCGCACAGCGTCTACGACTTCAGCACGCCCTCCGTAGTTAATGGCGAGATTGAAAGTGAGGCGATCGAAGTTTTGTGTGCGGCGCATGGCTTCCTCGAACTCGCGCCGCAGATCAGGGGGCAGTTCATGCAGACGGCCCAGAACACGCACGCGCACGCGATTCTGGATCAGTTCTTCGATCTCGGCGCGCATCGCCTGGAGCATCAGGTGCATCAGACCACCGACTTCTTCCTGCGGTCGACGCCAGTTCTCAGAAGAGAAACCGTACACGGTCAGGTAGCGCACGCCGAGCTCGTCCGCGGCATACACGATGTTTTTGAGGGTGCGATAGCCCTGCCAGTGACCGGAAAGCCGATCCTTCCCCTGAGCGCGCGCCCAGCGTCCGTTGCCGTCCATGATGATGGCAACATGCGCCGGGATACGTTCCGGGTCCAGACCGGCCTGTTCCGCCGCAGTACATGGTCGCTTGACAGTCGCGGACATCAGACTTCCAGCATCTCAGCCTCTTTGACCTTTGTGATCTGGTCAATTTCGGCCACGTACTTGTCCACCAGTTTTTTCACCTGCTCTTCGGCACGGCGCTCTTCATCCTCCGAGAGCGGATTCTCTTTGGCTTTTTTCTGTGCCTGCAGACGCTTGATCACATCGTGCCGCACGTTGCGCACAGCCACCCGCCCATCTTCCGCCTTCTTATGCACCTGCTTGATCAGCTCCTTGCGACGCTCCTCGTTAAGTGGCGGAATGACCAGACGAATGCTGGTGCCGTCATTCGTTGGCGTGATGTTCACGTCCGATTTCAGGATCCCCTTCTCGATGGCCGACAGCAGGTTACGATCAAAAGGCGTGATGAGCAACTGCCGCGGGTCGGGCACCGTGACCGCTGCGACCTGATTGAGCGGCATCACAGTGCCATACGCCTCCACCTGCACGTGCTCCAGAATGGCAGGGTTCGCTCGCCCCGTGCGGATCAGAGAGAACTCATGGCGGGTGGCTTCAATGCTCTTTTTCATGCGCTCTTCCGCCTCTTTCAAGAGTTCCGCAACCATGTTACACCTCCGTATCGTGCGGGTCGCTCCCCAATGCTGTTCGCCCACACGGTCTCAACGAGCATCCCGATGATTGACCAGTGTGCCAATGTCCTCGCCCAGCACCACACGGCGAATATTTCCGGGTTGTGCGATATCGAAGACTACAATGGGAATATTATACTCCTTGCAAAAGGTGAAGGCGGTCTGATCCATCACGCGCAGGTTGTTGTGGATGCACTCATCGTAGCTGAGGCGAGAGAAGCGGCGCGCATCCGGGTACTTGCGCGGGTCACGATCGTAGATGCCGTCCACGTTGGTGGCCTTGAGTACCACCTCCGCGCGGATCTCGCTGGCGCGCAGCGCTGCCGCGGTGTCAGTAGTGAAGAACGGATTGCCCGTGCCCCCTGCCAGCACCACCACGCGCCCCTTCTCCAGATGCCGGATGGCTCGACGGCGGATGAAGGGCTCGGCGACCTCGGCCATGGCGATGGCTGTCATCACACGCGTCGGCACGCCCTGTTTCTCCAGCGCATCCTGCAGGGCCATGGCGTTGATCACGGTTGCCAGCATGCCCATATAGTCGGCCGCGGCACGCTCCATGCCGGCCTCGGCAGCGCGCTCCCCCCGGATGATATTCCCCCCGCCGATCACCACCGCAATTTCGGCGCCCTCACGGTGCGCTGCCACCACCTCGGTAGCGATCGCGCGGATGGTCCGGTAATTCAGACCGACGCGCGGTTCGCCCTGCGTGCGCTCCGAGATGGCCGGGTCATGGTCGGCAGCGAACGCCTCACCGGAAAGTTTCAGCAGAATACGTTGCCAGCGCAATCGGTGTGCGGAAGGTGCCCCGCCACTCTCTGCAACGCCCTCTACCTCTCCATGAGAGGAGCCTGCGCTCTCCATTATTCTGCCTGCTCCTTGATAGCGCCAGAGGTTGCTACACCGGTTACTCCTTCACCCACCTCATAGCGGATGTAGCGCTTGAGAGACACTCCCTCCCCGGCCTCAGCAATGAGCTGGCTCACGGTTTTGACAGGATCACGCAGATACTTCTGGTCCAGCAGAACAGTCTCCTCGTAGAACTTGCGCAGCCGTCCTTCCAGGATTCTGGCCATGGCAGTCTCGGGCTTGCCCTCGTTCTGCGCTCGTGCGATCTCCATTTCCGTCTGGATCACACTCTCCGGGACCTCTTCACGGGTCATGTAGCGCGGGCGCGATGCGGCGACCTGCATGGCCAGCTCACGACCGAGCGTTTGCACCGCCTCGCTACGCGCCTGTTCCGGAGAACTCGCTTCCAGCTCTACCAGCACACCGATCTTGTCGTTGGCAGGCACGTGCACATAGGCCGCAAGGGCCCCATTCGGCCCTGTTGCGATGAACGCGCACCGCCGGAAGACAATGCTCTCGCGCAGTTTTGAGAAGATATCGGTGACCCGGTCCTGTACCCTGACGCCCGGTTGCACCAGCGACTCCTGCGCCAGCACAGCCGCCACGTCGGAGGTTCGCGTGCGCGCTACCTGCTCAGCCAGTTCCCGGGCGAGCGTTTTGAAGTCTTCACTGCGCGCCACAAAGTCGGTTTCGGAGTTCAACTCAATAATGGCCCCGGACTGCCCTCCATCCGGATTGACCTGTGTGTAGACGGCAATGACGCCCTCGCCGGAGGCGCGCTCGCCACGGTCTTCTGCCTTCTTGCCCATCTTCTTCCGCAGGAAGATGATAGCTTCTTCGAAGTTGCCCCCGGTCTCCTGCAGTGCCGCCTTGCAGTCCATCATGCCCGCGCCCGTGCGTTCGCGCAGTTCCATTACCATCTTTGCCGTGATCTCTGCCATCTCTCCGTCCTCTCCACAGTGTGCCAGCGGCTCCCGGTACAGCACACTCCCGTGCGCCCGGCAGGAGTGTGCTCCTGCAACCAGCACGTATCCGGTTACCGCTCCATCAGATCGAACTCGTCACCCATCTGAGCCATACGCGCGTATTCGTCCTCCTCGTCCGAACGCACAACAAAATCCGCCGGTTCTTCGGAAGCTACCTCCACCAGAGGTGTCTCCGTCCCGGGCACCGCGTCCACCTCGGGCTTATCGAGCGCCTCCAGCTCCTCCTGCGGCAACGTGGCCAGGTGGCGTTCCTCCTCCTCATCCCAGTCTGCCTGTTTCACTTCCACGATAGCATCTGCGATCTTACCGGTGATGAGGCGGATGGCACGGATCGCGTCGTCGTTGCCCGGAATCACGTAGTCCACTTCATCGGGATCGCAGTTCGTGTCCACCAGAGCCACAATGGGGATCTCCAGGCGACGCGCTTCCGAAACGGCAATCCGCTCTTTCTTCAGATCTACAATCACCAGACAGTCCGGGAGCGTGGTCATCTCCTTGATACCACTCAGATATCGGACCAGCTTATCCCGCTCCTCGGTCAGAAGCATGGCCTCTTTCTTTGTCAGCCGGGCAAATGTGCCATCTGCTTCCATGCGATTGAGCTCATCCAGCCGTTTCACACGGTCCCGAATAGTGCGGAAGTTGGTGAGCATGCCGCCGAGCCAGCGCTGGTTGACATAGAACTGCCGGCTCCGGGTCGCGGCCTCCGCAATGGCGTCCTGCGCCTGCTTCTTGGTGCCGACGAAGAGTACCTTGCCGCCACCCAGCACAACCTCCTGTACGAACTTCTGCGCTTCATCGAATAGCTTCAACGTCTGGTGCAGATCAATGATGTAGATCCCGTTGCGCGCGCCGTAGATGTAGCGCTTCATCTTCGGGTTCCAGCGGCGCGTCTGATGCCCGAAATGCACTCCTGCTTCCAGGAGCTCTTTCATGGAAAGAGATGCCATTGTGCGTTTCCTCCGGTTTTTCTGGCATGCTCGTGTCGCTCAAACGACACGCAGGCCCCTCCCGACGCTTCATCCCGCCGGGTTCGGAAGTCAGGCGCTTCCGACCGGCCCGACAGTCCACGTCGGTGCGAGGTTTAGAGCATCTGTGTGCTCTTTTCAGGCTGTATCGTGGTTCACAGAAACCTGCTCAGTATACCTCAGAACCTGCCAAGAGAGCAATGCGCGCACGGATGGCGTCCGGCATCACCGGACCAGGATCTCCAGACGGTCCCCTGCATCCAGCGAGAGAGGTACGTCCAGTGTGAGCAGGAGATGCCCTTCTGGCTCCCGTATGAACCGATGCCCGATGGGTGTCTGCCCTACGCTCACGAAGACGGAAAATTGCGGTGGAACAGGGCGTGGTGGCCCCGGCACACGCAGGGTCCGTAGCGTCAGTTTCGCGCGCCCGGTTCCCTCCTGTCCGGACATCGCTGCTCCTCCCATCAGACGATCGATCCGCAGGGTCAACATACCACCACGCGCAGAGGGACGATACTCCAGTTTCGCCCAGAACGTAGGGGCAAAAAGGGGCAGGATCACATTGCGCCTGCCCGGAGGAACGCGTGGCAGGACCGTCATATGTCCTGCAAGGAGGTCCAGCTCCATTCCGGCCTGTGCCTGCAATGCCAGCCAGTCAGCCGCGCGTATCGGCGAGGCGGAAGGCATCCAGAGATCCGGACGCATGGCGCCGATGGATGCCATGATCGTGTGCAGATCTGGCACCGACACCAGCAGATCCAGACCCGTTTTCTCTTGTGGCAGCCCCCGTCCAGCGAGTGCGGCAGCCCGCGCGAGCGCCTCCGCACAGGCGTGTGCGGTTTTCTCGTCCCCTGCGGCAACCGCCAGACGACGGCCGGCCTGCAGAGCAACATGCTGCCATACGCGCTCATCGCGTGCCTGTCCCACCGATGGCATATCAGCAAGATCACCGGTTGTCAGCACCGCCAGGATCGCACGACGCAGGTCATTGTAGACTCTGTCCAGCAGAGTGCGGTCGCCCGTCCAGAGCACGTGCTGCGCAACCTGCACAATCAGCGCGCAGGTGTCGCGCACGGAAACGGCGATCGGCGATACGACTGCTTCTTTACTGTCTTCGCGCGGACGACCACGCGCCCCGTCCGATGCCTCGCTCATTTTGCCCTCATCTACCAGAGGCCGTTCCTCGAAAGGCATCGGAGGAGAGAGAGGTCGAAACCGGTCCAGCGTCTGTTCCCAGGTATGTGGAGCGGCAAGCAAACCGTCGGGCTCCAGATTGGCGCTCATCTGCATCAAGCGCTGCGCACTCCATTGTGGAAAGAATGTCAGCAGTAGCGCAGCCAGCGCGATCTGTTGCTCCACAGAGATCCGATGCTCTCCTGCGGCTTCAATCTGCGGCTGCAGAAAAACAAACTGGCCATCGCGGGTATGCAGGGTGTGTGTGGCGAGCAGCGCCACACTGTTGATCAGGCGACGCACCGGGAGAGGTGGCAGATTGGAGAACAGCAACCGCTTCTGCCACTCGTCAGTCAGGGTGTATAGTGTGCGCCATTCTGCAAGGAGACGCCGGCCGACGGCCACTGCATCGGGCCAGAAGTTCTGATAGTAGTGCCCGAAGTCCACCCCTGACAGGGTGTAGAGGCGGGGCGTATACCATGCCACCGCAAACGGCACCTCGACGAAGTCATCGGGCCGCAGCGTGAGCCGTACTGCGACCACGCCCGCAGGGTGCACCTGATGCTCCACTCCGGTTCCCACGCTCCCCGTCACAACGCCCTCTGCAGCGAAACGATCCCACCACCCCGGACGAGCATCCAGCGCATTCCACCCGGCTGTTGTCACGACCGCCTGACCACGCGGCGGACGGGTCATGAGCACGATCTCGCCGGAGGCGTTCGCTGTGAGACGCTGCCTCGTTTCACGCGCGTTTGCCCGCTCCCGGGCCATCAGCCGTAATCCAAAGTAACCTTCCGCTGCAGGCATCGGTACCACCGTGTTGCCCGTCCGATTGGCAAACGGACCGGTTGCTCGGGTCCCACCCACACCGAGCAGGTTCTCCCATGAGAGCGCCAGTGCTATCTCCACGGGAAGTGGCGACGGATTGCGAACCCGGAACAGGAATACCGCACCCGGCATTGACGCATTGCCCGGATCATGCGGGATCAACGGCGAAAAAACTCTGAGGGACACATCGACTGGAGGCGTAGCATCGGGGAACTCAAACGTGACCTGCGGAAAGAGAGCATCGCACAGGAGCTCCGGCACAACAGGCAACCCGTAGGTGTTGCGCAGAGCCAGCACGCGCGCCACAGTACGCTGATCGCTCTGCACGCGCACGGCCGCGAAACAGGCATGGAGCGCACCGGAAGCATGGCTCCAGTTGTTGGTCAGCAGAGCGTGCGAGAGCGTTCCATCGGTCATCAGATGAAAAGCGCCCGTGCCCACGCCACCAACAGGGATGCCAGAGGGCAATCGCCGGGAATGGATCACGCCCGGATCTCCGGCATCCGCAAGCGCTGCCCCCCACAGGACGGGTATGCATAGAACCAGCAACGCCCGGAAGAGTGTCTGCGTCATCTTGACCGTGTACGCCCTCCACATGCTACACTCTGAGCATGATTATTGCATCCTGCGCCCGCCCCCTGCAACCTCGAACATGGGAAGAGGCTCTGCCGCATCTCCCCGAAGCCGTGCGCGCCTCCATCCAGCATAATGTGCCTCTGGCGCCCTATACCACCCTGCGGGTCGGCGGCCCGGCTGATCTCTTCATTGAGGCACGCGACACGGACACCCTGACTGCCGTGGTAGCGATCGCCCAGCGATTTCAGCTGCCCCACTTCATCCTGGGTGAGGGCAGTAACATCTGCGTGAGCGATGCTGGAGTGCGCGGTCTGGTGGTACGCAACGCGTGCCAGAACGCGCAGATTGGCACAACTACCTACGCAGACTGCGGCTACAACCTGATGCGTCTCTTCCAGAAAAGCCTGCATGCCGGCCTGTCAGGCCTGGAGTTCGCAGTGGGGATACCGGGCACAGTAGGCGGTGCGCTGGTCTCCAACGCAGGTGCGTACCGCTCCAACATCTGTGACCTCGTACAGCAGATCGAAGTGGTGGAGCAGGGAGAGCGTAGATGGGTCGGGCCCGAGTGGATGGAATTCTCTTACCGCGATAGCCGCCTGCGCCGTGGCGGCAAGCCACCCGCCACACTCCTCGGCGTGCAACTGCGCCTGACCCCGGGATCACGCGCACACATCCGCGCCAGAGCCAGAGAGCTGCAACTTCAGCGGATCCGCAAGCAACCGTGGCAGCCGTCCGCGGGGAGCTTCTTCAAAAACGTGTACGACCGGGCGCTGGCCGAGAGCCTGCCCGGCCTGCCATCCCCTCTTCGGGAAGCCGGCGTGGTTCCCGCAGCCTACCTTTCTGAGGCCTGCGGCTTCAAAGGACTGATCATCGGTCGGGCAGGAGTCTCCGTCAAACACGCGAACTTTATTGTAAATCTTGGCGGTGCTACAGCAGCCGACATTCGCGCCGTCGCGCAGACCGTCAAGCAAGGAGTGCTCAACCGTTTCGGTGTCCTGCTGGAAGAAGAAGTGCTCTACGTCGGTGCATGGCCGAACGGCACCGGGTGACCTGCGGTTTGCTCCAGACAATGACGATACTGAACACTGTGTTGCGTCGTCTAACTGTTAGCGTTGCCGCCCGCGACGTGCTCTGAGGAGGAACAGAACGATGAAACTGAGCATTCGCCTCTCGAATGCCGTGCTTGTCTCTCTGATCGGGTTGCTTGTGGCCCTGCTGCTGTTCAAAAGCCCGTGCGCGTATCATAGCTCCCTGCCCGCGGTGCCCACCGGATCCGAGCGCGTAGTCGCCAGAGAGCTGATCCTGGTGGATAGCGCGGGACGCACGCGGGCCCGGTTGGGGTTGGACGCGAACGACGCGCCCAGTCTGCAACTGTTCGATCGGAACGGTACCCGACGCGCGATGTTTCGCCTGAATCAGGACGACGTGCCGAGCCTGCGTCTGTACAACGCGGAAGGTAAGCTGGACAGCGTGCTCGGCTACAATCTCAATACCATGGATCCTGCGCTAGTGTTTTTCGACGCTTCGGGCTACGGACGTCTGGTCAGCCTTCCCGGTGGCGTTTTGCTCAACGACGATGTCTTCCAGGATGCGGATCTCTTCCCGCATCAGAAATCCCGGAGCATCTACCTCCACTGGCCGGGCGCACCGCGACCTACCTTCGCGCCATCGCGCTCTGGACATGAGCACCCCACCATCCCCAACAACTACTGAGCTTTCAACGTGCCCATGCATCTCAATTGCGGCTACCGATGCATGGGCACGCCCCTCACATGCCAAGCAACCTCTTCCAGAACGGCTTCCTGCGGTCCTGCGGATCCCCGGTCTCCAGAGAAGCGTTCTCCGCTCCCGAGGCCATCTGCAGTGCGGTAGCCCGGACAGCTTCGACCGTGACACCAGACTGACGCAACACCTGCCCGGCAATCCCCTCCTCTTCCAATAACATGCCCAGCAGAACGTGCACAGTGCTCAGCTCACGGTCTCCCATGGCCTGCATCTGCTCTGCTGCCAGTGCCATGATGTGCTGCACACGTGGCGTCAGCTTGATCTCCCCTTCCATCTCATGCTGACCACGCCGACACCGACGCTCACACGTTCTGCGCAGACGCTCGCGCTCGAATCCCAGTGATTTGAGCACGCGAGTGGCCGTATTGCGCTCTTTCAACAGGCCTAGCAGCAGATACTCAGTATGAATAAAGCGATGCCGGTATTGTCCCGCCGCCTGCCGGGCATGAGTCAGCAAGCGGTGGACGCCGGCACTGTAAACCGGGCGCACAGATCACCTCATGGCTCAGAGACAGACGCACGCAACGCGTCCCGTAACCGGTCCACAACGGTATCGCAATCATCGCGCGACACGATCAGCGGAGGCAGGAAACGCAACACGGTATCGCCTACCGCATTGACGACCACGCCCCGCTCTAGCAACTGCAGCACAACCGTTCTGGCAATGGGTACAGCAAGCTCCATGCCAACCATGAGCCCTAGCCCCCGCACTTCACGAACTCGATCGGGCATCTCCCGCTGTACGTCGTGCAACCGCTCCCGGAAGTACGTGCCAACGGTCACAGCGTTCTGCATCAACTCCTCACGCTCCAGAACATCCAGTGTGGCGAGCGCGGCGGCACAGGCAAGCGGCTGCCCGGCGAATGTCGAACCGTGGTCACCGGGCGCGAGCGTATCGGCCGCATTCCCGCGGGCCAGACAGGCTCCCATGGGGAAACCATCCGCAATCCCCTTTGCCAGTGTAACCACATCCGGCACTACACCGCAGGCCTGCGACGCGAGAAAAGCACCGGTACGCCCCATGCCACACTGCACCTCATCGCAGATCAGCAGTACCTCCGCCTCGTCGCACAGCGCGCGCACCGCACTCAGGAATTCCGGCGTGGCCGGATGAATGCCTGACTCGCCCTGTATCGGCTCGATCAACACCGCGCAGGTGTTCTCCGTGATCCGCTCATCCAGCGCGCGCAGATCGTTCAACGGAACATAATGGAAGCCAGGCACCATCGGAGCGAAAGCGGCCTGATACTTCGGTTGCGCTGTTGCGGACACCGCGCCGAACGTCCGGCCATGAAACGAGCCGGTAAACGTAATGATCTCATGACAGGAAGCTCCCCGGCGACTTCGCCCCCACTTCCGGGCCAGTTTGATGGCGCACTCATTGGCCTCGGCTCCAGAGTTACAGAAGAATACCTTCTCCATGCCGGTCAGACGGCAGAGCCGCTCAGCAAGCACAGCCTGCAGGGGATTATGAAACAGGTTGCTCACGTGCACCAGCGTTCGGGCCTGCCGGGCAATTGCGTCCGCAACGTGTGGATGGCAGTGTCCCACACCGACCACTGCAATTCCGGAGAGGAAGTCCAGATACTCTCGCCCCTGACTGTCCCAGAGCTTCTTGCCTTCCCCGCGCACAAACACCACCGGGTAGCGAGCATATGTGCCCATAACAAATTGCCGGTCAAGCGCAGCAATCCGCTCCGGATCTGCAGGATCCCGGAGACCGGCGTTCTCTACATCCGTGCCTGTCGCTCCCGTATGCGATAGTACAGACAATTTCTGTATCCCTCTCCTCACCGACGGATCAAACCGCTGGATTGTTGGGCGCTCCTGAACCGTCCTGTGGTTCCGCTGCGGGTCGGATCATCGTGCCGATCCCGGTATCCGTGAAAATCTCAATCAGCAGGGCGTGCGGCACCCGACCATCAATCAAGTGCGCGCGCTCCACCCCGGCCTGTAACGCCGTGATACAGGCTTCGAGCTTGGGGATCATGCCACGCGCCGCAGCTCCGCTCCGGATCATGGTAGCAGCCTGCGCTGTATCCATTTCCGAGATCAGAGTCGAGCGATCCGAAACGTCCGCGTACAACCCCTCCACGTCTGTCAGGATGATCAGTTTGGCGGCGCCCAGAGCAGCCGCGATGTGCCCGGCCACATGATCGGCGTTCACGTTGTAGCTCTCCCCGTCCGGACCAATCGCCACCGAGGAGACGACCGGGATGTACCCCTGTGCCACCAGTAGATGCAGGATGTCGGTGTTCACCTGCGCCACGTCGCCCACAAAGCCCAGATCGCCCTGCTCTGACTCCCGCTTCGACGCGACGATCAGATTGGCGTCCTTGCCACTGAGCCCGACTGCCCTCACTCCCTGCCGGTTGAGCAAGGAAACAATTCCCTTGTTGACCTTGCCGGCCAGCGCCATCTCCACGATCTCCATGGTGGTAGCATCGGTCACGCGGAGCCCCCCGACGAAAGTCGGCTCATGCCCCATCTGCCGCATGAGCGCACTGATCTCTGGCCCGCCCCCGTGCACCAGAATGGGCTGGATACCCACGTAGTGCAGCAAGCAGACATCCTGCATCACCTGCGACTTCAATGTCTCATCAATCATCGCGTTGCCGCCGTACTTGACCACAACGGTCTTACCATAGAATCGGCGCAGATAGGGCAACGCCTCGATCAGCACTGCGGCGCGTGTCGCTGCATCTACCGATGTCGGCTCAGGTAGAATATTCTGCGTTGATCCGGATGTAGTCATAGCTGTAGTCACAGGTCCAGACAGTGGCACTTTCCTCCCCCGCATTCAGATCCAGCAAGAGAGTTACCTCCGGGCGCTGCAGGTACGTGTGCGCCATCTGCCGATCGAACGGCACGCCGCTTCCATGCTGAAAAACAACCTGTTCCCCGATCCGGGCGGTGACGCGCTCCGGGTCGAAGGGCACTCCCGCCCGACCGGCTGCCATCAACAGGCGCCCCCAGTTCGGGTCGTTGCCGAACAATGCAGTTTTCACCAGGGGCGACTCCGCGATGGTCTTCGCAATGCGATGCGCCCCCTCGTACGTCAGCGCGTTATGCACCGTGACTTCCACGAGCTTGGTTGCTCCCTCACCATCGCGTGCGATCTCCCGGGCCAGCACAACACTCACACGCGTCAGGGCCTCCACAAAGTCCTCGAACCCCGGTCCCTCGCGGGAGATCTCTCCCTGCCCCATGCCGGAGGCCAGTAACAGACACATATCATTGGTGCTCGTATCGCCGTCCACCGTTACGCAGTGAAAGCTCCGGGACACTGCGCGCTCCAGCGCCCGTTGCAACAGATCCGCGGGCAACCGGGCATCTGTGCTCAGGAACGCCAGCATCGTGGCCATATTGGGCGCGATCATCCCTGCCCCTTTGCAACACCCGCCGATCCGAATCGGAGCAACCCACTGGTCGGAATCGACGTGAACCGCATACAACTTGGGCCGCGTGTCGGTCGTCATAATGGCGCGAGCGATCCCCGGATCCGTCTGCTCGTTGCGATCCAGCGCTGCAACTGCCGCCGCAATGCCCCGCTCCATGCGGTCCATCGGCAGAGGATGCCCGATGATGCCGGTAGAGGCCGTCAACACCGCGTCCGGCGCCAGACGCAGGTGCCGACTGACCCACTCGGCGAGCGTGCGATTGTCGGCCTCTCCCCGTTCTCCGTTGCACGCATTGGCGTTGCCCGCGTTCACCAGCAAAGCGCGCGCCGTGCCCCGCCGCACAACCCGCCGCGACCACCGAACGCAGGCCGCCTGCACAAAGTTGGTGGTGAACACCCCGGCAACGGTAGCCGCACTATCGCTGACAATCAGCGCTAGATCCTCCCCGGCGGACTTCAACCCGGCGCGCACGCTCGCCCCGACAAACCCTTCCGGGTACGTCACACCGGCGTTCTCTACGGGTTTCCAGACGGTGATCACGGCCACATACCTCCGTCCTCCAACCCTTCCGTCTCCGGGAACCCGCACATCAGGTTCATGTTCTGTATCGCCTGACCGGCAGCCCCTTTGATCAGATTATCGATCACTGAGACAACCGTCACACGCCGGGTACGCACATCCACCCCCAGACTGATGTGGCAGGCATTGCTCCCACTCACATGTTTGGTCTCTGGCAGAGCCTCCCGCACTTCCACAAAGGGCGCGCGGGCATAGAAGGCGCGATATGCCTCCAGAAGCTCCGACGTGCTCGTCTCCCGTTGCAGCACCGCGTAGCAGGTGGCCATGATCCCCCGTGACATCGGGATCAGGTGCGGAGTGAAGCTTACTGGCACCGACTCCCCGGCGACTTCCGACAACACCTGCTCAATCTCCGGAGTGTGCCGGTGCGCCCCGGCGATTTTGTAGGCAGCGACACTGTCGTTACGTTCGGGGTAATGGTATTCGGCACTGTAACGCGCGCGTCCTGCCCCGGAAACGCCAGACTTGGCGTCGACCACCAGGGTCTGCAGGTCGATCCACCGTTGCTGCACCAGAGGCGCCAGCCCCAGAATGGAAGCTGTCGGGTAGCATCCCGGATTGGCAATCAGGCGCGCACTCCGGATACGCTCCGCATACAGTTCAGGCAACCCGTAAACGGCGGACTCCAGCAGGTGCGGCGCGCCGTGGGACAGACCGTACCAGCGCTCGTACGCCTCCGCAGAACGCAGGCGGAAATCAGCACTCAGGTCAATGACCCGGCATCCCCTCGCCAGCAGATCCGGAACGCGTTGCATGGCCTTACCGTTCTCCTGTGCCAGAAACACCACATCGCATTCAAAGACTTCGGCGCCGTCCCCATAAGCGACAAACACACGATCCATTGCCTGACGCATACCAGGAAACACGGCACGCACAGGCTGCCCGGCGCAGGTCTCTGAGACGATGTTCTGCACTGTCACCCCCGGGTGTCGCAGCAACAGACGCAGTAACTCGCCGCCTGCATACCCCGAGGCCCCCACAATCGCAACGCGCATCGCACACTCCCGCACAACAAATAGCGCCGCCCGGTTCGCGCAACCGGCGGCGAGAAGAGTTCTGCCAGTGTACCCATCGGAAAGACCGATTGTCAACGTGCGGGGCACTCTTCAGTCTCTCCTGTCTCCGCCGCAGCATCCACAGAGTCCGCTTGCATCACCGGACTCCATCCCCCGCCGCCCGGCGTCTGCACGGTCAGCACCGTGTGTGCCGGGCAGTAGCCACTCCACTTCCCGGGCAGATCCTGCCGGGTTCCATCGGGCCATGTCAACCACTGCTTCCCGGGAGCACCCGGAGCAGCATTCAACCCGTACGGCGGGTGCCGGCGCCGTTCGGTCAGCAGGGAGATCGTACAGGGCACAAGAAGCTCAATTTCCCGCACCAGTCCATCCCCGCCACGATGCACCCCGGCGCCCCCGGTACCGTCTGCGATACGATATGCTCGCACACGCAATGGATAGTGCGACTCCAGTGTCTCGACAGGCGTGTTGCGCGTGTTGGTCATGTGCGTGTGAATTGCGTGTGCCCCATCCCCGGCTGGCGCACCCCCCGCGCCACCCCCCAGCGTCTCGTAGTAGGCAAAGGAACGTCGGTGCACCGGATCGTATCCGCCGATCGTCACATTGTTCATCGTCCCCTGACTGGCCGCGGGCACACGGTCCGGGGCAGCCAGCGCCAGCGCGCGCAGTACCACGTCCACAATCCGTTGCGACGTCTCCACGTTGCCTCCGGCCACTGCTGCAGGAAAACGCGCATTGACCACCGTGCCCTCCGGCGCAACCACAGTGATCGGCTCGAAACACCCTGCATTGGTCGGTACCTCCTGCGGGACCAGACAACGCACCACATAGTAACAGGCAGACCGGGTGATCGCCTCGGTAGCGTTCAGAGGGCCACGCACTTGCGGTGCAGAACCGGTGAAATCAAACGTGATGCGCCGCTTCATACCTCCATCAACGGTCACCGTCACTGCAATCAGAATATCGCGCGCATCCAGCCCGTCATCATCCAGAAAGTCCCGTGCGGCATATACGCCCTCAGGCAACGCGTGGAGCGCACGGCGTACTGCTTCCGCAGCGTAGGCGATATTCTCAACAGTGCGCCGCCGAAACTCATCACGACCGTATCGCTCTACCAGCGCACGCAAACGACGCGTGCCGGTCTCATTGGCCGCGACCTGCGCTGCGAGATCCCCGCGGCGCTCCGCAGGTGTACGGGAGTTCGCACAGAGGATCTGAACGATGTCCTCCTGAACCTGCCCCGCGCAGACCAGACGCACCGGCGGAAGGATCAGTCCCTCCTGACAGAGCTCCGTGGAAAGTGGCAACGAGCCCGGAGCCATCCCCCCGATATCCGCGTGATGCGCACGACTGGCCACAAATCCCAGCAACTCCCCGTCATGAAAAACCGGGGCGACCAGCGTCAGATCTGGCAGATGCGTGCCCCCGTAACGCGGATCGTTGCACAACCACATATCCCCCGGATGCCACGGCACATGGGCGCGCAACGTTGCCAGCATGAGGGGCATGGCGCCCAGATGCACTGGAATATGCGCCGCCTGCGCCAGCAAACGCCCCTCTGCATCAAACAGGGCACACGAATGGTCGAAGCGCTCCTTGATGTTGGGAGAGTACGCGGTTCGCTCCAGCGCCACTCCCATCTCCTCCGCTACCGAGGCCAGCAGATGACGCCAGACCTCCACCTGCGCGGGGTCGAAGGAAAGTGCAACCGTATCATCACTATCATCACTCATCAGAACAGCAATCCCTGCTCCAGAAGTTCTCCCGGGTAACCGAAGCGCCCGGCAGTGATCCCGGACTGCCTCGCGACGCGACACGGCCCGCTCAGAACCAGAAGTCCCCGGGCAATCCCTCAGGGAACAACCCGCCGAAACGAGGATCCGGATAGATGGCCTGATCTATCCGGGGCTCTCCCTGTGCATCCAGCGGATAGGTGGGCGCGAACGCCTTCAGGTCAACCGGCGGGTTGGCAAACCAGGCCACCAGGTTAATCGTCAGTGTCTGCCGCCGGGGCGCCGGCAATTCCAGCGGGGGCTCCACAGGCCAGACTGGAGGCGCGAATAACACGTTCCCCTGCGGACGATAGCGCGGCCCGGAAGCGCGTGCCAGAACCTGCGGCCCGGTCGGCACCTCCCACTCCAGAGTGACCGGACCGGAAGCTGCCTGCTGGATCAACGGCACCACGTCATCACGCAGACGTTGCAACAGAGCCCGGCTCTCCTCCGTGTTGGGTATCAGGAAACGTTGATCCCCTGCGCGAGCCAGAGCCAGCGTAACTCCCTTGCCAGCTCGATCGGCAACCGCCAGTAAAGCCTCCTGCGCAGTCCGCAAATAGGCCGCATCCCGCAGAGTCAGGAAAGGCGAGGGAGGCAGATACTCTCCAGGAGAGAGCTGTCCATCCCGATTGAGATCGACAAACCGGACCGGCACGCCAAGTCCCAATCCACCTTCTCGGCCATGCATGGTGAAGATTGGTGGAGGCGGAGGTGCCTCCCCCACATCCCGCACGTAGGCCAGTGACAACGCCACTGCAACCCGCAGGCTCTGCACACAGGCGTCGAACAGATAAACCTCCGCCAATGTGAGCGTCATCGGCACACCATCCCGATCGGGTAGCGTGCATACAAAGTCCGGTTTCGCTTCCACCTGCGCCAGGTGCGCAACAGCCTGATTCAACTTCTCCAGCAACTGCTGACGGCGCGCCACGTCATCCTGTGCGTAGCCGTAGAACGGGATCAGGCCGTAACGCAGATCGACAACGGGCGCCAGCATGTGCAGCAGGGAGAGCGGATTGGCCAGCCCCTGATCCAGATGCCAGATCAAACCGAGCACAGGCCACGGCGCCATAGAGGCCGGAGCGACAACTACACCCGGGGGAGCCGGCGGCACCTCACCGGGGAACCCGCCCGGCCACAGGCCACCCCCTCCAACGCCAGACCCCTCCGCCTGCAACGCCACCACGCCCGACAGGCACACAGCTGCACCGAAGTGCGCAAACGCATCCCCCGGAGCACCCCGTAACGCCTCGTCGAACAGTTGCCAGATCGACTCGAATGTGTGTACAGTGGCTTCCTGTGCCCCCGACGCGACACGTTCCAGCTGGGCACGCCCTCGCCCGAGAGGATCCTGACTCCCGGTACTCTGCACAGTCCCTCCGCCACCCCCGCACCCGTACAGCCCTACAACCAGACCGAATGTCACCAGCGCACGCAACCTCTTCATCGCTCTCCTTCCTTTCACAGGGCACACAATCACCGAGGAAAACGCGGCAACAACACGGGGGGATCCACCATGTCGACAGTATAGCACACGCTCCCTGCTCCCCGGCCACTCCTGTGCACCACTGGAGCCTCCATTCCCTTTTGGGGCCTGACTGTGCTATAATAGCGAGACTCTGGATCATAGGGAGTAGGCGGAGATGAAGCGAACTTACCAGCCGCACAATCGGCGCCATAAAAGGGTTCACGGATTTCGAAAGCGTATGCGCACAAAAGACGGGCGCAACGTCCTCAAACGGAGGCGGTTGCGCGGGCGCCATCAGCTGGTGAAGTGATCGCTTTGAGGCGCGAAGGGAAACCGATCGCGCCTCTCCTCCGTAGGGACCTTCGTGAGGCGCTGCAACGATGCTCCCGGCCACATATCGCCTGCGTGACCCCCGCGACTTCCGGCGGGTGTATGCACGCGGCCGATCTCTGGTACACCGTCTGGCGGTGCTCTACGTGTCCCCGCGCGATACAGCTTCTGCCGGATCCCATGGTCTCCGGATCGGGTTCGTGGTCAGCCGCAAGCAGGGGGGAGCTGCAGCGCGTAACCGGATCAAACGCCGCCTCCGGGAGGCCGTACGTCGCCGTCTGGAAGCACTGGTGCACCGGCCTGTAGACCTGATTTTCGTCTGCCGTTCCGGCCTCAAGTCAGCAACCTGGCCCGAGGTACAGGCTGCAGTGGAAGAACTCCTCGGTCGTGCCGGCTTGCTGAACCGGGAGAAGTGCCCCTGAAGAGGCCACGTCATGATCCAGTTTCTATCGCACAGTTTCCGACACATCGCCCTGCTTTGCATCCGCCTGTATCAGGCTACTGCACCGGTACGCCCCCGCACCTGCCGGTACGTACCGTCCTGCTCTGCCTACGCCGCCGAGGCTATCCAGCAGTACGGCGTCCTTGCAGGCGTCGCCCTGGGCATTCGTCGCGTTCTGCGCTGCAACCCGTTGAGCCCCGGAGGGTACGACCCGGTTCCCTCCCCGGACACGCGCCCCTCCGCTAATTGCTCCCGGTCTCCCATGTCCTCATAAACGGAGGCACACACGCTGAAACCCGAATTCCTGAGGAAATGCCATTGAAATCCAGGTTCAAGTCCATTCTGTGGCTCGCGCTGACCCTGCTCATCACAGGCCATGCCATCGAAAGAACGCGGGCTGATATCCCCAACCCCGCCAATGACCCCGTGTTCGCCAGAGCCCGGGAACAGGAAACCATCAACCCGGCTCAGGCCATGGACACTTACGTCAAAATCAAAAACGAGAACGCCCGCAAAAACCGGGAGCTGGCGGCCGAAGCCCTGTACCGTGCCGCATTCTTCGGCTACACTATCCTGGATCCAGACCGGCCGTCCGGTAAAACCCCGCTGGAGCGACAGCGCGACGAAGACATACGCTTCATTGTCGGCGACAAAGCCCACGAAGCCATCAAAAACCTGCTTAGCGAGTTCCCCGATACCGAAGCAGCCCGCACCGCCGAAAAAATAGATCTCAAAGCCGGGCTCGAGAGCCGGATCGACCGCCGTAACTCCATCCTGCCTACCTACAAAATCATCGATAGCCTCGTCGCCCTGACAGGCCGGAACCCGCACTTCAGCTACTGGTTCGCCCTGGTCCTCATCGCCGTCCTGGTGACCCTGCTCACCTGGCCACTCAAACTGAGAATGTACCAGAGCCAGCGCGAGATGCAACGCATCCAGCCTATCCTGAAAGACATTCAGGAAAAGTACCGGGGCCGGCCGGAACTGAACGAAAAGATCATGCAGGTATACCGGGAGCACAACGTCAACCCGTTCGCCTCCTGCCTGCCCATGTTCATCCAGCTTCCCTTCCTCTGGTGGGTCTACAACATGATCCGCCTCTACGAATTCCACTTCGTCAATGGCAAATTCCTCTGGATCGGCAGCGCGCTGGCCCGTCAGTTCCCCGGCTACGTTGCTCCCAGCCTCGGCCACTTCGACTACGCCCTGCTGTTCATCTACGCCGGTAGCAACTACCTGACCATGAAGCTCACCCCCCCCTCCGACCCGGCGATGGCCCAGCAACAGAAAACCATGGCCATCATGATGACCGGCATGATGATCTACTTCTTCCTGATCTACCGGTGGACTGCCGCCTTCATGCTGTACTGGCTGGCCCTGAACCTGTTGTCCGCAGCACAGCAATACTACTACATCTACCTGCCCAACAAGGCGGCCGCCACCGCCAGCCAGGGAGCTACCAGCGCCACCCCGCTCGCTGCCCATAGCGCACCCTCTGCGCTCCCCGTACCCCGAGAGAACGCAGTGCCCGGCAACGGCGGCTCTACACCAGCCCTGTCACCCGCCAGCACATCGACGACAGCGGGCACGCAGAAACGCACGCCACCTCGGCGCAAGCGCAAACGAACCTGATAACCATTCCACAACCTGCCATCGAGAAGCAATCACTGCGAGAAAAGGGAACATGCACCTGCACGTGCCGTATGGTATACAGGAAAAGCAGGCATGGATCGGCCGACAAAGGAGAGCAACAGAATGTCCGACGCACAGGACCGTGAGGGAGCACAGACCCCCTCACCGGAAGATCAGCGAATCGCCATGCAACTGATGGAAGAGGTCTGTGCCGCCACCGGACAACGGGTGCGCCCCGTACTGCGCGCCGTCCAAGGAAACTATCTGCACATCGAACTCGTCGGAGAAGATGTGCGCGCCACCTGGGGACGCATGGGGCAGGCTCTCGACGCGCTACAACTGCTCTGCAATCTCATTCTCGCCAGACGCGTCACCACTGACGTGCGCCTTGTTCTGGATGCAAACAACTACCGCGAGCGACGAGCCGAAGTGCTCACACAACGTGCTCTGGAACTCGCACGAGAAGTCAAAGAGCGGCAGGAAGAAGCGGAACTGGAGCCCCTGCCGCCGCACGAGCGACGGATCATTCACACCGCCCTGATCAACGACCCGGAAGTGCGTACCTACAGCGAAGGAGAAGAACCCGACCGACGTGTCATCATCTCCCCGCGATGATCCGGCGCGCACACCGCCGTTGCACAGTATGACTGCCAGATAACACCGCCACGCTCCAGCAGAGCAACAACAGCAGAAGGAGAGACTGTATGCAAGTACTCTGCCTCCTCTGGGGAATCAGTGCGATCCTCGCCATGCTCATCGCCTTCATCCCCCTTCTCGGCGCCCTCAACTGGCTGGTTATACCGTTCGCAGGAGTCGGCGCCATCATCAGCGCGATTGTGCTGGGCACCACCCGCAGCACCAATAAAAGCATGAGCCTCGCCGGACTGATCTGCTGCGGCATCGCACTGGTGTTCGGGCTCATCCGCCTGGCGCTTGGCGGGGGCATCCTCTAACGCATACCACAGCGCTTGACAGCACGGAACCTGTTCACTATAATGGTCACGCGACACCGGCTCCTGCCCTGTTCCCGCATGCAGAAACGGTGTACCGCGTTCACCACGCAGGGAGAGTACCAGAGATGTTCTTTTTGCGCAGGATCTGCCGCACCACAGTATGGAGCGCCCTGTTACTTGCTGGCGCTCTGACAGGTACGGCCCGTTCGCAGGATACAGCACGCGACACCACGCCCGCCCCGGCAAAAGTCTCGGTCCCCATGGCTGTACACTGGAAGTTCTCCACCACGTACGCCCCTAACAACCCCGCCTCGCCCACCGTCAGCGAGGACACCATCTACTTCTCCTCCGGCAACCGCCTCTATGCTGTCGACCGCGCAACGGGCGCGCAGAAATGGCGCTACCCCTCTGACAACACCCTCACCGGGTTCATCGCCGCCACCCCGACGGTCGCCGAGGATACCGTTTTCTTCAGCACCACCGACGGCATGTACGCCCTGAATACGGCCGACGGACGACAACGCTGGCCCCACATCAACATCAAAGGCGGCGCGTACACCACACCGATCGTCCTGAATAACACGGTCTACTTCGCCAGCTCCAACGGGCGCCTCTACGCCGTCGACGCGCGCACCGGTGCCTCCATCGGAGGCATCTGGAAACGCGATAACGTCGAAGGCCTGCCCATCGGCGACCTCATTGCCGACGTTGCCATCGCCGATGAAACCCTCTACTACGTCACCTCCGACGAAGTGATCACCGCCATTAACCTCAGCAATGGCGCGCGGCGATGGGCACAACGACTCACCGCCGCGGATCCACGCACCTGCAAACCGGTCGTCAGCGGCGAGACCCTCTATGTTGCCGCAGGAAGCAACCTCGTCTGCATGCGCCGCGCCAACGGCCAGCTCCGATGGAGCCTCCCCTTCCCCAATAATCTGGTCGCCCCGCCGGCAGTAGACTCCGAAGGCAATGCCTACGTGGTGACCGGCGACCGCCAGGTGTACGCCATCGACCCGCGCGGACGAGCCCTCTGGAAACAACCCGCACAGGTAGAATACGAAGTCATCGCAGAACCCCTCGCCGCCGATAACCATCTGTTCGTCGCCACCACCATGGGGCACCTCTACGCCTTCGATACTGCTACCGGAGCCCTCAGGTGGCACTACGCAATCCAGCCCTCCAGCTCCAACCCCATGGCGATACCGTCCCTGACAAACGTCGCGGCCCGACCGATTGTCGCCGGTGGCACCCTGTTCGTGCTCAGCGATGACGGGGCGCTCACGGCCTTCCGCGCCGACGCTGCAGACACCCTGCCCCCGATCGTCAACCGTCTCGAACCCGAACAGGGCGACTATCTGAACGGACGCCCGCCCTTCCGCCTTGCCGCGAAAATCATCGACGATGGCTCCGGATTGAACCTTAACACGCTGACCATGCAGCTTGATGGCACTCCCCTGCGACGGCGCGAGCCCGGACGCGAAAACGCCGACCGACCTGGCTATGCCTACAACCCCGACACCGGGATGGTGGAATACATCATCTTCGCAACCTCTGGTGAAGGACGCGCAGAAGTCCTCAGAGACGGCCACCACACCGTCACCGTTAGCGTGCAGGATTGGAAGGGAAACACCGCAACCCGTACATGGACCTTCTACATCGACGATACCCTGCGCAAACGCTCCCGCATTCAGCGCCCCGCTTCCACCACCAACCAGCCCAACCGCCCCGGACGGCCGAACCGGGGAGGTGGCGGTAGCGGCGATGAACGAGGAGGCGGCCCCGGTAACAACCCGTAACCCCTATGCCGGCACCCTCCACGAACCCGGTACCCGGAAGCGCGCAGAACCCGCAGGACCGCGATCCTGAGGCTCTGCGCGCACTCCTGCATCTGGCCAACGTACCCCTCTCCCCCCGCCTCGCCCGCACACTGCTCCAGCACTTCGACTGGAATGCCCAACGCATCTTCGCTGCTTCCGATGCCGAACTGGACGCCATCGAGCCCCTGCAATCCCGGCACATTGTCCGTC
>JANWZQ010000129.1 GCA_025054835.1 Chthonomonadaceae bacterium
CTGATTTCAACGGGGACGCGTGTGTGGACGTGCTGGATCTGGACATTCTGGTGCGCAACTTCGACCAAACACGGGACTTCGACCCGTGAGCATGGATCCACGATTTGCTTTCCTGCTCGGAGCGGGAAGGCAGAAGCCTTCTGGCGTCCCGTGATCCGGAACGGGCCGCCGGGGCAGTAGAAGGCGCTCCCTCCGGAAATCTGTAGCGATGCGAGGAGACCTGTGTGTCTCCGGAAAGGAAAGGCCATGTTCGAACGCTTGCGAAGCAGTCTGCAGTTTCTGGCAGCCTTTGGCGCCGTCGCCGCCCTGTGCGCACCGGCACTGGCGGACCATGACCATGGGTATGACCTGATCCTGAATGTGGATGGTGGGCGCGTGGTGATCCAGCCCCTGGACCCGGACGAGGATGTGGAGGAGTTGTTCAACCGCTACATGATCCCCAATCCGGGTTACCCGGATTTCCCGACGGGTTTCCCCGCGGCTCAGTTCGTCGATGACACCGGGTTTGACGTCTTTCCCGGTATTGACGTCGATCCGCCGTACGACACAGACGGGCTGCCCGGGTACGACTATCCCATCAGCCGCGCCAGGATCCAGCAGGTCGGTATTTCGGACGGGCTGTTTGCGCTCTACCAGTACGACGGTGCCACGCCGGTCTTCGGCAATGGCCCGGACTTCCTCGGACACTGGTACCTGTCCGACACGCAACTGGACCCGCGCCAGATCGCTGTGGGCGGTATCGACCTGTATTTCCATCAGCACTTTGACTTCTTCGCGACAGAGCCCGGGGTCTACACGTTCGACTTCCGTCTGACGGACATCGTTCTGCGCGATGGCACCTCGTTGCCGGACTCGGACGTGTACCGGATCACCTACTATGCTGTTGCGGCCGTGCCGGAGCCGGGCGTGGTGGCTCTGTGGATCGGTGCGCTTGTGCCCGGTGCGAGCCTGATCCGTCGCTACTACCGCCGCTGACGCGGTGCTAGATTAGATAATCCAGGGAATACACGCTCTCCTCGCCATGCTGTCCATGAAGCGACATTCCGGTTTGAGATGGCTTTGCTGGCTCTGGCTTGCGCTCTGGTTCGGTCTGAACCTGAGTGCGACGCTTGGCCACGTCCATCGGTACGCGAATCGTGAGTGCGCCGAACGGGCCACACCGGTTCTCACGATACCTGCGGAATGCGCGACAGATGGCTGCCCGGTGTGCCATTGGCAGGCAGTGACAGGCGAGGGTCTGTTTACGATCCCGGTCCTCCCTGTCCCGTACGTCGTGTCGGTGCCGGAACATCGCGCGTCGTGCGCCTCCCTGTGGCAGCCCCCCATCCTCACTTCTGCGGCACGCGCCCCACCACAGGCGCTGTAATCGCTCCCTCTGCGCCCTCGTACACCCCGGGCGCACTCTCTGCTCTGCCAATTCTATCACTATTGCCGGTGTTACGCGCTGACAGGCCGTGCATGCGCTGGATCGCGGAGACATGACACGTCTGCTCGCTTCCTGCCGCTCTGCCTGCATGCCTGTCGCGAGAGGATAGAGGACGTCATGACCGGTTCGGTCAGGCCGGGGTTCCGGCAGGGTTTCACGTTGATCGAGCTGCTGGCCGTGATCGCAATTATCGCCATTCTGGCAGCGATCCTGTTTCCCGTGTTCGCACAGGCGCGGGAGAAAGCCCGGCAGAGCGTCTGTCTGTCCAGCATGAAGCAGCTGGGCGCCGCTTTCGCGCTCTACGTGCAGGACCATGACGAGACGTTTCCGCTGGACACGCACACCTCCAACGAGTTCAGCTGGATCTTCAGTCTGGACCCGTACAGCAGGACGCGTGCGATCTACCGTTGCCCGGGAGATCGCAGCCGGAACTGGCATCCGCGTCCCCCGGGCAGCACCGGTCTGGCGCGGTTCACTTCCTACGGTACCAACCTGTGGATGGCTCCGCCCCTGGATGGGTTACAGACCCGGGGCTATCACACGCTGGCCTCCATCAACGCACCGGCATCGACAATCTACTGCGCGGAAATGCGCGACAACACGACGGCAGATCATTTCCATCCGCCGTGGTGGCGCGAGAACCCGGACTTCATCTTCGAGCCACCGGGAACCGGTCTGGCCAGAACGCGCCATCAGGATGGGGCCAACTACTTCTTCTGCGATGGCCATGCGAAATGGTATCGCTTCGAGCAGACCTGGACGGAGGACGGGCGCATCGATCTCTACGACCCGCGTCGCTGAGCCCTTCCGGGTCGCTCTCCGCGCCGTGCGGCACACGGCACACTGCGACAGAAAAAGGAGAAGGAAACTGTGAACTCGGTACGAATGGCTCTGGCAACTGCCGCTATGCTGCTCCTGACCGCCCCTGTACAGGCGCAGCAGGATCTGGTTTATCCCAACTACTACATCGGGGTAGACGCCCGCACGGTCATTCCGACGGGCATCTATGCAGGCCTGCCGAACCCCAACTTCAACCGGCTGTCTTTCCTGTACGCCCATACCTATGCCGACCGCCCCAGCAACAACCACTTCCACGGGATCGGGATTTACTCTTACGCCGGGCCCAATCTGGGTGCGGGCACGGAAGTGCGCCCGACCAGCGCCAACAACCGGATCCCGGAGCTGTCCCAGCGTGCCCGCACGGGCCTGCTGGCGCTCCGGCCACACAACGGACAGTGGGTCAGCGGGCTCAACGGCATCGAGGAGTACGAGGGTCTGCGCATCGCTTCCACATCGGCTCTGCAGGGCTATCCTGCTGGCAGTCCCATCGACATCCTGTTCAACTCTTCTGCGCGTCGCTGGACGAGCATTCTGCCGGACAATGCCCGGATCGGTCTGGAACTGGTGAGCATCACCGATGGGTTTCATGTGGGCCTGTCGGCGGGGCATAGCCTGTTCAGCGCCCCGGGCACAGTGCATGAGATAGGGATGGGGAACGCGAGTTTCCAGTTTGACCCGGTGTTCTGGACCAGCACGGCTGTTCCGGGCAACACGTTCCAGGCCACTTTCCGGTTGCATGACCTCAACGGGACCTACGGTAGCAGCGGTTTCTTCGGGTTCGACTTTCAGGCCGTTCCGGAGCCCTCCTCCTGGATGGCCCTGGGGCTGGGGCTAGCAGGAGCAGGCCTGGTGATGCGCCGCCGCAGGTAGATCCTCACGACGGGCAACAGGAGGCATGGAGCGAGCCATGCCTCCTGTCCCGAAGCGTTCTGGAGTGACAGAATGATCCGACACAGAAGTACGTATGCTACAACCCTGATCGTGTTGCTCGGGGCGTGCATGGCGATGGCTGGCGCGCCGACCCGTGCGCATGACGGCTGGCACCTCTCGCTCGGCCGTAACCTGAGCAATGGGACCGCCGGCTCGCAGGCCGCTGTCTGGTACGTTGATAGCGAGGGTGAAGTCGGGCCGGCCAGCCTGCTTCTTAACGTGCCGCAGAAACTGTTGCCCAACACCACCGGTCCTGCGGAAGCCGGTCCCTTCTACATGGATCTGCCCTTCGACGTGATCGTGCGCTACGATCCTGCCACCATGCGCTACGTTGATGTGTTGCGCGGGGCAGTGCTGGAGCGCGTCTCGATCTCGGAAGGGGCGGATATCTGGCGGGGCGCGATTCGCTACTTCGCTCCCGATGGCATCCCCACGGCCCTGAACAACACGTTCCGGTTCGGCTTGGTGCAGGGGATCCAGTACGGATGGCATCATCACCTGGCCGTGCGCGCGTTCCGGCCCGGCACCTATCAGTTCACCTTCCGGGTCATCAACGCAGTCACGCGGGAGGGGCAGGCACTGGCCAGCAGCGAGACCTACACGTTAACGTTTGAGAATCTGGCAGTAGCCTCGGGTCAGGTCACCCTGGACGGATGGACCCGCATCGACACCAGTCGCAACCTCACCGGCAACCGCGCCCGCGTCTTCCTCTTCCCCCCCCACATCATGCCGACCCG
>JANWZQ010000151.1 GCA_025054835.1 Chthonomonadaceae bacterium
GGCAACGAGCGCAGGACGTTGCGGAGGTGATTGTGACGCAGACCCTGAAGTCCGGTGACTCCGCGTCGCTGGTGTTACTGTCGGACAGGCCGGAGGCGGTGATCGCAACCCCGAGCTATGATCTGCAACGGGTGCGCCAGCGCATTCGCGCGGCAATGCCGGGAGATCGTGCGACGGACTACCTGGCCGGGGCGGAGGTGGCACGCCGTCTGCTAGCAGCCTCACAGACGCCGGTCAAGGAAGTCTACTGGTTGACTGACGACCAGGCCTCCGGGTGGAACAGCAGCAGGAAGGAGGCAGCGCGTGCGGTCTGGCAGGGGCTCAGCGCACTTGCACGCATCGTGTGGGTTTCTGTAGGGCCTCCGGGGACCGGGCGGGACAATCTGGCTGTCGAGCCTCCTGTCATCAGTAGAGAACTGGTGACGCCCCGATTGCCCGTTCGCATAGAGGCGCGCATCCGTAACCACGGAACCCGTCCACACAATGATCTGCTGGTACACCTGAAAGTCGATGGGAACGTGCAGGCCTCCCGACGTGTTTCCGTCGGTCCCGCTGGCGAAGCAACAGTGCAGGTCCCGGTTCGGCTCGTCAGGCCCGGTGTTCACTCCGGTTCGATCGAGCTGGACAACGCCGGGCGGGTCGATAACCTCCCACAGGACAATCGCGCCCCCTTCGTTCTGCGCGTCCGGGAACAGATCCGTGCACTGGTCTGGGATCCCTATCCTGCTGCCAGCCCGACACGGAGTGAAACGTTCTATCTGCTCACGGCAATGGCGCCCGGTGGAGCTACCGAGAGTCTGGCGCCCCGCCTGCGTGAGGGGGGCAACCTGACAGGGGTGAACCTTTCTGACTTTGATCTGGTGGTTATTGCCGGTGTGAACCGGATCTCGCCATCAGAGCAGCGCGCCCTGAGGGACTACGTGCAGGCCGGAGGGGGATTGATGCTCTTCCCCGGTCCGGGCACCGACGCGCGACGGTTTAACACGGACTGGAAGCCATCGGGGTTGCTGCCCGCCACACTGGGGGAGAAACAGATTTTCGAGGAAGAGGAGGCACTAACTCTGAACCCGGCAACCATTGCACATCCGGCGCTGGCTCTGTTCAAAGATACAGCTACAATGAACCTGGGTAGCGCGCGCGTGAAGGTGGCCTACACGCTCCGACCGGAGGTTGATACCGGTGATCCCAATGCGATTCAGACGATGATCCGCTTCAGCAACGGGGAACCGGCTTTTGTTGAGCGGAAAGTCGGTCTGGGACGCGTGATACTGGCAGCGACCGGCGCCGGATCCTCCTGGAGCGAGCTACCCCTCCGCGCCAGCTACGTGCCGCTGGTCTACCAGTTGCTCTCGCATCTGGGGCAGGGTTCTGCGTCCCGGCGTAACCTGAAGCAGGACGAGCCGTTCTTCCTCACGTTTCCGTTGAGCGAGGCCAACAAACCCGTACTGGTGAGAACACCTTCCGGTAAGGTAGAAACCCGGAGCAGTGCACTGGACGTGCGCGGGGTTACTTTTACGTACACAGGAACAACGCAGGCAGGAGTGTATCGGGTTTCTGTAGCCGGTGGCAGATCGCAGGATGCGTTCGCTGTGAACCTGACTCCTGAGGAGTCGGATCTCACGTCTGCCGACCCCGAAAAAACCGCGCAGCAGTCCGGTGTGGCTGCAAGTCGCTTCACTGTGGTTGACAATCCTGCACAGATACAGGCATCAGTACAGCGATCGCGCTATGGTGCGGAGGTCTGGAGAGGGCTGGTCTGGGTGCTGATTGCCCTGCTGTTTATCGAGGCGTGGCTCGCCCGATGGTTCGGCCGGCGCGGGTAACCAGCACGCAGGTCCACGGAGAGCGCAGGACACTCTCATGTCATAATGGAGAGGCATATACAACGCCCGGAGACCCGGGAGAGAGATGAGGCATCAGAAGCACAGTGACGCGATCACATGTCCCGAAACGCTGGCATGTCCTGCCGGGTGATCCCGGCGCGGAAGAGCGACTGATATCCGAACTGGCTCTCTCGCCCATCGTAGCGCGCCTGCTCGTGCAACGGGGCGTGACGTCACTCGAAGAGGCAGACCGCTTTCTCCACCCGTCACTGGCACAGTTGCATGACCCGATGCTGTTGCCGGACGCGGAAGCCGCCTGTGAGCGGCTCAAACAGGCGTTGCACCGGAAGGAGAAAATTCTGGTGCACGGGGACTACGATGGGGATGGCATTACAGCGACCGCGTTGTGGCAGAGGGTTCTGCATCGGCTCGGAGGCGATGTAGAGGCGTTCGTGCCTCATCGCCATCGCGATGGCTACGACATGCGCCGATGGTTCGTCGAAGAGGCGCGTGCAAAGGGAGCCGGTCTCATTGTGACCACCGACTGCGGGATACAACGGATCGAAGAGGTCGAGCTGGCGCGTGAGGCAGGCATCGATGTCATCGTCACCGATCATCACATCCCCAGTTCCTGCGGCCGACTGCCCCGCGCAGTGGCCGTTGTGAACCCGCATCGCAGGGATTCCCGCTATCCATTTGCCGATCTGGCCGGAGTCGGAGTGGCCTTCAAGCTCTGCGAGGCCCTCGTACAGTACCTCGGCTACGGAGTCGAACACTATCGTCGGGCCCACATGGATCTGGCTGCTATCGGTACAGTCACCGATGTGATGCCTCTGGTAGACGAGAACCGGGTGCTGGTGAAGTTCGGGCTGGACCGTTTGCAGCAGACCCGGAAACCGGGCCTGCGCGCACTGCTCCGGCGTGCGCTGTACGCAGGTAAAGCCCCGAGTGCGCGGGACATCGCGTTCAGTCTGGGGCCCCGGCTCAACGCCGCCAGCCGCGTGGACGAGGCAACAACAGCGCTGGAGCTGTTGCTCACCCCGGACCCGGAGGAGGCCGAGCTGCTTGCCGAGCGTCTGGAGGAGAACAATCGCCATTGCCGTGATCTCACCGAGCAAGTGCTCCGGGAGGCACGGACGCAGGCCACAGAGTGGATTGCGCAGGAGGCGCGCTGCCTGGTGCTCGCCGGAGAGGGCTGGCCGGGAGGCGTGATCGGGCTGGTGGCCGGGCGCATCATGGGGCAGTACGCGCGCCCCTGTGTGGTCATCACCGTGGACCCGAGTACTGGCGTGGGACGCGGCTCTGCGCGCAGCCCGCACGGGTTCGACGTGCTGCAGGCCATCGATGCCTGCAGTGACTTGCTAATCGAGTACGGGGGACATGAACTGGCAGCGGGGTTGGCACTGGAATCGGAACAGATAGATGCGTTCCGGGAGCGGATGATGCGTCTGGCTGCCGAGAAGCTGGATCCGGAAGATCTCGTGCCAACCCTTGAGGTTGCTGCCGAACTGGAACCAGATAGTATCTGCCCGGAACTGGTGTGGCAGATGCAGGCATTGCAGCCGTTCGGCAGCGGGAACCATGAGCCACTCTTCGTCAGCCGTAACATGCGTGTGCTGCAGGTAAGGGCCATCGGGCAGGAGGGGAGGCACCTGAAGCTGACTCTGCAGGCCCCCGGGGCAAAGCCCCATGAGCTGGTGGACGCGGTCTGGTGGAACCGTGCGGATCTGGCGACTGTGCTCGCCCCGGGTACAACGCTGGACCTGTGTTACCGGTTAATGCTGGATGACTACGGGGGACAGTGCCGGGTGCAACTCCTGCTGGAGGATCTCAGCTGGCCCGAATGGTAAGGGGCCGTGGATCTTCCTACTTGACGAAACCGGGGCTTTCTGGTTAAATGAAGGAGCACGAGCCTTGACTCCGGGGTGGATCCGCCAACAATAGAAGTGGTCCGGCCCGGCGCGAGGCCGGGGAATGGGCATAGAGAGACGTTTGTGAGTGCGCATCATTCAGAACAACCTGCAGAACCTGTTTCTTCCGGAGGGGCGTGCGGACCGTTGCAGAAGACGGTACGGTCCCGGCGCGATCCGAAGCCGAGCCCGCGGCGCAGTGCCACGCATTTTCGGCAGGCGGAGCTACTCAAACGCTACGGGCGCCTGCGCGCCGCAGCACTGGAATACCGGAAGGCAGTGGAGTACTCCCCGGATAACGCCTTTTACCGTTTCAAACTGGGCGACTGCTATGCTGCCCTGGGGCTGATGCACATCGCTGCCCGGGAGCTGGAACGTGCGTGCGACCTGATGCCAGAAGAAGGATTCTATCACTTCTGGCTGGGGGATCTGTACGCGCGCATGGGGCGGGCGCAGGAAGCGATCCGGGAGATGCAGCAGGCCACGCTCTTCTCCCCCTACGATGCCTACTACAATGTGCGCCTTGGCATGGTATACCTGCAGGCCAGCTACCTGCAGGAAGCAGTAGAAGCTTTCCGTCAGGCGGTCTCTCTGGAACCGGATAACCCCTCCTACCACTGTCTGCTCGGTGACGCCTACGTGCGCCTCGGGTACGAGCGACAGGCACTGCAGCACTATCGCAACGCGGGCCGTCTGGATCCCTACGACATGGCCTGCGTCAATCGCATGCGGCGCCTGATGCTGGAATCCGGCTCCGAGTAGGGAACGATACGAGCACTCTGGCCCTCATTTCTCTCCGCGGGCCCGGCGGAGTATCGCCCGATGGGCGCAGCGGTATCCGCAGGAGACCGCCAGAGCCATCAGCACCCAGCCCCAGAAGTCCAGTAACCGTAGCGCACTCAACACGGGCAGATGGGATACGCCCCGGTAACCCTGTGCCTGCGCGACCCGGGTCAGATGATCACGTATGATGAAGTAATGAGCGCTCAGAAGCGTGAGCAACGTGAGGAAGCCGGCCAGCAAACCGGTAGCTCTGCCACCTGTACGTACCCCGGCACGCACCACAATTCCAATCAACGCCCCGATCAGTACGCCAAACGCGTCGAATCGGCGCGTGGTGGCCAGCGTGAGCGCACGCCAGGCCTGAATGCCCGCAACAGCTACCATCAGCCCCCCGATGGCACCAACGACGTAACGGAGTGCAGAGGGCAGAGCATGAGGTGCTTGTGGTTGCATGAGCTCCTTCCGGAGGGGCAGGGAGGGCGTCGGAAAAATGCAACCGGTAGAGAGGAACCTCTCTACCGGTACTGGCGAAGGTACACGCTCACTTCTTCTTCAGATGCTGGCGTGACTTCTTCGTCCACTCTCTGGGGAGCGGTTTCTCGCCAGAGAGGTACTGCTGAAAGTCCCGGCTGGTCATCACACTGGTCGTGACTTTCAGGCGGACTCTGCCTTCCGGAGTGTTGATGGTCACCGTCTGCAGATTGGGCAGGAAGGTGTGCTTCTTCTTGGGGGCGCGCAGGTTCCACGCGCCGGAGTGCGGGTGTCGCCGGCGATGGCCCTTCATCGGCCCGGCACCGGATACCTGACATACACGGGACATGGCTCTTCTGTCTCCTTCACATCTATGCTGGCGAGAAGCCGCTGACCACAACAGCTTCCTCGAGGTCGCTGGCACGTCGGAAGAATGCGCAGCAGTATACCCTTTCGGCACCGGGGCTGTCAAGATACAGGACATTCAGGAGATGTAGAGGACCTTCACGCCGTCCGGGCCAAACGTGTCCTGCAGCTGACTGGCCAATCGTTGCAGGCCCGGAGCGATCGATGCCGCGAACCCGACCTCAATCAGCACGGTGTCGAGCCCGTCTGCCAGAACATGATCGGCGGGCGATGCGCTCCCGATCACCAGCGCGTCGGCGCCCTGCCGATGAGCCACGTAGAGCAGGTGCTCGCTGGCGTCGCCGCCGCTGGCGACTGCCAGAGTGCCGATGGGCCTGTCGGGGCGATGCGATACCCGGGCCCGGTTATCCTCATCCAGTCCGAGCGCGTCATGAACCTGCGCCAGCACCGTGTCCAGAGATACATGCAGGGGAAGCTCGCCAATGCGACCGCGCCCGTAGACCATACCGGGATTACGCAGGGGATAGACATCGTAAGCGACCTCTTCGTAGGGGTGCGCCTCCAGTACTGCCGCAATAACCCCTTTGATCTCCCGCTCGGGAACCAGCATCTCGAGACGGATCTCTTCAACCATCTCCAGCTGACCAACGGTGCCGATGGTCGGGTGGGCTCCCGCCTCGGGGAGGAAGGTACCGGTGCCCGGGCAACGGAAAGCACAGTGGGAGTAGCGGCCGATGACACCGGCGCCGGCCTCACAGGCCGCGCGTTGCACCCGGTCTACCGCGTCCAGTGGCACGAAGACCACGAATTTCACCTGTGCTTCCGCTGCAGCAGGTACCAGCACCGAAGTGGCCGCCAGACCGAGACGTTCCGCGAGGTTTGTATCGAAGCCACCCGGTGCTGTGGTGAACGCGCTCGAGAGCGCGTAGAGCGAGATCCGATGTTGTGTCAGGTAGGCGATACGCTCTCCAATCGGGTCGTCCCAGCGTAACGCATTCAGCGGGGTGCAGAGCAGTGGCATGCCGGTAATCAGCAACGCGGCGCGATTTTCGGCAGCGCGCAGAGCGGCGCGCCGGGTCGGCATGGGGGAGATAACAATGGTTTCCACTGCCTCCTGCAGCGTACCGACCTGCAGTCCAGAAGGCATATCATGTGGCGCAAGTGACGGAGGCGCCAGGTACTCCAGAAGTTCCACAACCTCAGCGATAGTGACACCCTGACGTGCTCTCTGTTCTGCATGCGGACCGGTCATCAATCTCCCTCCAGAGCCCTCGAGGCCTGCCGTTTGCGATTACCGGCATGAATATCCTGAAACCATCGACAGCGGGGCAGTGTCCACGCCACGGGATGCAGCCGGCTCTCCCCGTATGAGAATACGCGCACAACATGCGGGGATGTGGAGCACGGCTCCGTGCTTCCTCGATTGCCATGAAACCTGACAAATGTTATAATCATGGTCAGGAATTCGCGATCAACGCGGGAACAGCCTGAAAGCGTCAGGCGTATTCTACCTGAAGTGCTCTGGCTGTTACAGGAAAGCAGCGTATGATGACTACAGAACACCCGGGAACCCGGTCTGCACAGCAGGCGTACCGGCGCCTCTGCGGGCCGACCGAGTTGACAGATCTGATAGGGAACACGCCTCTGGTGCGCCTGCGTCGGGTGGTTCCGGATAACCCGCGCGTCACCATTTACGGCAAGGCCGAATGGGCCAACCCTGGCGGGTCAGTCAAAGATCGACCTGCGCTGAATATGATCCTCGAGGGCGAGCGCTCCGGGAAATTAACTCCCGGCAAGATCATTCTGGATGCGACCTCAGGCAACACGGGAATTGCATACGCGATGATCGGCGCAGCACGCGGATACCCGGTGCACCTCTGTTTGCCCGCCAACGCCAACGAGGAGCGCAAGCAGTTACTGCGCGCGTACGGCGCCCAGCTCATCCTGACCGATCCGCGCCTCTCCTCGGACGGTGCCATTCTCAAAGCGCAGGAGATCTACGCGTCCAATCCGGATCGCTATTTCTATCCAGATCAGTACAACAACGATGCCAACTGGCAGGCACACTACCGGACTACCGGGCCAGAGATCTGGGAGCAGACCGGAGGGCAGATCACGCATTTTGTGGCAGGGCTGGGTACCAGTGGCACTTTCATGGGCACCGGGCGCTATCTGAAGGAGCGAAATCCCTCCATCCGCCTGATCTCTTTCCAACCGGATTCGCCGTTGCACGGGCTGGAGGGGATGAAGCATATGGCGACCGCGATTGTGCCCGGCATCTACGACCCGGGGCTTGCGGACGAGAACCGCGAGGTGAGCACCGAAGAGGCCTACGACATGGTCAAACGTCTGGCGCGCACGGAGGGTATTCTCGTGGGGATCTCGGCTGCGGCTGCCGTGGTCTGTGCGTTGCGCGTGGCGTCAGAGATCCGGGAGGGGGTCATCGTGTGCATCCTCTGTGACAGCGGCACCCGGTATCTTTCCGAGCGTTTCTGGCAGGACGAGTACGACGGTGATCCATCTATCTGAAGCACATGTGCAGGCGATCCGGGCGCACGGCGCAGAGGATTTCCCCTGTGAGTGCGTGGGTGTTCTTCTGGGTGACGTGGAGGGCGATACAAAGGTGGTGCGCGAGGTGCGGCGCCTGACCAACGTGTTCACGCCCAACGAGGAGTTTGAACGCAGCGTGGTCGGCGCTGATGGCGAGGTGGCGTTGCACGGGCGCGAGAGGCGCTTCCAGATCGCCCCGGATACGATGTTCCGTCTGATGCAGGAAGAGCGGCAGACAGGCCTGCGCGTGCTCGGCTTCTATCACTCGCACCCGGATCACCCTGCACACCCCAGCGCATACGATCTGGAATGGGCCTCACCCTGGTACAGCTATCTTATCCTGTCAGTCAGGCAGGGCCAACCGGCCGAATTGACCTGCTGGACGCTGGACACGGAGCGTCACGTGTTCCTGCCAGAAGCGATACAGGTCGCATAGGGTACAATACGGGAGGCAGAACAGAGCATTGCACACAGAACTTACATTCACCGGCGTCGGGTCGGTGTGGAGCGATACATCATGGCAAAAGTGCTGATACCCGCAGCGTTGCAACCGTACGCGGGCGGGCAGGATGAATTGATTGTGGATGGTGCGAACGTGCGTGAGGTGCTGGATGCACTGGCGCAGCAACACCCGGAGCTGAGGCGGCACCTGTTTACCGAGGCAGGTGTCCTGCGGCAATTTGTCAACGTTTACCGGGGGACCGAGGACACGCGTGCTCTGCAGGGTCTGGACACGCCGGTGAGCGCGGACGATGAATTGAGCATCGTGCCCAGTATCGCGGGCGGAGTGGGTGCACCCCCGCGTCCGGCATCCACGCTGCCTGCACCGGTCTCTGTGATAGATAGTTCCCGTGTAGCCAGTACCACGCTGACCAACGAGGAGATCCTGCGCTACAGCCGGCATCTCATGTTGCCGGAGGTCAATCTGGAGGGACAGAAGAAGCTCAAGGCAGCGAAGGTGCTGTGCATTGGAGCAGGAGGCCTCGGTTCGCCGGTGGCGCTCTACCTGGCGGCTGCTGGCGTCGGCACACTCGGGATTGTGGATTTCGATGTGGTCGACGTGACGAATCTGCAGCGGCAGATCCTCCATGGCGCGAGCGATGTGGGGCGGCCCAAGCTGGTCTCGGCCAGAGAGACGCTTCGTGAGATCAACCCGCATGTCAATGTGATCGGATTTGAGGAACCCTTCACATCCGAGAACGCCATGGAGATTGCCCGGGACTTCGATATCATTATCGATGGAACTGACAACTTCCCCACGCGCTACCTGACCAACGACGTCTGTGTGTTGCTGGGCAAGCCCAACGTGTACGGGTCTATCTTCCGGTTTGAGGGTCAGGTATCGGTGTTCTGGGCAGAACACGGGCCCTGCTATCGTTGTCTGTACCCGGAGCCTCCGCCTCCGGGGATGGTTCCCTCCTGCGCGGAGGGGGGAGTGCTCGGGGTGTTGCCCGGTATCATCGGGTGTCTGCAGGCCAATGAGGCAATCAAGCTGATCCTCGGAGCGGGCAATCCGCTCATCGGACGCCTGATGCTGTTCCATGCGTTGAAAATGCAGTTCCGCGAACTCCGGTTGCAGAAGGACCCGGACTGTCCGATCTGTGGTCCAAACCGGACGATCCATGCGTTGATCGACTATCAGGAGTTCTGCGGCGTGCGCGGTGAAGAGGCTCAGCCACCGGAAGTGGAGGAGAGTGAGGAGATCACCGTGCGAGAGTTGAAGGCGCGCATGGACCGGGGCGAGCGTTTGACCATCGTGGATGTGCGTGAGCCCTACGAGTATGAGATCGCACGCATTCCCGGCACCATTCTGATCCCGCTCGGGCAGATAGAGGCGCGCGCCGATGAGTTGAACCCGGAAGCAGAGATCATCCTGCACTGTCGCTCGGGCAAGCGAAGCGCCGACGCACTGAATCGCTTGAAGGCCAGAGGCTTCAAACGTCTCAAGAACCTTGTCGGTGGCATTCTGGCCTGGAGCGAAGAGATCGATCCTTCGGTGCCGAAGTATTGAAAAACCGTTCCCGTGCGATACCAGCCCCCGGAACGCCGGGGGCTGGTTTTTCTGTGTCTCTTGACAGATTGCCTTCAGGAAGATTATAATTTTCCAGTTAGAAAATCTGTGTGTGCGCAGGGGAAAATGGGCGAGAAACAGACCCGGGTGTTCAGCCCGGAGGTGGAAGACTACCTGAAGGCAATCTACGAATTGCAGCAGGATGGGCAGACGGTTACGACTACTGCCGTATCAAAGGTGGTCGGGCGCCCGGCGGCATCGGTGTCCAAGATGTTTCGCTATCTGTCCGAACTGCATCTGATCGATCATGCGCGCTATCAGGGGGTGCGTCTGACTCCGGCCGGTGAGAAGGTCGCACTGGAGGTGATCCGGCACCACCGGCTGCTGGAGCTCTACCTGCATCAGGCACTGGGCTACAGCTGGGACGAAGTCGATGCCGAGGCGGAGAAGCTGGAGCACCACATCTCGGAAGAATTCGAACGCCGGATCGAGCACATGCTGGACTACCCTGACGTGGACCCGCATGGAGACCCTATTCCCGCGCGGGACGGCACCATAGCACCTCTACGTGGCATACCACTTTCCGATGCGGAGCCCGGTGAGTTGCTGGTGGTGCTGCGCGTGAAAGATCAGAACCCGGATGTCCTGCGCTACCTGGCCCGGATCGGCATCCGTCTGGATGCGGCCATCGAGGTCGTGGCGAAGCAACCGTTTAACGGGCCTCTCGACATTCAGGTTGCCGGTGAGCGCCATGCGATCGGTCGAGAGCTGGCCGGTCACGTATTCGTGGAACGACAGGACAGGCCCGGGGATGCTCCGGTAGCAGAAGCCTCATGAGCGTTCCGAGTGCTGCAAAACATCCTGCGCGTCCATCGCGCCGGGCTGCACTGCTGTTTCCGGCGCTCTGCCTGTTCGGGTGTGCTCGGGATCCGCAACCGGTGTCCGGACGCGCTGCCGGGCGCGTGCTTGCGCTGACCACGGTAGGAATGTTGCGCGACGCCGTGCATCGCGTGGGCGGGCAACATGTGCAGGCCCGGGCGCTCATGGGACCCGGGGTAGACCCGCATCTGTATCGCGCTACTCCGGGGGACATGCAGTGGCTCAGTCAGGCCGACATTTTGTTCTACGTCGGTCTGGAGCTGGAGGGCCGCATGGAGCGGGTGTTCGAGAAAATTGCCCGGGTCAAACCGGCAATCCCTGTTGGCGAGCGTATTCCCCGCTACCGGTTGCTTCCTGTGGCCGGAGTGCCCGGCCAGTACGACCCGCACATCTGGTTTGATGTCACGCTCTGGATGCTGGCAGTGCAGGAGATACGGGATGCCCTGATGCGGATCGATCCACGGCAGAGCGAAGTGTATCGCCAGAACGCCGGGACCTATCTGCGGGAGCTGGAAGCCTTGCATCGCTGGGTGCAGGAGCGCGTGCAGTCCATCCCTGTGGAAAGGCGGGTGCTGGTCACCGCGCACGACGCCTTCGGTTACTTTGGCCGGCAGTACGGAGTGGAGGTCATTGGCCTGCAGGGGGTCAACACTGCGGCGGAGGCCGGTGCCGGGGACGTGCAACGTCTGGCTCTGTTGATTGCCAGGCGAAAAATCCGGGCGATTTTTGTGGAGAGTAGTGTACCCAGGGCGACCATCGAGGCCGTGCAGGCCGCGGTGCGAGCGCGTGGATGGTCGGTGCGGATAGGAGGAGAGTTATTCTCGGACGCGATGGGGCCGGAGGGAACGCTGGAGGGGACTTACGTGGGAATGATCCAGCACAATGTCAACCGCATTGTGGAGGCGTTGTGATGCATGCAGGCGTGAAGCCCGCCAGTCAGACCGATGTCCTGCCGGTACAGGTGCGTGATCTGACCGTGGCGTACGATGATCGCCCGGCGCTCTGGGATGTGGACCTCGACGTGCCGCCCGGAGTACTCATGGCGATCATTGGTCCGAACGGTGCCGGCAAGAGCACGTTGATCCGGGCGATCTTGGGACTGGTGCCTCTGGCTGCTGGCAACGTCTCCCTCTTCGGCAGGCCCGGTCAGGAGCAACGCGGGCGGGTAGGCTACATGCCGCAACGCAACAGTGTGGACTGGGACTTCCCGGTCAGTGCGCTGGACGTGGTGTTAATGGGGCTTTACCGGCAGGTCGGCTGGATCCGGCGCCCCGGCCGTAGAGAGCGCGCACAGGCCATGCAGTGCCTGGAGCGCGTGGGACTGGCCGACTATGCGCACCGGCAGATCAGTCAACTCTCCGGCGGGCAACAGCAACGGGTTTTTCTGGCGCGTGCGCTCGCGCAGAACGCTGATCTGTATCTAATGGACGAGCCATTTGCCGGAGTGGATGCAACGACCGAGCGGGCTATCATCGAGATCTTGAAGGCGCTCCGTGCCGAGGGCAAGACCGTGGTTGTCGTGCACCATGATCTGGGGACTGCGCCGGAGTACTTCGATTATGTGGCTCTGCTCAACGTGCGTCTGATCGCTGCCGGACCCATGGAAACAACATTCACTCCCGAAAACCTGCAACGTGCCTATCAGGGCCGGATTGCTTTTCTCGGAGGGTAGCAGACCGATGGAACTGGTGCGGGATCTGCTGGCGGACTACACACTGCGCAACGTCATGCTGGGTGCGGTCATTCTGGGGTGCGTCAGCGGCGTGCTCGGGTGCTTCGCGATCCTGCGCCGCCAGGGGCTGATGGGAGACGCGTTGTCGCATGCGGCGTTACCCGGTGTGTGTCTGGCCTACCTGCTGACCGGTCAGAAAGCTCCTGTGGTCCTGATGGCGGGCGCGGCGGTGGCGTGCTGGGTAGCCATGTGGCTGGTGTTGCTCCTGTTGCGTCGCACCCGGATCGACAGCGGGGCCGCGCTGGGCACCGTGCTGACAATCTTCTTCGGGGCCGGCGTGGTGTTGCTTACGCTCCTGCAGAAACGCAACGACGCCAATCAGGCCGGTCTGGATCGGTATCTGTTCGGGCAGGCCGCTGCGCTGGTGCAGGAACAGGTGGTCACCATGGCCGTTCTGGGAGGGAGCGCGTTACTGGTGGTGCTGTTGCTGTACAAAGAGTTCCAGCTGATTGCTTTTGACCCGGAATTTGCTCGCACTCTGGGACTGCCTGCGCGCTTTCTGGAGACGCTGCTGACCGGTCTACTGGTGGTGGCCATTGTGATCGGATTGAACACGGTGGGGATTGTGCTGATGTCGGCGCTCCTGGTCGGGCCGGCCGTGACCGCCCGACAGTGGACCCATTCTCTCGGGCGCATGATCGGTTATGCCGGTGTGTTCGGAGCGCTGGCCGGTGTGTTCGGGGCACTGGTCAGCGTGCGCGAGACCCGGATGCCAACCGGGCCGGTGATTATTCTGTGTATTGCTGTCATGGTGATACTCTCGGTGCTATTTGGCGCCGCACAGGGAGTGGTGTGGGAACGCGTGCGCCGCCGGCGTCACGCCCCGGAACCCCCACCGGCAACAGGGGAGCCGTGTCCGGTTCCTCCTGCTACGGGAGGACGCCCATGAGCTTCTCGATGGTCATCGGGATCGTCGCGGTGCTGGCAACGACCGCCTGCACACTGGCGGGAGTCTTTCTGGTGTTGCGCCGGATGGCCATGATGGCCGATGCCATCAGCCATGCGGTTCTGCCGGGACTGGTAGCCGGGTATGCGGCAGCAGGAGGGCCGCACCCCGCAGGGGCGTTTGCCGGGGCTGTGGTGGCCGGCCTGCTCACCGTGATACTGGTTGAACTCCTGAACCGGAGCCGCTGCATGAAAGAAGACGCCGCCATCGGGATCGTCTTCTCTGCATTATTCGCTCTGGGCGTGTTCGTGGTCTCACAGTACTACGCGAATGTGCACCTGGATACCGATGCTGTGCTGTTCGGCGAGATCGCTTTCACGCCGTTTGAGACGTGGCAGCCGGGCGGCCGGGATCTGGGGCCGCAGGCGATCTGGATGCTGGGCGGCCTGACGTTGCTCAACGCGCTGTTTCTGACTCTGTGTTACAAAGAGT
>JANWZQ010000160.1 GCA_025054835.1 Chthonomonadaceae bacterium
TAGCCGAGCGCGAGACGGCGCGACCAGTCCCAGTAGTAGGCCTCGTCCGGCGCCAGCTCCAGAGCGGGGAGTTGCAGGAGGCGCAGGAAAGTGGTGATGCTCAGGAAGAGAAACGTTGCCCGATGCCAGTGCGCTCCGGCCCGTGCGAGAGCACCGGAAGCAGGAGTGAGGGATATCTCCATGTTCAACGCGACACGTCGAACAGGGCGTCGGGAATGCCCTGATTCACTTTCAGGTCGGTGTATGTCATGGATCCAGCGATCACACCATCAGGGTTGATGATATCGCATCGTCCGGGTACGTAGATGCCTTCGGACACTTCCCGGGGCTCCTCATAGCGAAAGGTGGCGCGCAGGCGATGCTCGGTATCATACCAGTCGCGCTGGCGGACAATACGGGTGTGCGGGTCGATCCAGAGGCGGTAGTAGGAGCTGCTGCTGCTGGCACGGTAGACGAGATCATAAACCAGCACGGGAGCGCCGTCCAGAGCATCCTGCCGGGCCGCCTTCACGCGCATGTAGCGCAGCGTGTCCTCGGAAAGCAACCCGCTGTACTCAAGCAGCGACTGCCGGCGCGCCGGCTCCTTCTCGAGGTTTTCGCGTCGGCGCAGATTCAATTTGGAGACCGCATAAAAACGCACGGGACCAACGATAACCAGAGCTGCCTCGCCGAGCACACTGGACCTGCCCTCCAGCAGCAGTTTGTCCGGCGACTTGTAGAGCAGGCTCAGGGTGCGCAGGTTGCGCAACACACTGTAATTGGTGGTGAAATCACCGCCAATCTTCTCCAGTTCCCGGGCTTCCATCCGGGTCACGCGAATGGTGGCCTCGAGATCCTGCAGGGGAGGAATGAGCTCTCGAATGTCCCGGATCTCCTGCTGGCGCGCAGCGTCCGGATGGATCGCGCTGTAGATCATGAGCAGAGCTGTAAGCAGAACACACCGGACTATCCGGCAGGTTGTGGTAGGAACCATACGTTGTAGCGCATTGCGCGTGACCGGGCGAGCTCTCCCTGTGTGTCTGAATGCTTCCGCGGCTGTCATAGGGTGCTCTGGTTTCCAGCAGAGACGTTCTGCTCCGCAAGGATGAAGGGTTTTACAGTGACCTGACCACCGCCCTGCACGCGCAACCCGGCCTGATCGGCCTGCAAGATGACAGGACGTTTCAATCCACAACGCCGCCGCAGATAGGCGTCCGGGTCGGAGGCACGCACTACGGCGCTGCGATAGGGGACCGCACGCAGCGCGCGAACGCGATAGGTACCCGGTGAGATATTGGCGAGGCACCAGCGTCCTTCCGTATCCAGCATCACTTCCAGCTCGGTGGCATTCTGGTAGGTTCCAGACGCTTCATCCAGAGCAGCGATCTCCAGACGTGCAGTCCCCCGGCAGAGTGGTTGCTGGCCAACGCGTACCTGCCCGATCAGAGAGCCCCCCCGTTCCCTGCCGGTAGCGGGAAATGGACTGGTTGTGGGCCGCCACTCCGCAGGCCGGTCCGTGTAGAGGTGAAGCCAGAGAGCGACCTGCCGTGTGCCGCGGGCCTCCGGGTTGAGCACGCGTTCGGGGCAGAGCAGCACCTGCGGTTCATCGTCCCAGAGGCGCAGGGCGGCGCGTATGGGCTCGCCGGGACTGCCGATCATCGCAAGGGTACATTCGGCCTGTATCTCGCCATCTGTGCCGAGCACAGGGCGGAGGGTACATTTCAGCGGCGGTTTTCCTCCGGGCAAAGGCACCAGAAAGGTGTTCATCACATCGGATTGAAGCAGGAGCCGGTTGGGAAGGCGCAACGGGCCAGGTTCGGGAACGTACGGCGGAAAGAGCCGGCTGAGCCGTCTGGTGTGCTGTGGCGCGAGGGCAACCAGCGACCCGATACGGGCGAACGTACGCGCGTGCTCCGGCGGCAGAAAAACAGCGGATGCCACACCGAACAGGTGGTTCTCAACCGGTAGCGGGACGTTCTGGATGCGGAATGTGAGCACGTTATGGGCCTGCGATCCGGCCTTTCCTGCAGGATCCGGTTTGAGCAGGATCTGTCCTTCCACGCTCTTGAGGTAGCGTGCATCCGGGGAGAGGCGAACGGAGCCTACAACGCGCGCCATCCCACGCTCAAACGTTTGCAACTGGCCTGCGTTGTCGCACACATAACGCTGACCCCGATCATCGACAAGAACGAGCCGGGGCGCAAAATCTGCAACGTTCTGGAGGGGCTCCGGGGTAACACACATCACCTGCAGGCTCAAACTGATGGGATCCCCTGCCGGCCGGACAACGCCTTCCGGCTGGTTCGTGTAGAGGTCATACCGTCTCCTGGACTCGAGGATCACCTGCCGGATCGAGACCATGTAAGGGCCTGCCTGTGTAGCCAGATTGGCGAAGTAACGCGGGATAGGCTGCGGCATGCGTGAGAAACGGCCGGGTAGCAGGCCATGTTTCCAGACCTCGGCGGGGGGCAGGTACGGAAAAACGCCTGTACCGGAAGCCGGCAGAACGCCCGCCGATGGCGGGATCATACCGCTCATCACACCGGCGCGAACGCTGGGTGCAACCGGGTGCGGAGAAGCAGTACCCGGGGCGCGGCCCGGCGTCCGAGGACGCTGGTACCAGATCCACCCGGCCAGAGCGGCGCCTGCCAGCAGAGTGCCCGCAGCAACCCCGAGCACCGCACGATCAGGGTGCCTGCTGGAGACGGACTGTGTTCCCATCGCTCTCTCCTTTCCCGGTCATGTCTTGAGGCGTGCATAGCGTTTCGGGCCGACCTGCAGCACTGTGCCATTCAGAGCGTGCAACGGGAACTCTACGTTGACATCGGTCTGTCTGGTACCGTTGAGCAGAACGGCCCCCTGCTCGATCAACCGGCGGGCTTCGCCTGTGCCCCGGGCCATGCCTGCGACCACGAGGAGCCTGCAGATCCACACGTTGCCCTCGCGCGCATGCTCCGTCGTGAGAAGGACCTCTGGCATTTCCGAAGGAAGTTCACCTGCAGAGTGGACGCGCATCCATTCGGCATCGGCCCTGTCGGCGATTGCGGCACTGTGGTACAGGGCAACGATCTCGCGCGCCAGCCGACGTTTCACATCCCGGGGATTGACAGCGCCCGATCCGGCCTGCTGGAGCAGCGCATCGATCTCGGGAACTGGCAGGTCCGTGCAGAGGACGAAATAATCGCGCATCAGTGCGTCCGGGAGCGACATGAGCTTGGCAAACATCGTATCCGGAGGTTCCGCGATCCCGACGTAGTTGCCGAGGGACTTGGACATCTTTTTGACGCCATCGAGGCCGACGAGCAGGGGCATGAAGAGGGCGGCCTGTGGTTCCTGCCCCATCTCGCGTTGCAGGTCGCGTCCGGCAAGGATATTGAACGTCTGATCCTGCCCCCCCATTTCGATGTCCGCCTCAATGGCGACCGAGTCGTAGGCCTGCGCCAGCGGGTAGAGCAACTCGTGCAGGCTGATTGGCTGGTGCCGGGCATATCGATCAGCGAAGTCCTCGCGCTGCAGCACCTGCGCGACAGTCATACGGGAGGCCAGCTGGATGACCTGCGCGAAGTCGAGCTTGCCCAACCACTCGCTGTTGAAACGTACCTCGGTACGGTCGCGGTCGAGAATACGGGCGAGCTGATCCACGTAGGTGCGGGCATTGTCCTGCACGGCTTCGGGGGAGAGCATGGGGCGCGTGGCGGAGCGACCGGAGGGGTCACCGATCAGGGCCGTGTAGTCGCCAATAATGATGACGACCTGATGCCCCAGATCCTGGAATTGACGCAGTTTACGCAGAACCACTGCGAAACCCAGGTGGATGTCGGGGGCCGTGGGATCAAGGCCCAGTTTGATGCGCAGGGGCTTGCCCGTTCGGCGCGCGCGCGCTAGCTTTTCCTCAAGCCCGTGCTCCGGCACCACACCCAGAGTACCGCGGCGCAACTGTTCTGCCTGTATTCTGACCTCCTGAGGAAATTCTGTATCCAAGAGTCCTGCTCCAGTGAAGGGGGTATCAGGATGCGTTGACGGTCCAGCCGGGATGCAACAGAGGTACAGTGCCTCCGGGGATGCCTCCGTCACGGGCCATGCCAGAAACCGCCACTTCCAGAGGGCGACCGGTGCTCCGCGCCTGTTCTACCTGCTCCCACGTGATGGAGGTAAGCGGTATCTTCATTCTTCGATGCCCATAGGGACCGGTGATACCCTCTGCGGTATCTGCAGGGAGCCAGACCAGATAGAGGAAACGATCGCCGGGCTTACCGTACACGCAGTCCCCGCGAAAATCCGGTCGCTCCGATCCGGGCTTGAGGTATGCCTCGCACTGGCAGATGAACAACCGATCGCCTCCGGGCAGAGCTTCTCCGGGCAGGATCTCCCTGCCATCACGGACCTTCTTCTGCAGGCCCAGTTGGGCGCCATGAGGCTCCGGTGCCGGAGGCTTCACACAGAGAATGCGCAGGGTGACAGGCACTGGTAGCTCCACGGAAGATCTGTTCCGCCTCAGTATACTACCAAGGCGTGATGCCGTCAAGGCAGGGGCGCGCCGCGGGTTGCAGCGCGCCCGGATGCTGATGGGGCAGAGCGAAGGACTGTGCTCACTCCACGCCAGCGGGCGCATGGGCACGTGGCGGTGGAGGCGTCCATGTGGGATCGTCCTGAGCCAGGAGATGCAGGCCCAGAAATTCGCCTAGCTGTTCGTTGGAGTGTCGGTCCACGAACTGGCCGAAGGTCTCCCCATTGTGGCGGTGAGCGTGATAAGCGCGCAGCAGGTTCTCCAGAGCGAACTTGATCCGGTCAGCGGGAACTTTGCGCTGGATCGGGCGGACGAACCTGGCGTCCGCGCCCAGCCGGCCGCCCAGACAGATGTCGTAGGCCTCGACCTGTGTACCGTCGTTGAGGCGTGCGAGGCAACCCTGCAGACCGATGTCCCCGATATGGTGTTGCCCGCAGGAGTTGGGGCATCCGTTGAGATGAATGCGGATCGGCTCATCCCAGAGCAGCTGGCTTTCCAGGTGCGTGACGATCTCACGCAGGCGGCCTTTGGTCTCCGTGATGGCCAGGTTGCAGAACTCGTTGCCGGTACAGCAGACCGCACCCCTGTGGAACTCGGAGACCTCCCACTCGAACCCGGCGTCGCGCAGGGCCCGCTGGGCGTCATGCAGGTGCGCCTCGGCGATGTTAGGAAAGAGCAAATTCTGCTGGTTGGTGGCACGGATGTCGCCGTTACCGTAACGCTCGGCAATGTCGGCTGCCGCGAAGAGCTGCTGTGAGTTGACGCGCCCGGTAAGGATGGACACGCCAATCCAGTACAGGCCGTCCTGCTTCTGACGATGCAGGCCCAGATGATCCTGCTGGCGCTTGCCAGTCGGGTCAGGCCAGAAGACGGCGGGTTCCGGAGTCCACCCCAGGTGCTGGATCAGTACCTCGCGGAACTTCTCTGCGCCCCAGTCAGCCACAAGGAACTTGAGGCGCGCGTGGTTGCGCCGCTGGCGGTAGCCATAATCGCGGAAGATTTCCGTGACAGCGCGGACGACGTCGAGCACCTGTTCGGGCCTGATGAACACGTCCAGCTTCTGCGCAAAGCGCGGTTGTGTGCTCAGTCCTCCACCAACCCGCACCTGAAACCCGACCTCCCACGTACTGCCGCGCCGTCTGCGGACCGCCTGGATGCCCAGATCGTTGATCTCCGGCTGGTTACAGTGGATCGGGCATCCGGATATGGAGACCTTGTACTTGCGGGGCAGGTCCGAGAATTCCTTGTTGCCCAGAAAGTAGCGGGTAACTTCCTGTACGATGGGCCGGGTGTCGTAGAGCTCGTCAGGATCGAGTCCGGCAACCGGACAGGAGCAGATGTTGCGCATGATGTCGCCACAGGCGCCGGTGGTCGACAGCCCGACAGCGCGCAATTTCTCGATCACAATGGGCAGGGTCTCGATCGTCAGCCAGTGGTACTGGAAGTTCTGTCGGGTGGTGACATCGGCAAGGTCATTGGCGTAATCTCGTGCGATCTCCGCGACAGTACGCAGTTGCACAGAGTTCATCACGCCGCCGGGGATACGCACGCGGAGCATGAAGTGACCCTCATTGGGCTTTTGCTGGTAGATGCCATACCAGCGCATCCGCAGGAAGTCGTCTGGATCGATGCTCTGGTAGCCTTCCCGGGCATATCGGAGAATGTCGGGCCAGACATCCAGCCCGTCCTTCGCTTTCTTGATTGCTTCGACGTCGGCTTTCGCCATGTTGCTCTCCTCGGGGATGGGTGGCAAGGAGTCACCACAATTCTGACCAAGAAAATCAATTTTGTCAGAATTATAGCACAGAATGCGCGGAAAAGGCAAGGCCTTTTGCGAACGGGTTTCAGGAGCAGGAGTGTTCCGGCAGGAATGCGCTTCAGAGCCAGCGACGCAACCAGTCCCAGGCATCGGCCTGCATGGCTACGTTGAACTCATGTGGCGCATCGTAGAGACGTGTACGGAGTTTCTCCGGGATACCGGCTTTCTGGTAGCAGCGTTGCAGCTTCTCGAAACTGGCTTTAACACCATCCGGGTCGAAAAGCGCATCGCGGCTCCCGTTAATAACCAGCATGGCGGCAGGCATGGCCAGCGCGGCAACATCCGGATAGTCGAGGTACCGGTACAGGCCGGGCACAACTTTGGTATGGCCGATCGTGTTGCGGATGTGTCGCTTCAATTGCGCCGGGAAGGAGGTCATCCATCCCACCACGACGGCTACCCGGATCCGGCTATCGAGCGCAGCCAGATGGCAGGCACGCAGTCCGCCAACGGATAACCCGACACAGCCAATGCGACGGCGGTCGACGTCCGGTCGACTGATCAGGTAGTCCACGGTACGCAGGTCATCCCAGAACAGGACGCCGGGCCATGTGAAGCCTGCCGCATAGATCGTGCGCCCGACCAGTGCCTCGTACTCACTGGCTCTCTGGTTAAATGCGGCGATGCGTTCCGGGGAGATGTCCCGGGGGCGTGTGCGCCAGTCTTCCGGATCGTCGTCCAGCACCATGCGGCGTTCGCCCCAGTAGAACATATCGATGACGATGGTCAGGTAGCCCTGACGTACCAGTTCGATGGCGGTGCTTCTACCCGCGTAGTAGCGCTGCCGGAGCGCGGTCAACACTGGATGTTCGTCGGGCAGGGCAACGAGCTTCTCCTTGCCCCAGAAGTAAAACCCGCCGTGATCATGCAGATTGATAACAGCCGGGAGGGGGCGGCGTGCGTTTCTGGGAACGAGCACGTATGCGGGCACTCGTAGATCCGGTGTGGTCTGAAACGTGATCTTTTCGCGCAGGTAGTCTCCGCAGTCGACAATCTCCAGAACCTCCGGATTCGGAGCGACCCGGGCAGGGGTATAGTGCAGCAACTCGAGCAGTTTGCCCCGGGCCTTGCGTTTCCACGTGCGCAGGTCATCAAACGTGTCGCGCAGGTAGGAGAGTTGGAATTCCCCGCGGGCAGCTTGCTGCTGGATAAAGGGGAACAGCGATCCTACATCGGAACCGGTCGGTTTCATACGCGGGCCTCCGGGGCACGGTGGCAGGGGCGCATCACTGGAAACGTCTGTAGCAAGCATGGAATGCGCGGCAAGCCAGGCCAGAAATTCACTGCGGTTCAACATGGAAACTCTGGATAGAGGGACAAAAGCACGGTACGCTGGAGGGGAGGAAGCGCCGGAGTACATTTCCGGCGCTTCCTGTGCATGGAGGTGGAGAGACTCGAACTCTCGTCCCCAGCGCGCTGACCACGGCGTCTACGAGCGTAGCCTCTGATTTCGCTTCGCGCCTGTCTGCCACAGAGGCAGGGCTAACAGGTCGCTAGATTACGTGCGATGTCCCGCACCGACGGTAATCAGGCCGGTACGGTAAGCCGGAATAGGTGATGCCCGAAGCTCTCTCGTCCGGCAGGAGAGAGGCGGGCATCGCGGCGATCAGGCCGCGAGCGCGTACTTCTGAGTGTTCGCGTTTATTTTTTTGCCGCTTTTTACGAGGCCTGCGGCACCTCGGCTCGCAACCGGGGACAGCCCTCACCGGGTCGACACCAATCACCCCCGTGTAGCGCTTTATTATACGGGAAACCATACGCAAACGCAAGAGGAAAATACGCCCGATGAAGCCACGAGATCATGCGGGCAGGGCCTGCGCGATCAGGTCGTAGGGACGGGCCTCGATGACGCGCGCACGGACGAAGGTGCCGGGGTGGACCAGACAGTGGCGCACGTAGACCTGTCCGTCGATCTCCGGTGCATCCCGGAAAGAGCGGCCGACGAGCAGGGTAGGGTCATGCGGGGCACGGCCTTCGATGAGTACGTCGATCTCACGGCCAATCCAGGCGCGGTTGCGGGCCAGAGAAATGGCCTTCTGGCGTTGCATGAGCCGCTCGTAGCGCCGGCGCTTGATATGTGCTGGCACACGCGGGCGGATGCGGGCGCTGGGGGTTCCCTCTTCCACGGAATATTCGAATACGCCAGCCCGATCGAACTGTGCCTCTTCGAGGAAACGTTCCAGAGTGGCGAATTGCTCCTCGGTCTCTCCCGGAAACCCCACGATGAATGTGGTGCGGATAGCCACGTCCGGTGCAGCAGCGCGAAAGTCGGCCAGCAGCTTGAGGTAACCCTCGTAGCTCATCGGGCGACGCATGGCGCGCAGCATGGCGTTATCGGCGTGCTGGAGAGGCATATCAATGTAGTGGCAGACTTTTGGCGTGGTCGCAATGGCCTCGATCACTCCCCGGTTGACCCGGGAGGGGTAGCAATAGAAGAGACGGATCCATACGATACCCTCCACTTCCGAGAGGGCACGCAGGAGTTCGGGCAAGCGCATCTGGCCGTAGAGATCGTAGCCGTACTGCGTGGAGTCCTGAGCGATCAGGTTCAGTTCCCGGACGCCCTGCCGGGCCAGCGTTTCGGCCTCGGCCAGGATCTGCTCCATGGGTTTGCTGACATGAGGGCCACGGAACGACGGGATGGCGCAAAAGGTGCACTGATGGTCACACCCTTCCGAAATCTTCAGGTAGGCCGACCAGGGATGTCCTGTTCGGATGCGCGTGGGTACCTCAACCCATCGATGATGCGGCTTCTGCGGGATCTGCATCAACTGATCGGCACGCACCAGCGTCTGAGCAACCACCCGTCCGATGGACGCGATCTGTCCGGTGCCGAGGAATGCGTCCACTCCCGGAAGAGAGGTGGAGAGCTCTGTACCGTAGCGTTGCGCCAGACACCCGGCGACAACCACCTTCTGTACCTCGCCGCGCTCCTTGCGCCTCAGGACTTCCTGGATTGTGTCCAGCGATTGCTGGCGTGCGGACTCAATGAAACCGCACGTATTGATGACCACCACGTCGGTATCACGGGGAAGCTGCCCGGGAGTGTCGCTGTGCGCGACGGTGTAGCCCTCCGAGGCGAGTACTCCGAGCATCTCCTCACTGTCCACTTCGTTCTTGGCGCAACCCAGGTTGATCAGGCTGACTTTCGGCATCGGCTTTCCTGAAGGTGGTATCGCGGTCCTATTATACCGTGTATGGCGTGCATGGGGAAGGAAAGCGCTCTGGCTTGCAAGAACAGAAAGTGTGTGAGGGAAGAAGCATGCTTCCGGGATGGATGATGCTGTTGATCCTGACAGCAGGAGTGTTCCTGACTGATAGGGCAACGGGCAGGGAAACAGAGGAGCGTCCGGAGGAGGGGGTGGGCCGGGAGTTCATCGCGATACGCGACCTGAGGCGCTGGGAGTGTCAGGAGAGCCCCGGGGCGCGCACGTTGATCTCGCCTTCGCTGCCATTACGGGAACCCGCGAACGAGGTGATCGTGTCGTGGAACATGATCGCACCTCCGGAGAGCGGGCTCACAGTAGAAGTGCAGGCGTGTTGCGGGGAGCGCCGGACTCGATGGTATGTTCTCGGGCACTGGACTCCTGGAGGCGGGAGCCGCGCTCGCGAGAGCGTCGGGGGGCAACAGGACGCCGATGGTGCTGTGCAGACGGATATTCTGGTGTTGCGCCAACCAGCCAGTGCTGTGGTCGTACGCCTCACATTGCATGCGGGGCTGGACGGAGCGTTCCCGAAGGTGAAATTCCTCGGGATTTCGCTGACGGATACCACACGCACACCGGGCGAGCGGCCGCCCAATCGAGCAGTCTGGGGACGGGAGCTCGCGGTACCGGGCCGATCGCAGCTGGAGTGGCCTGAGGGGAGCGGATGGTGCAGCCCGGCCAGCACAGGGATGGTGCTGGCCTTCTGGGCACAGCGGTTGAAGCGTCCGGAGCTGGATGTGCCGGTTCCGGAAGTCGCCCGTGCCGTGTACGACCGGGTGTATGCTGGAACAGGCAACTGGCCATTCAATACGGCGTTTGCCGGTGGGTTTCCGGGTATGCGCGCCTACGTGACCCGCATGCCAGATATACGTGCTCTGGAGGACTGGATTGCTGCAGGAGTACCGCCGGTAGTCTCGGTATCCTATGACCTGCTGCGTGGCAGACAGCGCGACCGGGATCCGGGGCACCTGATGGTCTGCATCGGGTTCACATCGGACGGCGATATCGTGCTGAACGACCCGGCACACCGTCCCGAGCGGGGGGAGAAAGCCCGCAGCGTCTACCCGCGCGCCCGTTTTCTGCGCGCGTGGAAGCGTTCCGAATACACTGCTTACCTGATCTATCCGGAGAAAGCACGACGACCACCGAACACGATGTTCTGCTGGGAGTGAGCAACAACGTTTGTGTTGCCAGGGCATCCCTCTGTTCCGGGTTTCAACCCAGCACGGCGATAACGGGATCCGGAGGGGCCGATGCAGGAGCGCTTCCGACCTGTTCTATGGTGCAGGCATCCAGCAAGCGGCGCTCGAACTCCGCAATGTGGTCCTGGTCCTGCGCGCGAACGTGCAGAGTCGCAAGCGGGTCACCGGCACGCACGGTCTGCTGTACCGTGACAGACAGGGTGATACCGGCAGTCAGGTCTATCGGATCGTCTTTCACGATGCGGCCTGCACCCATATCGCGGGCCAGCAGTCCAATGGCGCGCGCATCGATCTGTTGCACCGTGCCGGCGAGGGGCGCACGCACCATATGGGTGATCGGTGCCTGTGGCAGGGAGTCGAGGATATCCTGACAGGTCGCGGGCCCTCCCTGTGTTGCGACGATCTCGGCGAACTTCGCGGCTGCGGCGCCGGAGGTAAGAGCGCGTTCGGCCTCCATGCGACCGGCTGGCACATCGGGGACCACACCGGTCATTTCCAGGCCCTGCGCGATCAGCTCCAGACAGAGCGTGCGCAGCGCCGGCTCGGCCTGCCGGGGGTTCAGCAGAAATTGCACTGCCTCACGGACCTCCAGTGCGTTGCCCACGGCATAGCCCAGAGGCGTATCCATACGGGATAGCACTGCGCGCGTGGCCACACCTTCTGCTGCGCCGATAGCGACACAGGTCTGTGCCAGTCGTTCCGCCTGTTCGTACGCAGGCAGAAAGCCGCCGTTCCCAACCTTCACATCGAGCAGGATGCGTTGTGCTCCGGAGGCCAGCTTTTTGGACATGATGCTGCTGGCGATCAACGGAATACAGTCTACCGTGGCAGTCACATCCCGCAGGGCATAGAGTTTCTTGTCCGCAGGGGCCAGTTCCGCCGATTGGCCGATCAACACGGCACCGGTGCGTTGCACCTGCGCGAGCGCTTCAGGGACCGAGAGCGTGGTACGGAACCCGGGGATGGCCTCCAGTTTGTCCACAGTGCCACCCGAGTGTCCGAGGCCGCGGCCACTCATCTTGAGCACAGGCACGCCGCATGCGGCCAGCGCAGGGATCACCACCAGCGTGGTCTTATCTCCAACTCCTCCGGTGCTGTGCTTGTCCAGTGTGATCTTCCCGGGGACCGACCATGCGAGCTTCTGTCCCGAGTCGCGCATCTGACGCGTCAGGGCAAGCGTCTCGTCAAAGTCCATGCCCTGCAGGCAGACGGCCATCAACCATGCAGCGATCTGATAGTCCGGCACGTGCCCCTGCAGATGGCCCTGTATCAGGAAGCCAATCTCTTCCGGGGTGAGGCAGGCGCCCTGTCGCTTTCGGTACAGAATGTCATATGCGTTCATTACAGATCCCGGAGCATCGGGCTAGCGTCGATATCCCGCCTCGATCCGTTTCTGGAAGTAGGCGATGGTCTGGCGCAGTCCCTCTTCCAGCGAGACCTTCGGTTCCCACCCCAGAAGGGTACGCGCTTTCGTGATATCGGGGCGCCGTTGCCTGGGATCGTCCGGGGTAAGCAGAGGCTTGAACACGATCTCGCTTCTGGAGTTGGTCAGGCGCTTGATCTCCTGCGCAAACTCCAGGATCGTCCGTTCTGTGGGGTTGCCGATGTTGATCGGCCCGGTCTCCTGCGACAGGGCCAGACGGTAGAAACCTTCGATCAGGTCGGAGCAGTAACAGAAGGATCGCGTCTGACTGCCGTCGCCGTACACCGTAATGGGCTCGCCACGGAGGGCCTGTCCGATGAAATTGGGCACGACGCGGCCATCGTCCAGGCGCATACGGGGCCCATAGGTGTTGAAGATGCGCACGATTTTGACGTTGATGCCGTGCGTCCGGTGATAGGCCATGGTCATGCTTTCCGCAAAGCGCTTGGCTTCATCATAAACGCCGCGGATCCCGATGCAATTGACGTTGCCGAGGTACTCCTCGGTCTGCGGGTGCACAAGGGGATCCCCGTAGATCTCGGAGGTGGAAGCGAGGAAAAAGGTGGCGTTTTTGGCGCGTGCTACTCCAAGAGCCCGGTGGGTGCCGAGCGAGTTGACCTTGGAGATCTGAATGGGCTTGGTGGTGAAGTCGGCGGGGCTGGCCGGCGATGCCAGATGGAACACGAAGTCCAGTGGCCCGTCCAGATAGATGTACTCCGTCACATCGTACTTGATGAAGCGGAACCGCGGGTTATCAATGAGGTGGGCAATGTTATCCGTGCTTCCAGTGATGAGGTTGTCCATGGCGACAACCTCGAATCCCTCGGCCAGCAAGCGATCGCACAGGTGCGAACCCAGAAATCCGGCTCCTCCGGTGACTAGTGCACGCGGCATCTCGTCTCCTCCCTGACTGGCGTGACACCTCTACATTATGGCATTTTTGCCGGGGCTTCCGCATACGGGCCTGCAGAAACCGGAACGGGGTTGCTAGCGTAGAATACGGAACGGGTGTATACGGGTTGTCCCGCCGGGTAGATGCAATAATCATCCATCACAGGGATACAGGAGTGCTGCCATGCGTTTTGTCTTCGATCACGTTGCACAGCAGGTGCCGGATATCGCGGAGGCCGTGGAGTGGTACTGTCGCACCATCCCGGGCGCGAAAGTCCTGTATCAGGATGCCAGCTGGGCTTTTGTGGAAGCACAGGGAGTGAAGCTGGCCTTCGTGTTACGGGATCAGCATCCGGGGCATATTGCCTGGCGCGTCAACAACGCGGAGCTGGAGCGCCTGGCCACGGAATGGGGGAAGACCATCGCGGAACATCGGGATCGCACCCGCAGTTTTTATCTGGAGGCTCCCGGGGGCCAGTGGATAGAGATCATCTCGTTCGAAGGATCCGTCTGGGAGGAGCAAACAGTGGCGGATGATCCCTCTGCAAAACGATGAGGCACAATGGCGATACCATTGTGCCTCATCGAGACAACTCCCCGCGGTGGACTCGAACCACCAACATTTCGGTTAACAGCCGAACGCTCTGCCATTGAGCTAGCGGGGAACGTACAAAAGCACACCTCATGTCACAGCGGTGTGCGCGTATTATAATAGCATGAACGCCAGATTATGTCAAGAAGCGCCCTGCCCGTTTTTCCCGGCTCCAGTATGTTCGGTCGTGCGCGCAGATCTCTGCAGATCCATGGTTCTCAAATGAGCATGAAGTCCACTGGAATACGCCAGCTGAGCATCGTTCTGGCCGGTCTCGCGCTGGTCGGCTCGGGAGCGTCCTGGGTTGCCTCCGGGCGTCAGGCTCCTGCTGGTTCCAGAAAGGAAACTGAAACACGCCGGATGGCCGAACTGGTGATGGATAACCCGGTCTACGATGAGAAGACCCGTACGGTCTCCGGTACCAGCTTCGTGTACACCGAAGGGGACCTGAAGGTGACTGGCAGTCGCGCGCGGTACAACAACGCAAGCCAGATCCTGATAGCGGAAGGCAATCTGGTAATGGAGGACCCGAAGTACCGCATCACCGGAGATCGAGCAGAAGTAAACCACGCAAAGGACCAGAAGATCGCGGTGATCACCGGGAATGTGCAGATTGTCATCAAGCCGAAGGAGCAGCCGGCAGATGCCGGGAACGCCGGCAATGCGGATCTGGGCGAGGCGCGCCGGGCAGGCGGAGTGATCCGATGTGATCGGGTAGAGACACGCTACAAACGCGAGTTCTCTCGCCTTTCCGGTAATCTGGTATTCCAGCAGACAATCCTGCGCAACGGGCGCAAGATCGAGCGCACGTTGACAGCGCAACGCGCGGAGTACGACGGGAAGGCGGAGAAGCTCACGCTCTTTCCACCGGTGAAAGGGCATGACACCGACGGACAACGCATGGAGTTTGACGACGTTGTCTACGTCGGCACGAAAGAGGGCGCGGAGACGCTGGAGAGCCGACGGGGCAAGTTTCTCTTCCTGATCGAGGAAGAAGAGGACGAGAACACAAAGCCCTCGTCCTCCGAAAAGCCTGCCCGATAATAGGAGCCTGTCAGCGTGCGGCGCGGGAAGCGCGCAAATCGAAGACCCAGAGCGTTCCAAGCTGCCGGATGTACAGGCGGCCACCGGCGATAGCCGGGTAGGACCATGCTCTGGACTGGCCACGCTCAGGGGGATTGGGGGGCGTGAAGCGGCCGCGTTCCCGGTAGCCTTCAGGCGTGGCTTCTACCAGAGCGACTTCCCCGTTCTCGCCGTGCACGTAGAGCCGCCCGTCCGCGTAGCAGAGCGAGGCAGGGCCCACAGAGCGGTCTTCCCACAGGACTTTGCCGGTTGCATATTCGGTACAGAGCAGAACCGCACTGGTGGTGCCATACAGGTAGTCTCCCACTTTAACGGCGCCCCCGATGGTGTTGGGGATCTTGCGCTCCACATACACGGCCTCGGCGGTCACAGTGCCGCCGGAAGCGCGTAACCGGGCCACTCCGCCGCCAGTCGCGGCAGCCGTGTAGATCGAGTCGCCGGCGACGATGGGGGTAGCAGCCGAGACGCCAAAACGGGTATCGACCGTCTTATCGAAACGCCAGAGGAACTGCCCGGTCTTCGCATCCACGCCGACCAGACCCTTGCTCAGATACTGGACGATCTGCCGGATGCCCCCGATTTCGATCACCTGCGCAGAGGCGTATCCGGCCGTGTCGCCCCCCGGCACGGCCGATTTCCAGATCACTGCACCGGTCTTCTTGTTGAAAGCGACAAGCGTGGCCTGTTCGCCTCCCGGCGTGACGATCACTCGATTCCCGTCGACCAGAGGAGACTCCGCGTAGGCCCATTCACCCGGCTTGCCGCCGAGCTCGGTGCGCACGTTCTTCTGCCAGCGAATTTTCCCTGTCCTGGCCTCCAGGCAGGCCAGATCGCCATCGGAGCCGAAGGCGTACACCAGATCCCCGTCAACCGTGGGGGTGGAACGCGCGCCCGGGTAGCTGGGGCGCTGGTTCGGGTTACCCACCTTGCCGATCCGGGTAGTCCAGAGCACTCTGCCATCCCGGGCATCAAGCGCGGTAACAAATTCATTGTCCAGACCTTTGTTGCCGACCAGATAGACCCGGTTGCCAGCCACAGCAACGCTGCCATATCCGAAGCCAGCGTCGTTCACCTGCCAGAGCAGTCGGGGACCTTCCGGGGGCCAGGACGGGAGCAGATCCTTCTCCCGGGAGATCCCATCACGCCCGGGGCCACGCCACTGCGGCCAGTCCTGGGCCGGTGCAACCTGTGCTGTTAGAGCGTAAAGGCAGAAAAAGGAAACAATCACAGCCCAGCGTGTTCTCATGACAGATCCTCCTTCGGAGCAAATGACTCGCCGTGCCTTCATTCCCGTCGGGTGCGGCGAAATCCTCTGTTCGAGGACAGATGCAGGAGAAACAGAAGACGGACTGTGTCGCCGTATAAAGGGCAGGTCCACAGACATACCGGGGCTTGACAAAGCAGAGATTTCCGAGTACTCTTATTTTACTATTTAGATTGAATTAGTCAATTTTGGCGCGGTATGTTGCGCCAGAATGGCAACACAGTTGTTCCGTACCGTTCTCCTGTGGGGACGGTATGACTTCGGGAAAAGGAGAGAAACCATGGCGATCCAACTTGGCGACGTTGCCCCCGACTTTGTTCAGGAAACTACCGAAGGCCCGATCCACTTCCATGAATGGATTGGCGACAGCTGGGTAGTGCTTTTCTCACACCCAAAGGACTTCACTCCAGTCTGCACCACCGAGCTCGGCGCGGTTGCACGGCTCAAGCCAGAGTTCGACAAGCGCAACGTGAAGGTGATCGGTCTGAGCGTGGATCCGGTAGAGGATCACAGGGGATGGGCCAAAGATATCGAGGAGACACAGGGTGTGGCGCTCAACTTCCCGTTGATTGCCGACGCGGACCGGAAGGTCGCTACGCTGTACGGGATGATCCACCCCAACGCAGATGACACGTTCACCGTGCGCTCCGTGTTCATCATCGGTCCGGACAAGAAAGTCAAGCTGATGCTGACATATCCGGCCAGCACCGGGCGCAACTTCGCGGAGATCCTGCGCGTGATCGACTCACTGCAGCTGACCGCCAACTACAAAGTAGCTACCCCCGCAGACTGGAAGGACGGAGAGGATTGCATCGTCCTGCCATCCCTCAGCAATGAGGAGGCGGATAAGCTGTTCCCGAAGGGATACAGGGCTCTCAAGCCCTATCTGCGTCTGACTCCTCAGCCCAACAAATGACCCCCGGCAGGACGCCGCCCTGTCCCGAAGCAGGGACGGCGTCCTGTTTCCACGTAATTCCACGCTTTTCTGCAAGCACGGTTCCGGACAGTGTCTGGTACAATCCTCTGACGTTATGGCGTGCAATGCCAGACGGGAGGGGATGCGATGACGTACTGCCTGGGCATCAAGACGCGTCATGGCCTGGTGATGGCCTCTGACTCGCGGACAAACGCCGGGTACGATCAGGTGAACGTGTGCCGGAAGATGCACACGTTTGTGTGTCCAGGGGAACGGGTCTTTGTGGTGCTGACGAGCGGTAGCCTGTCGCTGTCACAATCGGTGATCACCCTGGCGCGCAAGGACTTTGAGGAAGGACGTGGACTGGCTACCGCGTCTTCCATGTACGAAGCCGCTCGTGTGCTGGGCGCGCAGGTGCGCGCCGTCGCTGCTATCGATCGGGAAGCGCTGGAGCGCGATCACTATCAGTTCAACGTGCACCTGTTGCTGGGGGGACAGATCAGGGGACAGGACCCGGATCTCTATCTGATCTATCCGCAGGGCAACCCGCTCTATGCAACCGAGGACTCGCCCTACCTGCAGATCGGCGAGAGCAAGTACGGGCGTCCCATTCTGGATCGGGGGGTGCGCTACGAGCAGACGACACTGGAGGAGGCAGCCAAGTACGCGCTCATCTCTCTGGACTCCACAATGCGCTCCAACGTGACGGTCGGGCCGCCAATTGACCTGCTGGTCTACGCCCGCGACGACCTGGAGATCACCCGGCATCGCCGATTCTATGACCGGGACCCGGATCTCATGGCGATCCACACGCACTGGGAGCAGGCTCTGCGTAAGGCCGTGGCAGACCTGCCAGACATCCGTATGAGCCGCGAAGATCGGCAGTTCTGAACGGGACCTGCAATTCTCGGTACGTTCCGGGCAGGATTTCCGGTGAGCCGGCGGGAAACCTGCCACAAACGACGCAACGGGAGCGGAGGAACGATGAGGTACTTGATCGGTATCGATATCGGGACCAGCGGAACCAAAACGGTTGTGGTGGACGAAACCGGCAGGGTGAAGGCGCGTGCGGTGGCGGAGTACCCGCTCTACACACCGAAGCCACAATGGAGCGAACAGGAGCCAGAGGACTGGTGGCAGGCCACCTGCCGCACCGTGCGAGAAGTGCTGGAGAAGGCCGGGATCGACGCCGGAGATGTTGCCGGCATCGGGCTCTCCGGGCAGATGCACGGTTCGGTCTTTCTGGATGAGAACCATCAGGTAATTCGCCCGGCACTGCTGTGGAACGACCAGCGCACTCAGAACGAGTGCGACTGGATCACAGACACTGTGGGCCGGGATCGGATCGTGGCACTGCTCTCCAACCCGGTGCTGACCGGCTTCACCGCGCCCAAGATCCTCTGGTTGCGCAATCACGAGCCAGAGCGCTATGCCCGTGTACGCAGGGTACTGCTGCCCAAAGACTTCGTACGGTACCGGTTAACAGGCGAGTTCGCCACGGAAGTCTCGGACGCGTCGGGCACCGCACTGTTCAACGTGAAGGAACGAACGTGGGCGTGGGAAGTGCTGGATGCCATCGGGATTCCACGGGACTGGATGCCTGCAGTCTACGAGTCTCCGGAGGTCTCCGGGCGCATAACGGAGGCCGCTGCAACCGCCACCGGGTTGCGGCCGGGGACACCTGTAGTGGGTGGAGGAGGCGATCAGGCAGCCGGCGCTGTCGGCAATGGAATTGTGCAGACCGGAGTGGTCTCCTCGACGGTCGGCACGTCGGGTGTGGTGTTCGCTTTCAGCGACACTCCTGTTGTGGACCCACAACTGCGGCTGCACACCTTCTGCCATGCTGTGCCGGGCAAGTGGCATCTGATGGGAGTGATGCTCTCGGCGGGAGGGTCACTACAATGGTATCGGGATACGTTCTGCCAGGCGGAACAGACGGTGGCCGCTACTGTGGGACGGGATCCGTACGAGCTGATCTGCGCGGGTGCGGCAACCGCTCCGGCTGGCAGTGAGGGGCTGATCTTCCTGCCGTACCTGACAGGCGAGCGCACTCCCTACCCGGACCCGAACGCACGGGGTGTGCTGTTTGGTCTGACACGGCGCACGAACCGGGCTCATGTGGCCCGTGCGATTCTCGAAGGGGTCGCCTACGGGCTCAACGACTCGTTCCTCATCATGCAGGGGCTGGGGGTGCCGATCCGGGAGGTGCGTGCCTCTGGCGGCGGCGCACGCAGCGCGCTCTGGCGACAGATCCTGGCCGATGTGACCGGGCACGCCCACGTGACGATCAATGTGGACGAGGGGCCGGCGTTCGGGGTGGCCCTGCTGGCGGGGGTTGGTACCGGGGTCTATCCCTCTGTCGAGGCGGCCTGCGCCGCGACCATCCAGCCTGTCGATCGTACGGAGCCCTGTACGGTGAATCACGCGGCTTACCGTCGGCTGCATGCCGTTTATCAGGCTCTATATGCGCATCTCAAAGAGGATTTCGCCACAGTGACGCAGCTGATCAACGGCTGATCGGGGGCTGCGGACGCAGACAGATGGTGCATCGGATCGGACAGAGGTTTTTGCTGGAATGGCCCGGTAGCTTCCGGCTCCTCCACATGGGCTCTCGCATCCGGGAGGTTGCCTCACCGGTGCCGGCGGGCTAGCCTGAGGAGAAACCGCCGTGGACGTACTCCTGTAGATGTGCGTCCAGCTCGCGACGCACCTGCTGCACCCATTCGTCTACCGGGCCAGGGCGCGCCAGCTCCCGTACCTCCTTCTGATCGATCAGAACGCGCCGTTCAAAAACCAGTTGCTTCTGTCGGTTAACGAGCACGGGCTCCAACCCCTGATAGAGCCGCACATGGAGCCCGTGATGCCAGAAGTCACGTACTTTTTCCAGCATTGTGATCCTCTCCTGTCGTTCAGGTCTGGCTCCTGTCAGTGCCTGTCGTCAATGTATCCTGTGTGATCGGGCGTAAACATCCGCCAGATGGCGGATCCTGCAGGGATCGGGACAGACCGGAGAATCCGTCTTGTGGCGGATGACGCGTCTGTTCCGCGCCTCTTATAATGGGTCTGACCACAGGTTGCCGTTTGCCTGTACGGTTATGCTTTCCAGGGGCAGAGGATGAAGATCATTATGAAACGCGGTGGCACAACCGTTGTATGGACTGCTACGTTGCTTTTGCTGGGAGCGCTGGTTCCCCTGCGTGTGCTTGCAGACCTATCGCCCGTACGATGGAATGTTAGAGAGACAGGAGCGCGTGGCGACGGTACAACGGACGACACTGCCGCCTTTCAGCAAGCACTGGACCGTGCCGGTCAGGCCGGTGGTGGGGTTGTGGAGGTTCCGGCCGGGCGCTATCGGATCCAGGGCCATCTCGTGATCCCGGCCAACGTCACCCTGCAGGGAACGTTCCGGTCCGCACCCATGCCCCATCGCGATGCGTCCGGACAGCTTACGGGGACCGTGCTGTTAGCCTACGCGGGGCGCGGCTCCGAACAGGGCGCGCCCTTCATTCGTCTTGCGGGCAACAATGCCGCACTGGCTGGCGTGGTGATTGCCTACCCGGAGTGGAAACAGACCGACGTGCCTCCTGTGCCCTATCCCCCGTGCATTCTCTCAGAAAACACCGAGAACGTGAGCGTGCAGGATTGCCTGCTGCTCAATCCGTACGAGGGCATTCGTCTGGTGCGGGCGCACCGGCACCTGGTGCGCAACGTGACCGGTTATCCGATCAAGCGTGGCCTGTACGTGGACGAGTGCTACGACATCGGCCGGATTGAGAATGTGCATTACTGGCCTTTTGGAGTCATCTACAAACCGGAGGATCCCTACTGCAAGTGGATCAACACGCAGGGAGTGGCGTTTGAGTTCGCACGCACCGACTGGCACTATGTTGCCAACACGTTCTGCTTTGGCTACGGCGTCGGTTACAAATTCTCCGAGTCGAAAGCTGGAAGCACCAACGGCAACTTTCTGGGCATCGGCGCGGACTCCTGTGAACGAGCCGTGCTGGTCGAGCAGGCGCAACCACCGGGCTTGCTCATCACCAACGGCGAATTTGTGGGGCGGTGGAGCAGTCAGGAAGCGGTCTGCGTCGAAGTGGGGCCCCGGGTGGTGGGCAAAGTGAGCCTGACGAACTGTTCGTTCTGGGGACCAATCGACCGATGTGTCTGGATGCGTGCGCAACCGGGGCAGCTAACGCTGAATGCCTGCCACTTCGTGCAATGGGATGTACGGGCTGGCGGCTCACCGGCTCTGCAGCTGGACGCCGGACGCGTGATCGTGCAGGGGTGCACGTTTCAGCATGAGGGGGTGTGCGCACAGATCGGTGCGCAGGTAGTTTCAGCCGTTCTTACGGGCAATCAGGCGACAGGCGGTTTCCGTGTGGAAAATCGCGCGGGGCGCCGGACGGTTGCGCTGGCCAACGAGCCGGAACCCTTTGCCCTGACGGCAGCTATGAAGCGCCACTATCGCATTCAGGTGGGGGCGTCCGGAGATGCACGCTACCTGCGGGGATGGCATGCGCCAGAGTCTCTGCCGGAGGGCCAACCGCACCTATCCATGCGCTGGTCTTCCGACAGGTCGGCACTGCTGCTGCCTGTGTTACCGGACAGGCCCTACGTGCTGACGCTGGAGCTGACGGTACCTCCACAGGCCGTAAGCCCGGAAGCGGGCATCTACCTGAATGGCGAACGGCTCGCAGCATTGCAGGCAGGCGCACGCCGGCTGGAGGTGCCGATCCCGCCCGTGAAAACAGACCGTGCTGTGCTGGAGTTACGGTGTGCGGGGTGGGTGCCACGCGCCCTCATTCCCGGCTCGCAGGATGACCGTACTCTGGGGGTGCAGCTGTACACGATCACCATGCGAGCGAAGGGTGCCAGCGCATCACTCTTCAGCGCACATACCGGGGAGGCCGAACTGCAGGAGGGGAAGAGAAAATGACGGACATACAAGCACTCTACACGGCGGTGCTCGAGGGCGATGCGCCTGCCACCCGGGAACTGGTGAGACAGGCGCTGCAGGAAGGAGTGGACCCTCAGAAACTGCTGGATGAGACGTTGATCCCGGCCATGGACGAGGTGGGCCGGCGTTTCGAGACAAACGAGTACTTTGTTCCAGAACTGCTCGTCGCGGCACGGGCGATGAAGGGTGCACTGGAATTGATCCGCCCCCTGCTCGCCGTCAGAGGGGCCGAGCCTGCTGGCAAAGTAGTGATCGGGACGGTACGGGGTGACCTTCATGACATCGGGAAGAACCTGGTTGCGGCAATGCTGGAGGGGGGCGGATTTGAAGTGATCGATCTGGGTGTGGATGTGCCGCCGGAAAAATTTGTCGCTGCGGTCAGAGAACAGGGAGCGCAGATCGTGGCCATGTCTGCGCTGCTGACCACCACGATGCCTGGCATGAAAACAGTGATCGAGGCACTGGAGCAGAACGGCGTGCGCCCGAAGGTCAAGGTGATGGTTGGTGGAGCACCCGTCACGCAGCGCTACGCCGACGAAATTGGCGCCGATGGCTTCAGCGACAACGCTAGTGGCGCGGTGCGAGTAGCCCGCAGTCTGGTCGTTGTGTGATCACGGGTACCGCTGTTCTGATGCAGGCAGGGGGATCCGGGGCTCTGTAGCAGTAGCCGGGAGGCTCAGTCATGAAGGAAGTGTGGCGTAAGGAGGGTGTGGCACAACACGAACAGCGACTGGCAATCTCAGATCCGGACGATTTCGTTTTCGGACAAGCTCCCTTTCCCGTCTGTTGTGGACGGGGAGTGCAGATCGGGAGCGGGAAAGTGATCCCGGAGATCAACTTCACCCTGCCGCCCATGGAAATCAACCCGCAGACCTGGCCGGACGTGCGCCAGCAATATGCGGAAATCATCGAAAGTGTGTGCACGCGGGCCGTCGCACTGGATGTAGCCGACTTGCTGGTGGAGTTCGAAACGTTGCCTCCCATGACCATACATCCGCAGTGGGGCGTGGAGATCACGCGTCTGCTGGCAGACACACTGGCTGCCTATCATGAAAAGTATGGCCTGCAGAGTGCGCTTCGCCTGACGCCGAACGACTGCCGTGATCAGGAACGCCCGCCACGCATGCGCAGTGGCCCGTACTGGGACAGCATGGTGCAACTGTTCCATGCTGCCGCAGACGCGGGCGCCGACCTGATCGCCATTGAGTCGACAGGTGGAAAAGAGGTGTGCGACCCGGGACTGATGACGGCAGATCTGTGGCAGGTGGTGTATGCTCTGGGGGTTCTGGCTCCTCGCGATATGCAGTTCCTCTGGCGCGAGATTGTGTCGGCATGCCGGGCTACCGGGATCGTGCCTTCCGGTGATACGGCCTGCGGGTTTGCCAACACAGCCATGGCGCTGGCGGAGCAACGTCTGTTGCCCCGTGTGTTCGCTGCCGTAGTACGCGTCGCTTCTGTGCCCCGCAGCCAGATGGCCTATGCGATGGGAGCTGTCGGTCCGAGCAAGGACTGCGCCTACGAGGGCCCCTACATGAAGGCAATCGCGGGCGTGCCGATCTCTATGGAGGGGCGTACAGCGGCATGTGCGCACCTGAGCCCGCTGGGGAACATTGCGCAGGCAGTCTGCGACTGCTGGTCCAACGAATCGGTGCAGAACGTACGCTTGCTCGGTGCCAGTGCCCCGGTTGTGTCACTGGAGCAACTGGCCTACGACTGTCGTCTGCTCAACGTCGCGGCACGTTCCCGGGAGCACGCCCTTCTGTTGCGCGACTGGCTGGTAGCCTCCGATGCAGTTCTGGACCCGCAGGCCTTCGTTCTCCGGCCGGACGTCGTGTTGCAGATTGCTGGCGAGATCATCCAGGAGGACAATCCATACCGGCAGGTACGTCGCGCAGTGCAGACCACACTGACCCTGCTACGCGCAGCGCACAGAGACGGCAGAGTACGTATTCCGCCCGTTGAGGTGCGCTGGTTGGACCGTATGGAGCGTGACGCCGACCGCCTGCCCGACACGGAGACGGCGTTCTGTGAAGCGATGCACGCGTTTCTGCAGGACGTATCGTACCTGCCAGAGGAATACGGGCTGGACGCATGATCTGGAAAGAAGACATTGATAGTGCGTTGCAGCGTCTGCGTGACTGGTGGGATGGCAGGGGAGTAGCGCTCCACGTGACCGCGCCTGCAGAAGAGCCCCGGGCCGATCTGCCAGAGCCACCTCCTGCTGACCCGTTCGTTGCGCGTCTGGACCCGCAGTATCGCGTACAGGCGGAGATCTACCGGTTGTCGCGCACCTTCTTCGGGGGTGTGGCGCTGCCGGTGTTCAACGCGAACGTTGGTGGACCGGGAAGTCTGGGACTGTTTCTCGGGGCGGAAGGGCATGTGACGCCCGACACGGTCTGGTATGAGCCCTGCATCACTGATCCCGATGCGCATCCGCCTCTGGAGTGCGACCCGCAGAACTTCTGGTGGCAACGGCATCTGGCGGTGATCGACGAGGCATTGCGTCAGGCGGAGGGACGCTACCTGGTTGGCATGCCTGATCTTGTGGAGAACCTGGACACACTGGCGCAACTACGTGGACCGGAACAGACGTTGATGGACCTCGTGGAGCGCCCGGAGTGGGTGCAGGAGAAGATCCGGGAGATCAACCGGGCCTATTACACGTGCTTCGACGCCCTGTGGGAACGGATCCATGACCCCTGGGGAGGCAATGCGTTCCATGCGTTCCAGATCTGGGGGCCCGGGAAGACCGCCAAGGTGCAGTGCGATTTCTCCTGCATGATCAGTCCGAAGATGTTCCGGCAGTTTGTGCTGGCTCCGATGGCCGAGCAATGTGCCTATCTGGACTATGCCATGTATCACCTGGACGGCACACAGGCGCTGCCGCAACTGCCGAACCTGCTATCGATCGATACGATCCGGGCCATCGAATGGACACCCCAGGCAGGACTCCCGGGCGGGGGCTCCCCGGAATGGTATGACCTGTACCGACAGATCCGGGCCGGTGGCAAAAGCGTGCAGGCCATCGGTGTTCTCCCACAGGAGGTGGAGCCGCTGATCGAGGCAGTCGGAGGGGAGGGGATCTTTCTGATCGTGGAGACTGCAACCGAGGCCGAAGCGCGCAGCCTGCTGCAACGCGTCTACGGGTGAGCGTCTGCGCAAGGACACGTGAGGGGGCAGGAAAGCCTTCTGCCGGGAGGACAGAATATGGGCAACGTTATTGCGGAACTGGCCGCGCACGGCCCGGTCATAACCGACGGCGCGTGGGGCACGCAGCTGCAAGCGCGCGGGCTTCCCATCGGGGATTGCCCGGATGCCTGGAACCTGTTGCACCCGGACCGGGTGCAGTCCGTGGCGCAGGGCTATGTGGACGCGGGCAGTCAGGTGATCCTGACCAATACGTTCGGAGCCAATCGTATCGCTCTGGAGCGTCACGGGCTGGCAGACAGGGCCGCAGAGATCAATCGGATCGGGGTTGCAATCTCACGTCGCGCGGCGAGCACGCGCACGAAGGTGTTCGCTTCCATGGGACCTACCGGGAAGATGCTGGCTGCAGGAGAGGTGTCGCCCGAGGCGGTATCCGCTGCCTTTCTGGAGCAGGCGCGCGCGCTGGCGGAGGGCGGGGCCGATGCGCTGGTCATTGAGACAATGAGCGACCTGCAGGAAGCCCGTATTGCTCTGGAAGCAGCCCGGCAGACCGGATTGCCCGTGGTGGTGTGCATGGTGTACGGGGCTGGTAGAGATGGGGATCGTACCATCATGGGACATACTCCAGAAGAGACGACCGAGGCGCTGGTTGCGTCCGGAGCCGACGCGCTCGGCGCCAACTGCGGTAACGGTCCGGTGCAGATGCTGCCGATCTGCCAGCGCCTGCGGGCCGTCACGCACCTTCCATTGTGGATCAAGCCGAACGCTGGACTGCCTGAGATTGTGGAAGGACATGCGGTCTACCACATGACGCCAGAGGAGTTCGCAATGGAGGCAATCGCGCTCGTGCAGGCCGGTTCCAGCTTCATTGGCGGATGCTGTGGTACCGGGCCGGATTTCATCCGCACACTTCAACGTTTCCTTGCCTGAACCACCTGTTGCGCTCCGGAGATTGATGTGATCCCATGCGCCTGAAGCTCATCAGCTGCGAAGTACTGTATCGGGAAGTTTGCTGGGTAGTTGCGCGTTCGCCCAACATTGTGGACGTTACGTTCCTTCCCAAGGGGCTGCATGATATCGGCGCGATAAAGATGCGTGCGAGGATACAGGCTACTCTGGACGCGGTGGATGTCGCCCGGTACGAAGCGGTCCTATTCGGGTATGGCCTGTGCAGCAACGGTCTGGCAGGTCTGGTAGCGCCGCAGATCCCGCTTGTACTGCCCCGGGCGCACGACTGCATTACCCTCTTTCTGGGTAGCCGGCAACGCTATCTGGACTACTTCTATGCCAACCCCGGAGTCTATTTCAAAACGACCGGTTGGATCGAACGCGGGGAGAACACAGACGAGTTGCACCAGCTGTCCCTGCAACGGCAGACAGGTCTGAACCAGCGACTGGAGGATTTCATCTCCCGGTACGGAGAGGACAATGGACGCTATCTCTACAGCGTTCTGGGGCAGGAGGCTCCTCACTATCAGCAGTTCACCTTCATCGAAATGGGAGTGGAGCCGGACGACCGGTATGAGCGGCAGGTGCGTGCAGAAGCAGAACAACGGGGATGGCAGTTCGAGAAAGTGCAGGGCGACCTGCGCCTTTTGCAACGTCTGGTGGATGGCGCATGGGATGAGACAGACTTTCTGGTAGTTCCGCCGGGATGCAGGGTTGTTGCGCGGTATGATGAAGGCGTCATCGCCGCCGAGTCGTGACTCTGGCCCCGCATAACAGGTTTCCACATCTCCGGCAGGGATAACAGGATTGCTGGCAATCCTGCTTATCCCTGCCGGTATGTTCTGTACCTCTTCTGGCATCTGTTACACCCCGGTCTGGAAGGTTTTCACTCCACGTTGATGATCAGAACACACGAACATGGACACGTATGCAGTGAAAGACTTGACAATAGTATGCTCAAATTGTATATTAAAAACGCTGGAAGAATGCGAACGGAAATGGTCCTCAATCCGTATATACAGATGACAACGCAGTGGAGGCATGAAACAGTATGGGCAAAGCAGTAGGCATTGACCTCGGAACGACCAACTCGGTGGTGGCCGTCATCGAAGGAGGCGAGCCGACGGTCATTCCCAATGCGGAGGGAAGCCGCCTGACTCCCTCGGCGGTTGGTTTCACCAAAACCGGCGAGCGCCTCGTCGGTTCAGCGGCTAAGCGGCAGGCCGTGATCAGTCCGGACCGGACGGTGCTGTCCATCAAGCGGAAGATGGGCACGTCCGAGCGCGTCACGATCGGTGACAAGAGCTACACGCCGGAAGAGATTTCCGCAATGATCCTGCAGAAGCTGAAGGCAGACGCAGAAGCCTACCTGGGCCAGCCAGTGACCGAGGCTGTGATCACCGTTCCAGCTTACTTCAATGATGCGCAACGCACGGCAACCAAAAACGCGGGCGAGATTGCTGGATTGAAAGTGCTGCGCATCATCAACGAGCCGACTGCGGCCGCTCTGGCCTATGGCCTGGACAAAGGCAAAGAAGAGACAGTTCTGGTCTTTGACCTGGGTGGCGGTACGTTCGACGTGACATTGCTGGAGATCGGGCGCACCGAGGACGGGGGCACCGTTCTGGAAGTGCTGGCGACCAACGGCGACACGCATCTGGGGGGTGATGACTGGGATGCGCGCATCATGGACTACGTGGTCGCCGAGTTCAAGAAAGAGACCGGTATCGATCTCTCCAAGGACAAGCAGGCGATGCAGCGCATCCGGGAGGCGGCAGAGAAGGCCAAGATTGAGCTTTCCAATGTGACGCAGACGAACATCAACCTGCCGTTCATCAGCAGCACGCCGGAAGGACCGGTGCATCTGGATGTGAATCTGAGCCGGGCCAAGTTTGAAGAGATGACCGCGGATCTGGTGGAGCGGTGCAAAGTTCCCTTCGAACGGGCACTGGCAGACGCCAAGCTGAAGCCGGAAGACATCGATGAGATCGTGCTGGTCGGCGGTTCTACCCGCATGCCGATGATCCAGGAACTGGTCCGGCGGCTGGGTGGCGGCAAGGAGCCCAACAAGGGGGTTAACCCGGACGAAGTGGTGGCGGTCGGCGCCGCCATTCAGGCGGCCAACCTGGCCAGCGAGGGCGGTGGCACCGGGCAGTCCATTCTGCTGCTGGACGTGACCCCGCTCAGCCTGGGGATCGAGACGCTGGGTGGTGTGATGACCAAGCTGATCGAGCGCAACACGACCATTCCAACCCGCAAGAGCGAGATCTTCAGCACCGCGGAAGACGGTCAGACCAGCGTGCACGTCAAGGTCTATCAGGGTGAGCGCGAGATCGCCGCGGCCAACAAGCTGCTGGGTGACTTCCAGCTGACCGGGATCCCGCCGGCGCCACGCGGCGTACCGCAGATCGAAGTCACTTTTGACATTGACGCCAACGGGATTGTCAGTGTATCGGCACGCGATCGAGCGACCGGCCGCGAGCAGAAGATCACGATCACCGGTACGTCCAACCTGAGCAAAGAAGAGATCGACCGTATGATCAAGGAAGCGGCGGCGCATGCGGAAGAGGACCGGAAAATGCGGGAGCGGGCCGAAGCTCGTAACGCAGCAGAGGCGCTCGTCTATCAAACCGAGAAGCAGCTAAAAGAGCTCGGCGATAAAACGCCCGCCGACCTGAAGACGACGGTGGAGAATCACATCAGCAAAGTGCGCACCGCGCTCAACTCCAACGATACGAGCACGGAGGCGCTCAAGCAGATGACGGAGGAACTGCGCCAGTCGGTTTATCGCCTCTCGGAGTTGCTCTATCAGCAGCAGACGGCGGCCGGGGATGGCGCGTCGCAGAACGGGTATGGTGGGGCTGGCTACACGTCTGCCGAGCCACAGGCCCGTTCAGAAGACGATGTGATCGACACGGAATTCAAACAGTAAGCAGGCAACGCCGCATGGTGGACCGATGACAGGTTCCCCCGGGTTGCCTGCTCGGGAGAACAGCAGATCCGGGTGTTCCCGGGAGCCCTATCAACAGAGAGGAGCGATCCATTGCGACCAGTCAAAAAGGAGGGAACAGGGATGAACTACGCGCAGTTCGAACGCGATCCTCTGGGGTCTCTGATTCGATTGCAGGACGAGATGCTGCGTGCGTTGAACCCGCGGCTGGCACAACCGAGGGAGCATGTGTCGGCTAACGTCTGGAGCCCCTCTGTCGATGTCTATGAGGATCAGGACAACATCGTGATCCGTGTGGACCTGCCGGGCGTGAAGCAGGAAGACATCGATGTCCAGCTCAACGGCGATGTACTGACCATTCGCGGGGAGCGCAAGTTCGAGGATGAACAGCGTCGGGACAACTACGTGCGCATCGAGCGCCAGTACGGGGCATTCCAGCGGAGCTTCACCATTGGTGTTCCCGTGGAGGAAGACAAGGTGCGCGCGACCTATCGGAACGGGATCCTGGAACTGACCATTCCGAAGGCAGAAGCTGTGAAGCCGAAGAAGGTGCAGGTCAGTGTGGAGTGACTCACAGTGCAACGTGAGGGTGCAACCGTTCCTGAAGAGTGAACGACGCATCAGAGAGCGGGTCTGCGCGGTACGGTACCACCAGACCCGCTCCCTGCAGAAAGCAGGATTTTCTGACACGC
>JANWZQ010000169.1 GCA_025054835.1 Chthonomonadaceae bacterium
TGCCAGATCTCCTCGGTGATGAACGGCATGAACGGATGCATCAGACGCAGTGTTGTCTCCAGAGTGAACGCCAGCATATTCTGTGCCGTCTGGCGCTCCTGCCCGGCAGCGCGCAACCGGGTCTTCGCCATCTCCACATACCAGTCACAGAAATCGCCCCAGAAAAACTGGTAGAGGGCCCGACACGCGTCGTCCATGTCGTAGTCGGAGAGCGCTGTATGGACCGCACCGATGGCCGCATTCAAACGCGACAGGATCCAGCGGTCGGGCAGAGCCTGTTGTGCCACAACTGGCAGCGCCCCCGTTGTGTCCGCATCGAGGTTCATCAACACGAAGCGCGAGGCGTTCCAGAGCTTGTTGCAGAACTGCCCGGCGATCTCGGTACGCTGCTCGCTGTAGCGGATGTCCTGATTCTTACCGGCCTGCTGTAGCAAAGAGAAGCGTGTGGCGTCCGCACCGTACTTGTCGATCAGGTCCAGCGGGTCCACCCCGTTGCCCTTACTCTTGCTCATGCGCTCGCCCTTCTCATCGAGCACCGTGGCATGCACGTAGACATCGCGGAACGGAATGACGGAGATACTCTGACCGTCGTTGCTCACCAGGCCGTTGCGATCCAGCTCCACGCCAACCGGCCGCTTGATGAAGTCGAGTCCGGTCATGATCATTCGGGCGACCCAGAGGTAGAGGATCTCCTGCGCTGTGGATAGCAGATGGGTCGGGTAGAAGTAGGCCAGATCCGGGGTATCATGGGGCCATCCAAGCGTAGCGTGTGGCCAGAGCGCCGAGGAGAACCACGTATCCAGCACGTCCTCATCCTGCCAGCAACGCTCGGTGCCCAGTTGCGCCACGGCCTGTTCTCTCGTACGCGCAAAACAGTGTCGGTGACCCGAGTACGGGTCAAACGTCCCTCCGGTCGCGTCCGGATCATCTGTCCACCAGATGGGAATACGATGTCCCCACCAGAGCTGACGGCTGATGCACCAGGGACGAATGTTTTCCATCCACTGCAGGTAGATGTCGCGGTAGCGCTCCGGGATGAAACGGATCTTCCCCTGTCGGACCACTTCGATGGCCGGCTCTGCCAGAGGTTTCATGTCCACGAACCACTGTTCCGAGAGCAGGGGTTCGATGATTTCCTTGCTGCGGTCCGAAACGGGTGTCTGGATCACATAGTCCTCGATTTTCTCCAGCAATCCGAGCGCGCGCAGATCCTCCACCACGCGCTCTCGCGCCTCAAAGCGGTCCAGCCCGGCATACCGCGGGCCCGCGGCCTCCGTCATGCGTCCGTCTTTACCGATCACCACGACGCGCGGCAGATCGTGCCGCAGGCCGGCCTCAAAGTCGTTCATGTCGTGCGCCGGGGTCACTTTGACCGCTCCGGAACCGAATTCCGGACGTGCGTACGTGTCGGCAATCAACGGGATCAGTCGGTCGATCAGAGGCAATCGCAGCATTTTGCCGAACAGAGGGCGGTAGCGCGCATCCTCCGGGTGTGCAGCCACTGCGGTATCGCCGAGCATCGTTTCCGGGCGCGTGGTGGCAATGGTCACGTACCCGCTCCCATCAGCCAGCGGGTAGCGGAAGTGATAGAGCTTCCCCTTCCGCTCTACCAGCTCCACTTCGATGTCCGAGACCGCAGACTGGAATTTCACGTCCCAGTTGACCACGCGTTGCCCGCGATAGATCAGGCCCCGTTCATACCAGGAACGGAACGCCTCCATGATCGCCTCCACGTATGGTGCATCCATCGTGAAGCGCACCCGCTCCCAGTCGTAGGAACATCCCAGTCGTTCGAACTGATGATAGATCCGGTTGCCGTACTGCTCGCGCCACTGCCAGCACCGCTCCAGGAAGCGCTCCCGTCCCAGATCCTGCCGGGTGAGCCCCTCACGCGCCAGTTCGCGCTCCACCACGTTCTGTGTGGCGATGCCCGCATGGTCAGTACCGGGAAGACACAGGGTAACAAAACCGCGCATCCGGTGCCATCGGGTCATGGCGTCCAGGATCGTGTTGTTGAGCGCATGCCCCATGTGCAGGCTGCCGGTGATGTTCGGCGGCGGTATCGTGATGCAGTAGGGCTCGCGTCCGGGACTCGGCGTAGCGTGAAAGTAACCTTTCTCTTTCCAGAAACGGTACCACTTCGCTTCCACATGTGTCGGGTCGTACCCGGCAGGCAGTTCCGTTTTCTTCTCTTGCATACCGGACATTGATCACAGACTCCTGTTCTGAGATATCGGCTCCCGGTCCCCACGACTTGAATGCGTCGGGGTCATGGAAAAGCCCGCGCCCCTCCTGCGATGCTGTCAGGAAGGACGCGGGCTCTGATGCTCCGCGCGGTACCACCTTCGTTCCCGGACCGCCCGACAGCAGCGGTCTCACGGGCACTCACGCGCGTTGTCCGCCTGTGCGGACCCTGTCTGCGCTCGATCGGCTCCGGGGCGACCTTCCATCGCGCTCTGGTCGGGAAGCTCTCACCTGCATCCTCCCCTCTCTGGAGACAGTACGCGATGTACTCCTCCCCATCATCACCGGCCAGTATTCACCTGTTGCTTTTCGGTAGAGACTGCCACGCACATGGCAGGCCGACGTAGCGCCCATCAGACACTGGGGATCACGCATGCTCCGTGTCAGACGACACACCCGCGTCGCGCCCCCCTCTCTGGGTAGAGGCCACGATCGAGTCCCATCCTCCCAGACGATACATCGCCCGGCCGCATACGCCGCAATGCCCTTTCAGTGCATGACCTCCACGCTGTGTACAGACCTGTATGGCCCCATGCATCGGCTGTCGCGAGCGACAGTAGACACAGTACCCGATCACCGGTACATCGGCGTCGGGTTGATTGCCATTGCCAGCAGCCATCAATTGGCTCTTTTGAGCAGGGGCAACCCGGTCTGCGCGCTCTCTGTCACAACGTAGCCCTCGGGCAGTTTGTCCAGAGCTCCCTCCTTGATCTCCTTGGCAAAGAAGTACAACAGTCGCTTCCCACCACGCGATTGGGTCTCGCGAGAATGCAGATAGTACTCGACGCCTGTCTTCTTGCTCTTGACGGAATAGGGCATGAGATTTCTCCTTTTCTCCAAACAGTCCCTGTTCTAGAGTGGGACATGAGGGTACAACGAACGATACGCCTGGATGCTCCAGTGCGGTCGCGCTCTGCTCTGTCGCGGAACGGCTGGGGCCGGGAGGGAGTGATTCCGGCGCTATGATAGCACACTCAAAACGGAAACGCAAGTATTTCTACAAGGCTTTTCTGTGCATTTTTCCGATGTGGCCGGTCTAGAATGCACCGAATCAGTGGCAGACCGGTGGTGAAAAACGCATATGCAGGCCGGCTCTGCAGGGCCTTTCAGATCACCCCGCCTGCGATCTCAGGGGATGATCCTGAACGCAGAACCTCTTCCAGTACCGGCCGCGCCACCGCAGAGCAACCTCTGCGGTGTTCTGCAGGCCGGCCTGTTGCAACGCCCGCTGCCACTTTGGCCAGGAGGTTCCTCCTGTAAGGCACGCCAGCCAGTACGCCAGTTCAAAGTCCAGCACAGCGTCCGGCACACGCGGGTCCGCGATCAAACCGTGCACCCGTACCGTTTTCTCCCGGCGGAACCAGTAGGAGAGTCCCTTCTGCCGCAGGGATGCGTGCAACCATGCAACATCAAACGGCAATCGATCTGCCGGCAGGCCGAAGCAGGCCCCCAGTCTCACCAGCCGCGCCCGCAGGTGATCCACAGTCCGATACCCCGGGCGACACAACCACTGCTCCCACAACCTCCCTGCGGCGTCTGCGAGTGCGGACTGACGTGCCAGCTTCCGGGCACAGCGACGGGCATAAAAAGCCTCCCAGTGCTCCCGGCGCCATGCGTCGGCCTGTTCGGTCAGCTCCTTCAATCCCCGTCGCGCCAGCTCACGGTCCACCACCCCTCCGCGGTGCGGATTTGCATGGCGCCGGGGAAGTCCGGAACCAAAACCATGCGCGTAGTGGACCAGCTCGTGCGCCAGCGTCGCATCGATCACAAACACGGGCACGAAGGGATCGGTAAACAGCGTATTGACCCGGATCAGGGACTTTCCTTCTCGCGCCATGATGGACCCGAAACGATAGCGCGCCTGAATGCCGAACTGCGCGACGATCGGGTATCCCGGAGGCACATCGGCGAAGTACGTCGCACGCAACTCCTGCAACCTGCGCGCCAACCAGTCATCATCACGACAATCTGCCTCCAGCACAGCACCTCCATGAAAGGATTTCACAGGCCTGTGATTGCATGTCCCGCTGCATGCAGTAGCAGGAAATTGTCTGCAACCTTGCCTCCAGCCCTGTGTCCATTGTATCATAAACAACACCGATGTTCTGACACCGGGTGCACTACGTCTCCAGCTCTGTGTCATGACAACAGACCATTCCTGTGCGGATAAGAGGGCCTCTATGTTCGGATGTTGTCCGTTGCAAAGTCCACTCTACCGTTCCTTCCTGAGCCTGTCCCTGGCGACCCTTGCGCTCGGCGCCACAGCACTGGTCGGGATGTCTGGCCCGCAGCGTCCCCCGGAACGTACGGTATCTCCCCCGCAGAAAACACCGTCCCGACAGAACACGTCAGACAACCAGAAAACTCCACCGGCACCTTCCGGGATCATCCCATTCCGTGGATCGTACCAGCAGACCACCCTGTTGTCAGAAGGACAGGCTGTTGAGATCTCGGTACACCTGGAACGTCCTTCCCTGCTACCACCGAACGCACGCATTGCCGTAGAATGGACTCTCGAACAGCAGAAGTCCCCCCTCACAACGGACCGCGCCACAACACGTGATGACAGGGCCCTCGGCATCTACACCCGTCCCACAGCCAGCTGGCGCAAAGTCCTGCATGCACTGGACAACGACGTCTACCTGATCTATCGTGCACCTGTCTCCGGTAAGTACACCCTGCGCCTGACCGCCGTCACCAACGAGGAGCACGTCGGAGCAGCCGGCCGCCGATGGCGCGAGAAAGGCCATGTGCCCGGTCTAACACCACTTCCCGCAGTCACTCCATGGCCTGATGGCACCACCGCTCCTGTGGCAATCCACATACGTCCGATCCCGATTGGCAGCGCAGCCGAGCAGGAACGGCTCCGAACATATCTGGAAGTCGAGCCGAACGATACCCCGGAACTGGCACAGACAATCCCTGTCACACAGGGTTCGGGCGACACGATCCTCACCTACGAGATCACTGGCGGGGCAGACGACATCGAGTTTTTTGATAACGGGCGCGTAGGCCAGAGTGGCGACGACTGGTTCCGGATCGAGTACCGCGGTCGTGAACCCCGGTTGCTCACCGCACAGCTGAGCCTGCCCGGCCAGACCATCGCTGCTCGCATCCGCGCCTATCGGCTCAAAGAACCGCCGGCAAATCGCCGCACCACCGTTGCAGAGTATCTTGCTGGCACAGCCCCGTTGCTGGCCATCGAGGAGTATCGTGAAGGGCAGGATCAGAACGAGCGCGTTCATCAACAGGAGGAAGAGCACCGGGCCAACATCTGCCGGCTCCTCAAACCGGGCGAGACCTACTTCCTGCGCGTCGAGGCCAACGCACCGGGGTATCAGCTACAGCTGCGCACTGTCAAACCCGCGCCCTACACGGATCCACGGATGGCCGTGCGACAGGCTATCTACACACATATCGGACAGGTGGACGCCTGGCTCACCAACCGCCCTCGCGGGGCGAGCCTGGAGCGCCGGATCCGTGACACGGGCAACCTGCTCGGCACCAACTGCATGTCCTGTCACACCCAGTCCGGTGTCTGGGGGCCGGCTGTGCCCTTCCAGAACGGCTATCGTCCCGAGAACGTGCAGAACTACTGGCATCTGATCACTGTGATGTACGAGTGCCTGCGCCCGACCAACGAGCTGAAGGACGCTGCCAACAACACCAGTCTGGCACCGCTTGACCTGGGCGACGGTCCCGCAGGCACCCGGGCCGCCGGTTTTAACATCGTCCACGCCGAACGCGTCATCCGCCCGCGCAAGCTGCACGCGAAGATGCAGATCCGTACGGCCAACTACGTGATGCAGACCGCAGATCCCGGCGGGATCAATGCCGCGGGCCCCGGGTCCAACATTGGCCGTGTGATCGTGGCCATCATGGCCTCGGAGATCCTGAAAAAAGCGTGGGAGACCACGGGCGACCCGAAGTACTTCCGTAAGCTGGAAGAGAAAGCGCGCAACGTCCTCAACGACAACGTGCAGTACACCGACGACGTTGCCCTGCGCCTGCACTACTTCCATCGCGTCCTGCCCATCAAGGACTATCCGGCCCTTGCTGCGACCGCGCGCCGACAGGAGCAGGCGTCCGGTCAGAAGCCACAGGGCAGCGCAGCCGAGATTCAGAAGTTTGTGGAGGCCGTGCGCGCGCAACTCCAGCAGGATGAAGCCCGCCTGCGCGCCATCCAGAACGCCGACGGGTCCTGGGGCTTCCACCCCGGTAACACCCCCGATGGAGGCCGGACATGGAAGCCCGGCGAAGCAGGATCCGATCCCGCGCCGACTGCGCTGGGCATCCTCGGGCTCTCGGCTGCAGGCCATGGCCCGGACGACCCGGCCATCGCTCGTGCCGTGAAAGCCCTGCTGGCCATGCAGGATCCGACCGGGCGATGGAATCGTGCGGCCCAGACCGGGTTCGTGACCACTGCCTACGCGCTGCACGCGCTCTCGCGCCTCTATCCGGTCACTCCAGAACGGCCCGCACGCGCCCGCTTCACCCCGCGCAAAGGAGAGACGCTACTGCAGACGCTCCAGCGCGTGCAGGCGCTCGCCCTCACTGCCGATCCGCAACTGACCGATCTGATGCTTCAGGCGGCCCGCCACGAAAGCCCCCCGGTGCGCTACTGGGCGCTGATCGGACTGGGCGCGGTCAGCTCCCCTGAAGGCGTTCCCGTGGTGCTGCACGCACTGGCCGACCGGTCCAAAATGGTACGTGATGCTGCCACATGGGCGCTCCGGCAACTCCTGCTGGACGACAGGGGGTGGAACGAAACACTCACGGCCTTCGAAAAGGGCAACGACGACACGCGCGCTCAGATCGCGCAGGCGCTCAACATGCGCGCCGATGCCGTGATGCCGAAAGCGAGTTTGAGCTGGCCACGATTTGTTGCCCTTATGGACCGGGCCATGAACCGCGATCCGCACCCCGCCGTACGCGCATGGGCCATGAAGGCTGCATGGCAGTGGTGGGTCTGGAACCCGCCTGTTCGATCCGGTCTCAACCGGGCCTGGATCACCCTGCTGGAACGCCCGGAGTCCAGCGCACTGGTGGAACACTGCCTGCGGTACTCCAGCCACGCCCTGTTTATTGCCAACGGGCACAAGGCCAACGGCTCCAACGAACATCAATACCGGGAGCTGGCCGCGTTGTTCGAAGCCATATCCAGGCGGTTCGACACGCTCAAAGACAGTGCCACACGTGACCGCCTGGCGCGCCGGCTCGTTGGTATCGGGGGTACCTTCTACGAACTGGCAGGGGCCGACGGAGGTCCCGGACAGATGGGCTATGTCACGCCCGGTGCCGGTGAGATGATGGGCAAGGCGGCACTCCACTTCCTGCAGTCCGCTGTGCGCCGGAACAACCTCGCTCTCGTGCGTGCCGGCATCGAGGGTGGCTCCAATGTGCCCTACCAGCCCCTGACGGCGTTTCTGGTCGACTACTCCCTCAAAGGTCCGGAAGAACTCCGCCAGCTGGCAGCCGAGGCCGTCGGAGATCCGCGCTCGGCCAGACTCGCCGCGGTTCCAGAGCAGATCGAGCCCCAGATGGCGCAGATCCGCCGTGGCGCCATGGAGCCGGCCCGCCGCTCACAAATCTCAGACCCGATCCTGAAACTCTGGGCCCGGGTGAACTGGGTGGTGCCCCCCACCCGGGAACAGCAGCGGAACTTCTTCAACATCCTGATCCCCCGCTTCGAGCGCTATCTCTCGCCAGAAGAGATCGCGGCCATCCCGGACCCGGCCCGCAGAGCAGAAGCGGAACGGGAAATGGATGCCGCGTGGTATCTGGCCGACCGACTCGGTGAGGTGCTCCAGCAGAACACAGACCTGCATCTGGAAATCGTCTTCCGCGAATACTTCCCGGCGCAGTTTCGCAACCCGCTCGAGGCGCACTTCTGGCTCCGCAGCGTGGAGTGGTTGCTCACGTTCAATCCCGCCATGCAGGCCCCGGCACCTGCTGGCGCACAGAACATCGCGTTCCGTCAGAACACATCCCCGGACGCGCACCAGCCCGACGTTGCGCTCACCATCAAAGACCGCGCCCTGCAACTCTATCTGGATCAGCTCAAGCCAACCGCGCCCCCCAGAACCCGCGCTCTGGCCATCCGCATGGCCAACAAAACGGCGCTCCGGTCCAATCCCGAAGTGCTCCGCGCCCTCTCGGAAGTTCTGACCTTCGAGAAAGACAGGGACCTGCGCCAGATCATTGAGAACGTGCTCAAGCAGAGCAACGAAAAGTTCCTGCCAGAGCTCATCGCGTTTCTCAAGCAGGAAAAACACCCGAGCGTGCGCTTCGACGCCAGCGGCGAACCGGTCCTGACCAAGGAGCAAACCGAGGACATCCTCTACTTCCGGGACTATGTGATGCCCGAACTGAGCCGCCAGAAGCGGTCGGACCAGCAATCCTGCATGGGGTGCCACGGCGTGGTCGGACGTGTTCCCTCCTACTACATGAAGCCCCCCGACCAGTTCGGCTACATCTCGGTCCCGGACCTGATGTTCAACTACCGGGTAGTCCAGCAGAAGGTGGACCTCGCGAATATCGCGCAGAGCAAGCTCCTCCGCAAGCCATTGAACGTTCAGGACGGCACAGAGGATGGCCATCAGGGCGGAAGACGCTACTCCCCGACAGACGAGGGCTACCTGATCCTGAAGCGATGGGCAGAAAATCAGCCCCGGGTCCTGCGCCCCGATACCAGCGCATCGCGTCCTGCAGAAGCGCAACGCACCACGCGCCTTGTGTCGCCACAACCTCCGGCGGCTACCAGATCCCATCTGCACACCGGCTGATCTGCGATACACCGGAAAGCGTAACGGCCGGCATGAGTTTGCTCATGCCGGCCGTTACCGATCGTGCCAGCGCCCGTTCCTACTCGTGACGCAGAGCCTGTATCGGGTCGAGCGCGGAGGCCCGCACTGCCGGATAAATGCCGAAGAACACGCCCACGCCGGACGCAAACAGAAACGCCCCCAGTGAGAACGTAACCGGAAGGTGCACTGCGATGCCGCGAGCACCGGTCTGCGGGTCCTCCAGGCCGGGCACAAACTGCGTGACGATCCCGATGGTGTAGGCAATCGCCGCGCCCAGCGCAATGCCAATCAATCCGCCAATTCCAGAAACCGTCGCCGCCTCGATCAGGAACTGCAGCAGGATGTCCCGGCGTTTTGCGCCCACAGCCTTGCGGATCCCGATCTCCCGCGTGCGCTCTGTCACGGACACCAGCATGATGTTCATGATCCCGATCCCGCCCACCAGCAACGCCAGCCCCGCGATGGACCCCAGCACAATTCCGAAGACCGCCAGCACCTTGTTGATACTGTTCAGAATGTTCTCCTGACTGTCCACATGGAAACCGGGCGCATTGTCATGCCGTTGCATCAGGATCTCCCAGATCTGGTCCATGGTCTCATTGATCCGCTTCGGATCCTTCGGCTCGGCCCAGATCACCCCGATCAACTCACTGCCCAGCAGGCGCTTCTGCACCGTCGTCAGGGGAACAAAAAGGGACTTATCCGCGTCCCCTTCCAGCGAGCGCCCCTTCTTCTGCATCACACCCACAACCGTCAACGCCAGTCCGTTGACGTCGATCAATTTCCCGAGCGGGTCCTCGCCCTGAAAAAGCTCCCGGGCAATTTTATCCCCGACCACGCAGACTTTCGCCCAGGTCGCCAGATCCTCACCGGTAATGAACCGCCCCCGGGCCACCGTCACATTGCGCAGGCGCTCGTAGGCGGGCATCACCCCGTTGGGGTTCACCTGCGTTGTCCGATCCCCATAACGGGCCGTGATCTCCCGTCCGAAAGGCAATTCGGCAGAATAGCCCCGGATCAGATCCCCGCGCGCCTCGATCGCTCGCAGGTCATCCATCGTGAGCCCTTCCACACGCCGCGTGGAAGCCCTCCGGTCCTTTTCCTCTAGCTGATAGAAAATGATGATCAGGCTGGAGCCGAGCCGTTCAAACTCCGAGGTGATCCGCGCGGAGGCGCCCTGCACGATCGCCACCATCACAATCACGGCCGCCACACCGATGATCACGCCCAGCATGGTCAGCGCGGAGCGGAGCTTGTTGACCCGCAGGTTCGCCAGCGCGGTCAGAACGCAATGCCAGAAGTTCATGACGCCGAGCCACCGAATTCCAGATCGATCGTTTTGCGCGGTGGCCCGGTGAAGGGATAGGGACGCACTTTCTCCCCCTCTTTCAGGCCCGAAACGATCTCCACAAAGTCGTCGCCACGCAACCCGACACGCACCTTGCGCGTACTTATCTGCTCGACTTTCTGCCCGTCACGCTCGATCTGCGTCACCACCTGCACCTCGGCTTCCGGGCCCTCTCCACGCACGCAATTGTTGGGGATACGCAGTACGTTGCGGCGTCGGGCAATGAAAATCGTGCATCGTGCGCTCATTCCCGGTTTCAACCGCGGGTCCGGCTTCTCGATCTGGATCTCCACCGGGAAGCGCACCACATTCTGGCCCTGTGCGCTCACCGTGCTCCCTGCCGTAGCGGTTGCGCTTCCGGCCGCAGCGGGAGCGACCCGGCGCACGCGTCCGGCCAGATGGATCGTGCGCGCGGCGTCAATCCGTACTTCAACCGGTTGCCCCGGGCGAATTCTGGCGATGTCCACTTCGTTCACGTTGATCCGCGCGATCATGGTGCGCAGATCCGCAATATGGAAAAGCGTGGTACCCGAGGAGAACGAGGAAACCGCAGAGGTGATCAACTCCCCTTCCTCCACGTAGCGTTTGGTGATCACGCCGGACATGGCCGCGTAGAGCGTCGTATCTCGCTGGCGCACCAGCAACTCATTGAGCTGCTTCTGCAACTGCTCTACTGCGGCCTGTGCCGCAATCACCTCATCCCGGCGCATTGCGTCCTGTGTCTGCCCGCTGCGAGCGGCGGCCAGTTGCGCTTCGGCCTGTGCCAGCGCCGCGCGCGCACTCTCCAGTTCTCGCTGCTTGATGGCGGGAAGCACGTTCCGTCGGGCACGCTCCAGTGCCGCCTCCATCTGATGCACATTGGCCTGCGCATTGGCAACCTGATTGCGCGCATTGGCCGCCTCCAGCGCGTTGGCCTGCCGGATCCGGTCCAGACGCTCCCGGGCCTCACGCACCTGCGCGGCCAGAGCCTGCGCCTCGGCTTCCGCATTCTCGACCACCTGCTGGGACACAAAACCCCGGGCCAGCAGCTGCCGCTGTCGCTCTGCATTCCGCGCCGCGTTGTCGGCCTGTGTTTTCAGCCGATCGTAGGTAGCCTGCGCACTGACGATCGCCTGCGGATGCGTGGTCTCCAGCATGATCCGCAATGCGTCCTGCTGCACCCGGAGTTGCGCACGTGCCGCTTCCAGATTGGCCTCCGCAATCTCGATATCCCTGCGAGTCAGTTCCGGTTGCGTTTGTGCCTCGGTCTCGATCTGTCGCAATCGGGCGCGCGCTGCTGCCACCGCCTGCTCGTTCTGGGCGATCGCCGCACGGGTCTGCTCCTGCTGATACTGCGCGGCCTTGCGCGCTGCCTCCAGGCGGGCCTGCGCGCCAGCCAGCTGCGCCCGGAGCGCCGCGACCTGATTGCTCACCTCCTCCGCATCCGTCGTCGCCAGCACCTGCCCCTGTCGCACCACCGCGCCCTCATCCACAAACAGCTTCAGCACCCGGCCACCGGCTTTGCTTTTGACCTCCACCTTACGCAGGGGCTCTACCGTGCCCGTCTCCACCACTTTGACTTCCACGTCGCCCCGTTGCACGGTCTCCGTACGTCCCGATTGCGGCTTCGGTCTCAGGTAAGCCCGCACGCTGAAATAGGCCACAGAAACCAGCGCAACCGTCGCGGCACCGCACCCCACCAGCCATCGTTTCGCCATGTCGCTCCTGCAAAATCCGGAAGTAGATCCTGTGATTTTCGCACATCCGGTGCACCCGGCCTGTCGCCCACCGGGTCGGAACCCGGGCGCGCCACAGGAACTACGCACCGATCAGAACCGGGGTTTCGTCCTCTATCCGTACCGTGAGGCAAAGCACAGCAGGCCTAACCGATCAGATCCTGCAGATGAGGCGCCTTGACACGCGCCAGCAGATCGCCCGGAGAAATGATCTCCAGAAAGTAAGAGGCAGGGGGAACACAGAGAAGCGTCAGGATCCGGCGGGACTCGATCTCGGAAAGAGGTTGCAACCCATCGAGCTGCGTTTCATTGACCTGAAGTAACTGCGTGTACGCGTAGAAGGTGAGCCCCCAGACGGTACCGAGGCCGATATCAGCGTGCATCAGGATGTTATCGTTCAGAGCCACGGAGCGCGCAAAATGCTCCTCGTAGTCCGCAAACGTCACCTCCAGTACATCTTCTTCAGCCTCATAAACCAGTTCAAACGAGTGCATCGAAAAGGCGCTCCCTGCTCACGTGACCGCACCATGTGCCCGGAAGCAGGCTAGCCGTTATCTGCGAGCGCCGCCTCCAGAGCCCCGCGCTCCTTCTCCAGAGTTGGCCCCAGCAGCTCCAGACCTTGCTCCGTTACCAGATAGTCATCCTCAATACGAACGCCAATGCCTTCCGAGGGGACATAGAGCCCCGGCTCAATCGTGATCACGCTTCCGACGGGTAGAGGCACCTCGGGGACGCCCACATCGTGCACATCCAGCCCCAGGTGATGGCACAGACCATGTGGCATGAACGTGTCCATCGTCTTCTCTTCACCACAGGCATCCTGTGCACGGATCGGCAACTCCCGCAGGAACTCCTTGCAACGCTCATTGAGCGACTTCAGGGAGTCCTCACCCGGTCGATACGCCTGTACCGCATACTGATGCGCCTGATACACCAGATCGTAGATCTCCGCCTGTCGTGGCGTGAAGCGCCCACCTGCCGGGTACGTACGCGTCAGATCACTGCAGTACGCGCCCACGCGCGCTCCAATGTCCACCACCACAGGGTCACCCGGGCGGATCGGCGCGTTGTTGGCCTCGTAGTGCAGCACCAGCGCGTTCGGGCCGGCCCCGATGATCGAGGGGAACGCAGCAACCGCGTTTCGCTGTCGGAAAGTCGCCAGCACCTGCGCCTCCACCTCATACTCCCATGTTGCTGTCAGAGACGCAATGGCGCGACGCGCAGCTCTCTGGGCCTCACAGGTGACCGCAATCGCCTCCCGGATATACGCCACCTCAGCAGGGGACTTCACCATCCGCAGCCGGGCCAGAGGCAGGGAGCAGTCCAGAAAGCGGGTGATCGGCGCAAGATCGGCCACACGCTGGATCAGCGCATACTCCCGAGTCAATCGGGCGTGCTCCCCGAATGGTGCGATGGTGTAAAGAGCCGGTAGATGGCGCAACCACCCGGTCAGAGCGCTCCAGAGTTGCGCCACATCCGCGGTCTTCTCGATCCCGGTCCGCCGCTCCGTCTCCTCGCCGGGCACCTGTTTCGGCCCGGTCCAGATCTCACTCTGTGGATTCCGCGCAGGCAAGAACAGGATCTCACGCACTCCGGAAGGCACATCGCGCAGACCCAGAGAGGCCGAAAGCCCCTGCGGCAGCAGCACCAGAAACGCCCCGGGCGTATCCACACCGGTCAGGTACAGAAAATGGCTGTTCTGGCGGTAGCGCACACCATGCGCCTCCTCCTCCGTGGCACCTCGCAACAGGATCAGAGCGTCCGGGCAGGCAGCCCGGAGCCGCTCCCGACGTGCGCGGTACTCATCAGGAGGCAATCCATGCAGCAGAGACACAGGGGTTGACGCAGGATCAGAAGTTATGTCCGGGTGATCTGTCATGAGTGCAGGCACTTCTGTGGTCGTAATGGCTCATACTCTACCCGATACGGCCGCAGAAGTCAACTCGCGCCCGATGTTCCGAACTGCTTTCCAGAACACCGGCCTTTCCAGAGGCCAGATCGATGCAGAAAGAGACCTATTGCGGGGGAGTCAGCTCTATCAGATCCGGCAGGGAGTCCGTTCCCACCATGCTGGCGTTCTGGTTCTCCTGCCGGATTTGCTCGAAGATCTCTTTGCGGTGCACGGCGATGTGCCGGGGTGCGCGAATGCCCAGCCGTACCTGCTCACCACGCACCTCCAGAACGGTAATCTCGATGTCATTGCCGACCATGATGCTCTGGTCGGGCTTACGCGTCAGAACCAGCATATGTGCCCTCCGTGGCCGTTAGCAGTGCTGTGACTGCCCCGAAACGCCCGGTTTCTGCGGTAATGCTGCGCCGTTGCGAGCCCGTGCAGGAACCAGCGCCCGGAACAGTCCCTGACCTCCGTGTCGCGGAGCACCCGGGAAACGGGGAAAATGACCTCTTCCGGTATTATCGGTGCGATTTTAATGCAACTGCAGGGTCTCTCCCCAGCAACGCAGCACGCTGAAGTTCGTCCACCACTCGATGCCGTGTCATGTACTCCTCATCCTGCACAATCACCTGTCGCCCCCGGCGCGTGAGCACGTTGATAACCAGCGGCCCCAGCAGGTTCACAGTCATCTCCTGCGGCTGCCCGGGGGGCACTGTCACAATGACAAACAGCAGGGCATGTGTGTCACTGTCCAGCTCCAGCGCGCGGGCGTCCGCGTCACTGATAGTCGGCGCGTAGTCCGGGCGCACCTGATTGGGCTCGATGATCGGAAAGGCGACAGCCGGCACGTCCAGCGACTGCAGCCACCGGAACGCGCTGTCCTCTTCATGCCGGACCACCACAAACCGCTGACACTGCTCAAACCCGATCAGCCCATCGGGAAAGGTGATCACAATCTCTTCGTTAACCTCCAGCTCACCGAAGCGCGTGCTCACGACCCGCACACTCCCTTCTCCCGAACCGGACACAGAGGCCTCCGGAGAAGCAGAAGCCCTCGGAGCACTGCGCTCCCGGGTTACCGCCAGCGTGGTATCTGTCACATACTTATCCAGTGTAATTGCCATCGGGTTCTTGCCTGAATTCCTCGAGGATTGTCGGGACCTTACCTGCCACACCGTCATCGCAGGAAATCCAGCAAACTGTTCTGGAATGCGCGTGCCGCCGCCTGCAGAGCCGCCTGATAAGCTGTCTCCGCCGCCTGCAACTCCACAACCGCCTGCGGTATATCCGCATCTTCAATTTTGGAGATGAACTCCTTGAAGTTGACCCGGGCCAGCTCGTTGCGCGAACGCGTCACCTCAATGCGCTGGATCTTCGATCCAATCTCGGCCCGCGCACTCATCAGGTTCGCCAGCTGCGCATCCAGCGCAGCCAGATCCTGCTGCGACACCATCTGGCTGTTACCCAGAGCAATGTGGTCGCGCAGGTCCCCCAGCGCGTCCAGCAGAGGTACCAGCACCTGGTCGCCGGTCACGTTCACCTTGATCGACTCACCCGGACCGATGTCAAAAATGATGTCCGCATCCGCCGTGAGCGTGGTCCCCCCATTGTAGGTGTAATTCGTGCCCAGCAACGCGAACGGTGGCGTCTGCGTGCGCTGCCCTCCAAAGACGAAGCGCGTGCCGAAAGTGGCGTTGCCGATGTTACCGATCTGATGAATAATGTTCTGGATCTGATTGGCCAGCGCCTGTCGCTGATCAATACTCAACTGATCCGACGCGCCCTGCACCGCGATGCTGCGCGCCTGCCGGAGCAGGTCCGTCACACTGGCAAGCGCCGCATCCGTCGTCGCCATGAACCCCTTTGCCTGATCCATGGTGCGCCCGAACTGCTCCAGATCACTCAACCGCTTGCGAAAGCTGAGCGACTGCACGGTCCCCGCGGGGTCGTCCGATGGACGTTGCAGCTGCTTGCCCGTGCCAACCACGCGCTGCGCCTGCTCGAACCGCAGAAACGCCTGCTGCACGTTAAAAATTGAACTCTGCGCGATCTGTATCGTACTGGCTCGCATCTCCCTCTACCCCCGCGTTAGCGCCGTCCACCCAGACCATTAATGATCCGATCCAGCGTCTCATCCATCACATCGATCATGCGCGCCGCGGCCTGATAGGCACGCTGATACTGCAGCATCTGTGTGAGCTCCTCATCCAGCGACACTCCAGACACAGAGGCCTGCAGCGTCTGCAACTGGTTGAGCACCTTCTGCTGATTGGCCGCCTGCAAACGGTAGGTGCGCAGGTCGCTGCCAATCGTCGCGATCCGATCGTTGTAGTACTCGTTCAGACTGAACGTGCCGATCACCGCCACATGCGACAGAGCTGCAATCGCACGGGCATTGTCGCCATTACCCGGCGCGAACGGGTTCGGAAATACCGGCGGTGCTGCCGCCGCGATCGCGTCCAGACTGTTCAGCACCGCCGCGCTCAGACCAATGTCCGCTGCACCGGTGCCGACAAAGAAATCCCGCGCAGTCAACCCATCCAGCCCGTAGCCGATCTGATGCTGTGCGTTGACCGCCGAGATCAGGTTCGCCGCCAGCAGATCCAGATCGCTGGCATACCCGTCCACCAGTGTTTTCGCCTTGATCAACCCGTGCAGACTGCCTCCATAAAGCGGGATGAAATCGCCCACGGTGGTCTTGAGCCCGTGCACCCCGCTCTGCATTGCCACTGCGGAAGGCAGAGTCCCCGCGTAATCGCCTTCAACCAGCAAGAAACCGCCCACACTGACCCGCAAATCTCCGGTCTGCAACCCCGTTGTCGGGTCCTTGATACTGACGATCTGCACGTCCACCAGCTGGCTCAATCTATCCAGCAGAGCCCCCCTGGCGTCCATCAGATCATTCGGACTGTCCCCCACAGCGATCGAGGCGCGGATCTGCCGGTTCAGCGCCGCGAGCTCCCGGGCAATGTCGTTCACATCGCGTATCTGCGACTCCAGACGCGACTGCACATCCGGCCCGATCGTCCCGAGAGTCGCGCTCACAGAATGAAACGCGCTGATGAGCGTCTGCGCCCGATTGCGCACCGTGGAACGGATCGCCCCGCTCTCGGGATTGGCCGAAAGGTCCGCAAACGCATTGAAGAAGTCCGTCATCAACTGCCCGATGCTCGCATTGCCCGGCTCATTGAAGGCCTCCTCAACCCGGGTCACAACATCGCGCAACCCCTGCAGGGAGGCGTAGATCGCGTTCGCGTGGTAGATCCGCCGGTCAATAAACTCATCCCGAACTCGCGTAACCGCCGCCACCCGAACCCCGGTCCCCAGCTGCCCCGGAACCGGGTGCATCAGGGTCGGATCCGGATAGGGATCCGTCTGCGCGAACCGGACAACCTGCCGGGAATACCCCGGGGTGTTCACATTGGCGGTATTGTTTCCGGTCACCTGCAGTGCGAGCTGGTTCGCGCTCAACGCGCGCCGCCCGATCTCCAGACCAAAAAACGTGGAAGGCATGCTTTTCCTCTCCTTAGAAACTGCTCCCGGAGGCCTCCGTGCCCCCGGCCGTATTCGGCCCTTCAGGCCTTACTGTCCAGATAAAACACAGGAGCGTCCAGCGCAGCCAGGTTCGTACCGTACCGGGCAGGCGCCAGAGCGGTCCCGGTTAACACGTCCAGACTGAACCGCACATACTCCAGCGCGTTCTCCAGCAGCATCCGATTGCGCTCTGTCACCACCTCCAGTTGCGCCTGCGCCTCCAGGATCTGCACCCGCAGCTGCGCCAGCACCTGCTGTTCTCGCTCCGGTAACAGAGGGAGTAGCTGCGCCAGCGTCGGCAGGCCATTGCAGCGCAGAGCAAACGCGATGTCCCGCACCGCAACAATCCGCGCAGACTCCAGCTGCTCCTGCTCCTCCAGCCTCCGCCGCAACTCAATCTCCAGATTGGAAAGACGCGCAATATCGCTGGCAATAATGGCCTCGCTCTCCGCCTCCGCTAGCTCCACCAGACGCCTGCAGACCAGCAACTCCTTCTGCAGAATCTGGATCAACGATTGAGTCGCCCTGTGGTTCCCCGGCATACCCTTGCTCCTCTGCTTTCTCGTCGCACTGCGCTGCACATTTCCGTGCCCGCATCCGCGTAATGCCGCCACCTACGCCCCTGTGTCCACAGCACGGGGATCGGCCACCGATGCGTCGCCAAGCAACCGCTCCATCCGCTGGTACAGCATCCGGCCCAGCCCGAAAGCCCCGGTCTGGCTCAATCGCCGCGCGATGGCCTCATCCATCATCTCCTGATAGTAGTGCGCCTGTGCGTTACTCCCGAACAACGGGTTACTCCCCGCCATGGACTGACGCATCTGCTTGATCAGCATGCCAACAAAGATCGCCTCGAAGTCCTGTACCGCCTTCTTCAGTCGAGCCCGACGTCTCTCCAGTTCGGAAAGCGCCTCGCTCCCGGCAATCCCCCCGGCACCACCCGGCACGTTCACCCGCGACATCTGCTCGCTCATACCCGCCCCCTGCTCCGGCATCAGCGCTAGAGCACCTCAATCGTAGCGTTAATCATCTGCGCCGAACGCATGGCCTGCAGAATGCTGATCAGGTCCCGTGGCGTCACCCCCAGGCGGTTCAACGCCCGCACCAGCTGGTCCACCGTCGTCGTCGCCGGAACCAGTGCCAGCTGCGCCTTCTGCTCTTTCACCTGTGTGTCCTGCAACTGTACTACCTGCCCGGGATTGGGGTTGAACGGGGCCGGAGGCACCACCACCGGCGTGTTCTCCACCCGGATACTGATCGCTCCATGCGCCACAGCCCCGGGAGCCAGCCGCACCTGCGCCCCCATCACCACGGTGCCGGTTCGCTCGTTAATCACAATCTTGGCCTGCGCATCCGGCGTGACCGTGATGTTCTCTATCGAAGCGATGAACCCCACCACATCGCTCAGATACTCCTGCGGAACCCCCACCGAGACCGTGGCCGCATCGACAGCGCTGGCACGATGCCCCTGCTGCCGCAACGCCGCCGCAATCCGGCTCACTGTGGTGAAGTCCGGCTCCCGCAGCGTGATCTGCACCAGCCCGTTCTCGCTCAGTGTGACCGGCACTTCCTGCTCCACCGTAGCCCCGTTCGGAATGCGCCCCACATTGACGAAGTTCTTCTGAACCCCGGTGCCCCCGGCACTGAAGTTGAAGCCTCCGATCGAGATCGGACCCTGCGCCACGGCGTAGATCTCCCCGTTCGCCGCCAGCAACGGCGTGCGTACCAGCGTGCCCCCCTGCAGCGATTTGGCATCCCCGATGGATGACACATTCACATCGAACCGACTGCCGTTCTTCGCAAACGGCGGCAGGTCGGCCGTCACCATCACGGCAGCCACATTCTTCACCATCATCTGCTGCGGCGCAATGTTTAACGTTACCCCCGACTTGCGCAGCATGTTCATCACGCTCTGCACCGTGAACATGCTCTGCTGCCCGTCACCGGTGCCCTCCAGCCCAACCACCAGGCCATACCCCACCAGCTGATTGCCCCGCACTCCCTGAACCGTCGCGATGTCCTTGATCCGCGTCAACCCGGGATTCAGGTTCAAAGGCTCCTCAGCTACCGGTGCTCCTGCCTGCGCCCGCGCCGGCGCGCTCTGTGCCTTCCGCGCATTGTTTCCGGGCTGGCCCGCACGCGCGCGAGGCGCCGCCGGTGGTTCCTGTGCCAGAACCGGCGTACCCACCGCCGCAACGACCAGCAGCACTCCCGGGATCCTCGTCATCGCCTTTGCCTCCACAGCCTCTGCCTCTCGCCAGCAACTAGAACAGAATGCGGAAGATGCGCGTCAGCAACCCGGCACGTTGTGTGTCCGCAACGACCCCCTTCCCCTCGAAGCGAATGCTCGCCTCCGCCACCAGGGTCGACGGGATCGTGTTGTTGAACGAGATGTCCTCCGGACGGATGATCCCGGAAAACACCATGCGTTGCGTCTCCCGGTTGATGGTGATCAGACGCGAGCCCTCGATCCGCAACGTGCCGTTCGGAAGAACCTCCTTGACCACCACCGACAGCGCGGTCACCAGTGTCCCCGTGCGCGTTGTCTGCCCGGAACCGTTGGCCTCCCGCGACTGATTGGCAGAGAACGTAAGCTCCCGGAACAGGCGCCGGAACAACCCGGAACCGTTGAGCGCACTCACGTTCTCGTCCTGCGACGCCTTGACACTTGCGGCCGACTGCGCGCTGGAAGTCTCGGAGACAGTCACATACAGCACATCCCCCACGTTGTGCGCCCGCACATCGCTGAACAACGAGGCCGCGCTCGCGCTGGAACTGCCCCGGATCGCACGGTTGGCCTGCTTGATCGGGAACAACGAGTCCGCGGACGTCCCCTGGATCGCAACACACAGCACACCCCCTGCCATCGTCGCGCACAGTACGGCCCGTTGTGCCCCTGTCACCCATCCCGACGTTCTCATCACCAGTCTCCTCCATGAAGCCCCGGGCGCATCAATCCTCCTCGGTCACACGCACCGTGCGCCCGTCCACAATCACTGCCTCCACTTCCTTCTTCGTCTCCGTGCAATACACCCGGATCGTGTCCCCGACCACCCCGGCCTCCCGCGCAACTCCCGGCGCCGTGATCCGCACCGCCCCGATCACAAACTCAATGGTCACCCGCGCGTTCGCCACCAGATCCGGCGGCGTCTCCAGCATGTCCGTGGCGATCGGCAGGTGTGCCCGCAGCTGACGCCGCGCCCGCTTCCCGACCGCCTCCTCCACCTTCACAACCGGGTGCGCAAACCCCGGAGGCAGTTCCACACGCATCACGCTCACGTCAGCGGCCGTCAGCACAGTGTTCGGCTCAATCGTGCGCGACGCAACCACCACGCTCATCCGCCGCCGCACCCTGAACGCAACCTCCACGGTCTGCACCGTCCTACCGTCCACGCTCATCCGCACCGGCACATAGAGCGTGCCCATCTCCGGATGCCCGCGGTACGCCCCGGGCATCAGCGTAACCCGACCGGGCGGCAGCACCACCGGACCGGCCAGCGGCAACGGCTCCAGCGTCGCATCCGGTAGATCCTTGATCGCCTGCTCGGCCACCGCGAGCGCGGCCTGCGTCACCTCCACCGGAGGCACATCGTTCCGCATCCGGCTCACCCGGATCAGCGGCGGCGCCTGCACCACCACACGTGGCCCTTCCAGCTTCGCCGCGCGCAAACGCACCGTGATGTCTCCCGGAGTGACCGTGCGTGCGTACCCCGGCAACGGCGATGTCCCGATCTCCACCTGACGCAAACGTGCGATCAACCCGCTGTCCGCACCGCTCAGCTCCGCGATCTCACCCAGGGTGAAAACCGGTCCCGGCACCTCGACCAGCGCGCGCACTGTCACCATGACCGGCCCGGAGTCCGGCACCGAAGCCATGCGTTGCCCCGTTCCGCTCCGTGTCGGCAGGCCCGCCCCGGAACGCGCACTCCCGGCCGCTCGCAAAGAAGCGCCAGCCCCGCGCACACCCTGAGCCTGACCCACGTCCCCTATCAGCCCCGGGACCACGCACAGCAACGCATACTGCACAACTCGCCTCATCGCCACTACCGCTTGATGTTGTTGGTGGTGCTCAGCATCTCGTCCGCGGCCTGGATCACCTTGGAGTTGGTATCATAGGCGCGTTGCAGGATGATCATCCGCACCATCTCCTCCACCACATCCACGTTGGAGGCCTCCACCGCCCGGTGCAGCAGCGTTCCCGCCCCCTGCGTCCCCGGGTTCAGATCCTGCGGCGGACCGGAAGCCTGCGTCGGTTGGAACAGATTGCCCCCGATGGCCCGCAACCCCGCCGGGTTCAAAAAAGTGGTCAGCTGGATCACACCCACAGGCTGCGCGTTGGGCTGCCCCGGCAACGTCACACTCACCTGACCGTCCGCGCCAATGCTGATACCCGTCCGGTTCGGGGGAATGATGATCTCCGGCTGCACCGCATACCCCTCGGAAGTGACCAGCCGACCGTTCCCATCGATGTTGAAAGCCCCGGCACGCGTGTACGCCAGCGTGCCATCCGGCAGCAACACCCGGAAGTACCCCTCCCCGCGGATCGCGATATCGTAGTCGCTCCCCGTGGTCAGAATGGTCCCCTGCGTGTTGACAATCGTGGTGCTTCCCGCAGAAACACCCATCCCGATCTGCCCGCCAGTAGGCAGCATCGCGTTGGGCCCCGTCATCGAACCGGGTTCCCGGAACGTCTGATACACCAGATCCTGAAAGTCCGCGCGACTGCGCTTGAAACCGTACGTGCTGACGTTAGCGAGGTTGTTAGCAATCACGTCGAGGTTCAACTGCTGGGCGCGAAGGCCCGTTGCCGAGGTAAACAAAGAACGGATCATGAAAGAGCGTCCTCCTCATGCCGCACCATACAGGCCGGATCTCCGAACCGCCTGCACAGCCACGGTCTGCATGATGTGTCACCCCCTCGATCGGTCAGGGGCTCCGGACGGCTCCCGCCTGCCTCCCTGTGAAGAGCAGGCAGTCCAGCCGCACAAACACAGTCAATCACACCTTGCCCAGCTCCACCGCCGCCTGACGCAGCAACTCATCCTGCGTCGTCAGCGCTCGCTGTGCCATCTCAAAACTGCGGGACACCATCAGCAACTGCACCATCCCGCGCACCGGGTCCATGTTCGACTGCTCCAGCGTCCCCACCCGCACCACCGGGCTCGCCGCCAGACGCACCGCCCCGGCACCCACCGGAGCAAACAGGCTCTCCCCCTCCTTGACCAGCTGCCCCGTGTTCGCCTCCACAATCTTCACACGCGCCACCGGCGTGCCACCGACCAGCACGTTACCCCGGCTGTCCAGGGTCACACGACCGCCAGCAGCCACCACAATCGGCCGGTCCGCCGCGTCCAGAACTTCCAGCCCGGAGGCCGTTAGCAGCCGCCCGTTGCCATCCAGCTGCAGGTTCCCCGCCCGCGTGTAACGCTCCCCGCGAGGCGTGCGCACCGCCAGAAACTGGTTATCCCCGAAACTCACGTCCAGCGGGTTGTCCGTCCGGGACAGCGGTCCCGGACGCCAGTCCACAAACATCGGTCCCGCCAGCACCCCCACACCGAGCTCCCCGATGCGCGGCCCACGGGTCGTGCCCTGCGCCAGACGACGGATCGCCTGCCCCTGCAACGCACTGTACACCCGGTTGTCCTGCTTGTATCCGGCCGTGTGCGCGTTGGCCATGTTCTGCGCCAGAACATCCTGCATCGCCTGCAGAGCCACCATACCCGTGGCAGCCGCGTAAAGCCCTCGTTCCATTCCGAGCACATCACTCCTTCGGAGCAACCGTAGCGTGCCTCACATCCGCACGCGATCTCACCACCAATTATTGGTGCCCCCCGCAGCAGACCTCAGGAGTTTTTGGACCCGCCCCCACCGACACACATTCCAGCTGCCCCCGGAACGCACCGATAATCTCCCGGGACAGATGCCTGCAAAACGCCACACAGCACGCAGGCAGAAAGCCCCGGTCACCCATAGCCATCGCATACCGGAGCCATCCGCAGACATAGCAGCAACATGGCAGAACCATCAAGGAGGAGCCACGCATGAGAAAAGGCGCAATACTGCTGGCGCTCATCGCCACCCTCGCCGGCATATCGGCCGCAACCCACGCCCTCAAAGTCGGCGACAAGGCCCCGCCCATCCGCGTTGCCCGATGGGTCAAAGGAACCCCGGTCCAGACCTTCGAGAAAGGCAGAGTCTACATCATCGAGTTCTGGGCCACATGGTGCCCCCCCTGTCGTACCACCATCCCCCACCTCACCGCCATCGCCCGCAAGCACCGCGACAGATGCGTCATCGCCGGCATCAGCGTCCTCGAGAACGCCCCCGACATCGAAAAAGAAGTCACGCGGTTCGTCGCCTCCATGGGCGACCGCATGGACTACCACGTCGCCATCGACGACCGCTCCGAAGCCCCCGAAGGATGGATGGCCCGTAACTGGATGGCCGCCGCCAATCAGAGCAGCATCCCCGTTGCCTTCGTCATCGACAAAAGCGGCCGCATCGCCTGGATCGGGCACCCCATGGACGACCTCGACACCATCGTCGATGACCTCGTCGCCGATCGCTTCGACCCGAAGTCCATCGAGCAGCGACGCCAGCAACGCCTCGCCGAGCTCCAGAAGCTCCAGCAACTCGTCTCCCCGGTGATCCAGCGCATGGAGGCCGGTCAGAACCGCGAAGCCCTTACCCTGCTCGATAGAGCGCTCGCCCGGAACCCGCACAGGGAGTCCCGGCTCGCGCCCCTGAAGCTGGAACTGCTCCTCCGAACCGATGAGCCCCGCGGCTACGCCTACGCCCGCAAGCTCGCCAGCAGCCTCTTCAAAGACGACGCCACCTTCCTCAACGAAGTCGCCTGGCGAATCGTGGAGAACTCCACCCCACCCCGACTGCAATGCCCCGATTACGCCACCGCCATCCTCCTCGCCCGGCGCGCCGCCCACCTCACCGAGCACCGGGACCCCACCATACTGGACACCCTCGCATACGCCCACTACAAAAACGGCGAACGCAAGACCGCCATCCAGATACAGGAAAAAGCGGTCGCCCTGCTGGACAACAGCATGCCAGAAGATGTCCGCAAAGAGATCACCGACCGTCTCAAACGCTTCAAAGAACAACCGTAACCCGCAACGCAAAGAGCGCCCCCGGATCTGCTCCGGGAGCGCTCTTCCAGCACCCACGTCCTGCACCGGGCAACGCTCAGGTTAGCGCGCTCTCGCCCTCCTCTCCGGTGCGGATCCGGATCACCTGCGCCACCGGCAGAATGAAGATCTTGCCATCGCCGATCTCCCCGGTGCGTGCCGCCTCCATGATCGCGCTGGCTACCCGTTGCGCCTCACCATCCGGCACCACGACCTCCACCTTCACCTTCTGCAACAGGTTCACCGTGTACTCCGCGCCCCGGTAGTGCTGGGTAAAGCCCTTCTGCTTGCCCGAGCCGCGCACCTCGGTCACCGTCAGACCCCGGATCCCGATCTCCGAGAGCGCCGCCTTCACCTCATCCAGCTTCTGCGGCCGGATCAGGGCCTCTACCTTCATCATGGTCCTTCCCTCCTTATCGCCCGGATTGCCCTACGCTTTCTCTGGCTGGGGCATGGGGGCAAACATCGCACCACTCTCTGCGACAACGGCCTCCGCACCATAGGAGGGCCCGGCGTAGGCCGACTCCCCGTGCAGCGCCAGATCCAGCCCGGCATCCTCCTCATCATCGGCCGCGCGCAGACCGATCGTCGCCTTCAGGATCCCGCCAATCACCAGCGTGCCCACCACAGCCAGCGCCAGAGCCACCAGCACACCAACCACCTGCTTCCCGAGCAGCTCGAAACCGCCCCCGAAGAACAGGCCATCCGCGCCCGCACTGTTGATCGCCTTCTGCGCAAACAGACCGGTCGCCAGCGCACCCCAGATACCGCCCATGCAGTGCACGCCAAACACATCCAGCGTGTCGTCATACCCCAGCTTCGCCTTCATCTTGATCGCGAAGAAAGAAACAAACGACACGCCCGCGCCAATCACAATCGCCGCGATCGGCCCCACAAACCCCGAGGCCGGCGTGATCGCCACCAGACCCGCCACCGCGCCGGTCGCAAAGCCCAGAGCCGTCGGCTTCTTGTACGCCACCCACTCGATCAACACCCAGACCAGACCGGCCACCGCCGCGGCCACATGCGTCACCACAAACGCCGATACCGCCAGCCCGTTGGACGCCACCGCCGAGCCGCCGTTGAAGCCGAACCAGCCAAACCAGAGCAAACCCGTACCGATCAGCGTCATCGGCAGGTTGTGCGGACGCACGTCCTCCCCGGAACCGAGCTTCCGCTTACCCAGCAGGATTGCCAGCACCAGCGCAGACGCCCCGGACGAGATGTGCACCACCGTGCCACCGGCAAAATCCAGAGCGCCCAGCTTCAGCAGAAAGCCCTCCTCGCCCCACACCATGTGCGCCAGCGGGCTGTATACCACAAGGCTCCAGATCCCGATGAACAACACATACGCACTGAACTTCATCCGCTCCGCCACCGCACCGGAAATCAGCGCCGGAGTGATGATCGCAAACATCAGCTGAAACACCATGAACAACAGGTGAGGCGTCGTCGTCGCATAGAAATCGTCCGGCTCCTGCCCCACGCCGTTCAACCCGACGAACTCAAAGCTCCCGATGAACGGAGATCCCTTGGCAAACGCCAGGCTGTACCCCAGCACCACCCAGAGCACCGTCACCACCGAAAGCGCGATGAACGACTTGAGCAGCATGTTCAGCACATTCTTGGCCCGCACCATGCCCCCGTAAAACAGGGCCAGACCCGGCGTCATCAGCATCACCAGCGCCGTCGAAACCAGAAGCCACGCCGTGTCCCCGGTGTCGATCTTCGGCGCCGCAGCCGCCTCGGCCGTCGCGCCAGCATCCTGCCCGAACGCACCCATCCCGGCGCATGTCCCCATCAGGATCAGCAGCAGGGTCAGCGCCCGCGCTGCCGAAAACCGCTTCCACAGATCTATCAGACCGTACATCCTACCTTTCCCTCCTCTACTGAAGAGCGATCTTATAACTCCGATCATAGAACGTATGGGAAAGGCCCCGGCACCGTCGGCAGGGCCAGCAGACAACATCGTGCGTCCTAGAACCGGAACGCTTGAGAGAGATACAGCGTGTCCTGATCAAAGGTGCCCGCACCGCTCGCCGTGCCAAACACCGCCTGATTGGACTGATCGTGCCGGTACTCCAGACGCGTCACCGCCTGTCCCTTCAGCCACACATACTCCAGAGTAAGCGTGTACTCCCGCATCTTCAGATAACCCGGCAACTGAAAACGCGGACCAAAACCGCCCGTGCGCGCAAAGTCCTCGAACTGCTCCACACGCGCCGCCACTGCCACCTCCGGAGTCGCCTGATACCGCACATACCCCACCAGGCCAAGCCAGTTCCCGGTGATCCGGCCCACGCCCTGAATGTGCCCATCGGCGCTCCCGTAGGCCACCCAGCCACCCAGCTTCAGATTCGGCGTGATCTGATACGACGACGTCAGGTCCAGCAGATTGGTCGTGACACCGCCGCCCCCGTTCGTTGGAGCGATCGGCCCGTACGCCCCGGTGCCCTCCAGACCGCCAATCCAGCTGATCGTCTGCGTGTACCGCGGATTGGGCTTGATCACAAACTGCGTGTACAGCGTCTTGGCGTCATTGTCGTCCGCCACGTTGTTCCACCCGTTCACCAGACCCGCCTGCAACGTAACATTCCGATGCAACTGCGTGGTAGCACGCAGGCCCAGATGATAGAAAGGCACCCCGTACCAGAACGTGAACGCCCGACTGTAGTTGTCGTTCGCCGGACTCTCCAGCACCTCCACGCCAAAAGGAGACGCGAACTTACCAAAGTCCACCACAATCTCCTTCTGACCTGCCTTGAAGCTCCTCGTCAGATACAGGTTGTGCAACGTCTGCCAGCTACTGGTGCCACCGGGCTCCGTCGCATGAAACAACCGGGCCGACTCCCCGAACGTCAGCGTCGCACGCACCCCCAGCGGAAACCCCTTGCCCGCAGTGCGCGTGATGTCCACCTCGCCCAGCGTGAACGTGGGCTTCCGATCCTTGTAGTTGAAGAACAACCCGAAGTTGTCCCCGCTCAACGTCTCCCCGCTGGGCGTCCCGACCGGGAAG
>JANWZQ010000027.1 GCA_025054835.1 Chthonomonadaceae bacterium
ATCGTAGCGCATGATATGCACCCGCTGCATCCCGACCACGTAGCACCGGTAGTACTCCTCGTACTCGATAGCCTGCTGGAGCGTCATACAGAGATCGCCTGTTTGATTGTAGTAGTGGAACAGCTCCTCGGGATTGTGCACCTTGTAGACGTGCTTCCATCCTCCTCCAGCGTAGGGCTTGAGGAAGGCGGGAAAGCCCACGTAGGCGAAGATCGCATCCCAGTCCAGAGGATACTTCAGGTTACGCAGCGATTTTGCCGTGATATCCGGTGGGTGCTGATTGTGCGGCAGCAGGACCGTACGCGGCACGGCCACGCCCAGTTTGGAGGCCAGAGTGTAGTTGAAAAACTTATCGTCGGCAGTCCACCAGAACGGATTGTTGATCACAGCAGTGCCGTTAAGAGCCGCGTGCTTGAGATAGGCGCGGTAGAAGGGCACGTCCTGCGAAATGCGGTCGATAATCACCCGATAGTCCGCGGGTTGCTCCATGAGAACCCCGTCGATCTGTGCAGGAACTGCCCGGATCTGCTTCCCGCCAATCGCGTTGATCCGGTCGATAAGCGCCCAGGGAAACGTGTCCTCCCGGCCGAAAAGCACTGCAATCCGCTTCACGATCTGCCCTCAACCCGCCCTAGAAGAACTTGACGGCCATCTGCTGCCACCACGGCCAGTCATGCCCTGCTCCATTCCCCCATACGTCCAGCCAGTGTGGGATCGATTTCTGTCTCAGGACCTCCGCAAGGCGCAGATTATCCGGCAGGCAGATATCGTTTTCCCCGGTTGCCAGCACAAGACGCAGGGACTGGTAGCGCTCCCAGTACCACCCATCGTTCATGTTGGGCAGGTAGTCCAGCGGTTGATGGAAGTAGAATTCCTGGTCGTAGTACCCGCCCATGAGCCGCTTCAGGTCAAAGGCCCCGCCCATGCTGACGCAGTGCGTGATGATGTCTGGATGCCGCAGAGCGATGTTGACCGCATGGTACCCACCAAAACTGCACCCCGTCACGGCCAGTCCCTGTGTGCTGTTGCGATGGCGAATGAACGGAAGGACTTCTTCCAGAATGTAGCGTTCGTATTGATTGTGCCTCCAGACCCGGTGCTGTGGCGAGGCCGCATCATTGTACCAGCTCTCCGCATCCACGCTGTCCACACAGAACGCGTGCAGGAGCCCCTGCTCATATTTCCATGCCGTGGCAGCGATCATGCCCCGATCTTCATAGTCAAAGAATCGTCCGCGTGATGTGGGGAAGACGATCATGGGCATGCCGGCATGGCCAAATTCCAGCAGCTCCATGTCCCGCTCCAGTATGGGGCTGTACCAGCGATGGTATTCCCGACGCATCCTGTCCCCCTGTCCCCGTGATTGTGCGCCCTCAGAGGGGCCGGTCGGTCGGCGGGAGTACTGCCAGAAAGTCCTCACGGAACCGTTCGGCGTAGCGGGTGATCAACTCCTGCACCCGACTGTGATCCGGTGAGGCGACCGCCAGCCCGGCATGATGGCGCTTCTTCAAACGAAACGTGATCTCGGGATCGTTGTAGGCAGAGAGGTCGGGCCATTCCTGCCGGGCCAGACAGACCAGAAGTCCGCCGTAGTCGTTTCGATACGGGGGCACCGCATACTGCCCGGGGGTTGTTGTGGTCTCCAATCGGGCCCATTCCGCCCAGAGGTTCAAACCGGTAGCCCCTTCGATCATCTCGGCGATGTGAGCCCCTCCAACCCGGGCTGATGTCTCGAGGAAGTAGAACCGACCATCCTCTCCTCGAATATATTCGGAATGCGAGACGCCACGCACCAGCCCAAACGCTTTGAGCACAATCTTGTTCAGCCCACGCAGGATCCGCTCGTCATCGGAGCCGTGTGGCACCATCACTGTGGAGAACACATGGCCCTCATGAGACACCTGCAAAGGAGGCTTTCCGTATCGACTCACGCAGGAGAAGAGTACACGCTTCTCATCCACAATTGTGTCCACATGGTAGACATCACCGGGAACGAACTGCTCCAGGAGGTAGAAGGACTGTTCATCGCCCAGTTCATCCAGACTGCGCCAGACGTCTTCCGCAGAGGAAAGTTTGCGAATGCCGATCGCTCCCGCCTGGGCCCGGGGCTTGAGCACATAGGGAGGCGGTACTTCCTGCAGAAAGGCGCGCAGATCGTCATAGTGCAGAATGGGCGAGAAAGCGGGTACCGAGATGTTCTCGTCCTGCGCACGCTTTCTCATGGCGAGCTTGTCTCGAAAGTAGCGCGCCGTGGTATCGCCCATGCCGGGCACACGCAGATGCTCACGCAGAGCGGCGGCCTTCTCCACGTCAAAATCGTCCAGCGCGACAATACGATCGATCCGGATTGTGCGCGCCAGATAGCTCACGCCACGGATCACGTCGGGCATATGCCATTGCCCGTCCGGGTCGGGCATCAGGAAGATGTCATCCAGGCTCTCACGGGGCCAGTCCGCATTCTCCAGACTCTGCGACGTCAGCAGATAGGTCCGACATCCCTCACGCTTGCACTGCCGGATGAACTCCTGCCCTTTTTCATGACTGGCGATGCACAGGACGGTCAGCGGGGTCTCGGGTGGCACAGGATCACCTCAACGATGGTTGCAGATCATGATACCTCACAACCAGAGTTCCGCCCAACATCTGCAGGCCTTCCACAATATCCTCTCTCAAGGGGCCAGATTGATGGTCGGCGCAGTCACCGGCGTATCCACCCGACTCAGTGTGACCTGCACCTGTCCGGTCACATTCTGCAGGGTCGCCGATACCGTATAGGTTCCTGCGACAACCCAGAAGAAGTACTGCCCGCTGGCGTCAGTGGTGGTGGTCAGGTTCGTGGTCAGGTTGGTCAGACGCACCACGGCCCCGGCGGTCGGCTGTCCTGCGAACGTAACAGTGCCAGTGATTGTGTACGGAGGCAACGGCACGTTCCCTGACGGCGGCAGGATCACAATCGGGTTACGCAGCACGTTGTTGCCCGCGGTCAGAGGGAACTCCAGTGTCTCCGCCGTGATGTCCTTGCTCTCAAACCCCTGCGCGCTCACGCGCCCGTAGACTCCAGGCACACTGCCCAGCCCCACAGGTAATCCGTTGATTGTAAACGCCCCGTTCTGCTGCGTCGTCGTTGTGAGGCCCGCAATGGTCACACTGGCGCCCGCCACACCCTGTTGCTGGTTGTCGGCAATGGTGACCACTCTGCCGGAAACCGCCGCATCGTACCCGCTATCTGACAGGTAGATCGCCCCCAGATCAAGAGTCTGGCCAGCTGTCAACGTGAACAGAACGGTGCGTTCCCGAGCGCCCTGCGCCGTCACGGTCAACGCAGTCTGGTTCACGGGCACACCGGTCAACGTGAAGGAGCCATCCGTCGGACTGGAAGTCGTAGAGGCGCTCCCGGCGGTGATGGTCGCAACCGGATCGGGCCGCGTGTTGGTCTCAGCCCGCAGAACTCGACCGATGATCGTGGCCACTCCTGCAGGAGCCGCACCTCCCCCCCCACCACCGCACCCCGTTAACAGGACCACCGTTGCCAGAATGGCCCCGGAACCAGCAGATCTCAAGAGAAAGAAGGGTCGCATGATCATTCCCCATTCGTCATCAACGTGTTAGCAGGAGCGGCACGACCACGCGCGCCTGATCACCCTCCGGAGTGCGCGCCGTTACCTGAACGGTGTATGCTCCTGCCGGCAGGATCCGGCCCTGATCGTCCCGCGTGTCCCAGACTGTCTGATTCAGCCCGATCTGCGCAGCGCGCCCGGCGTTGAGGCGGCGCACAAGCCGCCCGCCCGAACGGATCTCAACCACGGTGTCTGCCACGTCGGAAAGCTCATAGCTGATGGCAACCGCCGGGACAGCGCGCCCACCCGTAGCAGGTGTCGGAACCGCCGAAACGTTCAGAATGCGGACCCGTCCGGCTGCACGCGGCTCTGCGATAATCTGAAAACGTCGCGCAAGAGCCTCCCTGCCGGCGCGGAAGGTGTAGCTGGAGCTGTTGTTCATGACCCTCCGGACCCCGTTCTCGGTGTCGATCAGGGTCAGGCGCATTCCGCGGGGTATCCCGCCAGCCAGACTCCATCCCAGGGTGTACTCCCGGTCCGGCTCCGGCACCGTTACCTTCACGTCCCACGTGGAGCGCTGTCCCGTGCGCCGGATATCGGTGAGGAACTCGCTCTCGGCAGCGCCTCCCTGCCCGTTATCCCACCCGGGATGTGGGAAACGCACGCCCAGTGTGGCCGCGCGGGTGATAGAGGGAGGCACTGCAACATGCAACGAGGGAACATAGGTATCTGCTCCCCGGGGCGACTGTCCCAGTACGGCACTGGAGACGTGCCCCTGTGCATCACGCACAAAAATCGGCATGCGCCACCCGCCCGGTTTATCCACAGGATCTGTCATGCCCCGTGTGCGCCCATTGCGCGCACGGGAAGCGCGCGTGGCAGGGTTGGAAAAGGTCATGGTGATCCCCTCGGTAACAAGCACACGGATCCAGTAGCCCTTCCACGGTTCCAGAATGTTGCGCGGGAAGCTCAGGTTCTCCGTTGTGGTGATGTCCTGATAACCGGCCTGTGGCGAGTAACCGATAACCCCCGGGGCGATCCATCCGCGCTGTACAGCGTCTGTATAGGAGAGAATATCGCCCCCCAGGTACTGGAAAGTGACGTCCGTGAGAATGTTGGTGCTGACCGGATACGGCGTTCCAATCTGCGTCCAGCCGAACTGCAAGGGCACACTGATCTCGCTCTGATTGTCAGTGCGCTCCCCCCGCACACCGGTGATGGTACGTGGAGTCGGGAAATTGCTCCAGAGCGCGTAACCCGGCTGGTAGAGCGGGAGTGACGGGTATCGCAGGTATTTGTCCGTCCCTTGCAGATCCTGCCGGTACTGCGCCAGCAGCACGTTGCCAGGGTCGAGCCCCAGCGCGGTCACCAGCGCGTTCACGTTGCCCCCCAGCGGTCGGAATGGCAGGGAAATCATCTGCAACCCCGGAGCGAAGGTGTGCGTGAAGCTGCCCGGTTGCTCCGGAACGTACAGCACGAAGAGGGGCGCGACGTCAAAGGTGTTGTTGAACGCGGTGTTGCGCCGGAACTCGATCGGGTCACCTCCCGCAGGCGTGAAGGTCAGACGGGTGCGACTGAAGCTGTTCGGCACGCTTCCTGCCGGGCCAATCGTTCCGAAAGCCCCCTGCACCACCTCTGCATTGATCGTTGCGCTCCCCCCCTCGTACTGTACCTGTAACGCCCCGGCGCTGGCCCCCACAACCACGCCGGAAAAATCGTTGGGTTGCGCTTCGGTCCCGGTACGCCCGGCGGGGAAGTAGACCCGTACGTACTCCTTACCCACCGGAAAGTCCATGGCCACGCGCATCTTGTCCTCGTTGGGCGGAGAACCACCAATCCCATTGAAGAAGGGGGCCACACTCCCGAAACCGTTGTTGATGGTGACAGTTTCAAAAGAGGGCAGGAACAACCGGTTCTGGAACGTGAAGTCCCAGTAAATGACATTGACGGTCCCACTCAGATCGATCTCATCGCCATCTGGCGTGGTGCGGTAGTAGACCAGAAAGACCGCCGCGCCGCTGTCGGTGCCCTGCTGACCGGTCGGGAAAGTCGGTTGCGCGTAGGCGAAAATCTTGGGTCCGATGGTGACGCTGGTGTCCAGCACGTACTGTTGTTCGTACCATTGCTGGAACGGCACACCTTCCACAGAAGGCAACGCGCTGGCAGCGATCTGGCGCAGACGGTTGACATCGTTGGCGACTGTGGGGTCTGCGATGTGCGCCGCGTAGTACCCGCCGGCACCGCGTCCGTCCGCGCTACCTGTATGGAACAGCTTGAAAAAATCGGGGTTCTCGATGTAGCACTTGAGCCACGCGGTTGCCGACATCTGCAGGCGTGGCACCAGCATCCCGGACAGGGTAGTCGGGTTGAACGGCTGGTCGCTCTTGGTGGGCGGCGTGAACGTGTTGTTGCCCAGCGGTGGCTGGTTCAACACGTCGTACAGCGGGGTGAAGTAGAACCCATTGGCCGGATTGACGGACTGTCCCAGCTGTCTGATCTGTGGCTGGAGCCGGGTGGCAACCGCCACGGCAGCGGCGCGGGCCATGCCGATCTCCCACGCGTCGTAGGCGATACGGCGTGGACCATGAAACGCCTGCGCAATGACCTGCGCCATCGCCAGAAACTGGGTCTCGAACGCGTTGAAGCTCGGGAAGTAGATCTCAACACTGGCGCCGTTCAGCACCAGCAGAGCGCCGAGTACCTCATCGGTGCGCCCCAGTCGTGGGTCGAGATTCCGTACGGTCACGGTTCCGCTCCATCCCGGGCGCCCGTAGACGTTATCCCGCAGCTCGGTGTAGACCAGATTGGCCAGGCTCGCCAGGTTCGCCGCTACCTGCGGGTTCCATGCCCCCTCCCCGGTTGTCACGAAATTAAACGTCAGTTCGTCATTGGGGCCGCGCCCCCGATCACGCCGGCCAGCAGGCAGCTGCAGTCGCCCGTTGTGTCGCACGATCACAGCATCCACCAGATCCAGCGGTTGCCCGGGGCGAATGACACCTCGCTGTCGCAGGAATGCCAGCTCCTGTGCCAGCGCGGTCGCGCGCGCACTCCCCCGTGCCGCAGCAGCCTGCAGGACCCGGCGGCGCACTTCGGCACCGTCCTGCGGATCCTTCACATCCACGATCAGGGCGGACTGAGGCCCATTGCTCACCGTGCGAAAGCGCGTATTGACCAGATTGCGGTAGGCCTTCTGCGCCGGAGCGGGCAACGCCCCGCCCGATAACAGGCCTGCCAGCACGCAACATACCACGAGGCGAAACAGTCTCTGACTCACGCGATTGCCTCCTGTCTCGATTCACGGGGGATCCGGCTGCCCGTGTGCCCCCGGTAGACCGACTCTACTGGGCCACGAACGACTGGATTGGACTGATCGTGAAGGCCGATCCCACTTCGTCGATCGCCAGCACCGCCCAGTAGTAGGTTCTTCCTGATACCAGGGGTGGCCCATCATACAGCTGGTTGTTCTGCGTCTGCGGCGGCCGTTGACGCACATCTATCAGGCTGCTTCCCGGATTGTTCAGGTCTGCAGGCCAGATCGGGCGTACCCCCTGCGGATTGGTGTCCGACTGCAGATCCGGGAAACGATCGTAGACCAGTATCTGATACAGCGTCGCCCGGTTGACCAGCGACCAGAAGAAGCGTGGCCGCGCCTGTGTGGATCCGCTCGGAGGTGCCATCAGGGAGATGGGCCCCAGAGGCCGCACCACCACCACATCACTCGGGTCCCCTTCGTAGCCCGTCTGCGGAAACCGCAGGGTATCCAGGCGCGCCACGCTGTAGTAGTAGTTGAGATCCGGAGTCAGGCGATCATCCACATCGGCAAAGCGTTCCGCCAGCGGGTCACGCAGTAACGCAATGGTGCGGAAGTTCGTATCGATGTTGTCCGAGCGCAGGATGATGTAGCCCAGCAGAGTCTCGATGGGCACGTAGTCCCAGAACAGGTCGTTCTCGATGATCGTTCCTGCCGGCGTGTTGCGCGAGCGGATCTGCAGGGTCATGCGACGCCCCGGGTCACCCGGGCGACGCCGGTCGTATCCGACCCGTTGCCGGATCCACTGTTTGATCGCCTCGAACGCGCGTTGCTGCCGGCTCTGCGGAGGATCTCCTGCAGAACGGGTGGGCATGGCCGGTGTTGTGATCGATATTGCGGCGAAATTGCGCACCACCCCGAGATCCGGATCGGTGTTGATACTGGAGGGCTGCAGACTGAAATTGACCGTGGTGGTCTGACCGGGCGCGACTACCACACTGCTCGCGGTCCGGTTCCGGTGTCCGGCAAACGACGCCGTGACCACATAGCGGTTGCCCGGAGGGAGCCGGGGTACTCGATACTCGCCGCGGCTGTTGGTGAACGCGTAGAACGACGCCAGATTGTCGAAGTCAGCGGGATCGTTCGCGCTGATCTGCCCGACGAACACGCGCGCGCCGACCAGCACATCGCCATTTGTGTTGCGCACGACTCCGGCAACAGTGCCCTGCGTTGCCTGCGGAGACAGCACGATCTGCACGTTCCGTGTGAAAGTGTCTCCGGCCAGCATTTCCACCGTGTTCTGTCCGCTCCAGAGTTCGCCGTTGATCGTGCGTGTGGCGCTCACCGTGGCGATGCGAGAGAGTTGCCCCGCCGGGATCTCTACCTCAGGGATCTGAAATGCCCCGAACTGCGTGGAGTTCGCCGTCTGACCCTCCAGATCCACAACGGCCCCGACAATCGCGGAACCTTCGATGTCGGTGACCGTTCCGGTCACTGTGGTGCGGCTCCCGGTAGGATTACCTCCACCACCGGGCGGGGGATTCGTTCCCCCGCCGGGTGTACCAGCACCACTGCTTCCCCCGCCACATCCCGCCAGGATCCACCCGCAGAACAGAATGGCGGCCCCAACGTACCATGAGTTGCATATTCTGCTACAACCCCTCTTTGAAAACAATGCGCGCCGTCGCGCGCGCCCGTTGTCGGGAGCGCTTGCTTCTCTTACAGTCATTCGTGTGTCCTTCATCTGTGCGACCATGCCAGAACGTTTGCGTGAGACCGCATGCTGAATGGAGTGAAATGTGAACCGCGTCACGATGGGGGGTAGATCAGACGGGGGGATACCGCTCTCCAGAAGAAACGTTGTACTCCGTCGCCTGTGACAGACAATTGGAGGACAGGTTTCGTGCGATTGTTGGCTGTTTGTCTATTGTACCACATATGTCCTGCATGTAGCCGGCAATGGTCACACTATGGAGATGCAGTCGTCCCTGACACAGGGGGCATCGCACTCTCGCCGACAGCTCCCCCGCCATGCACCGGGCACGGTTGGGCGCCGGTGCAAGGTATAATTACCTGGCTATACCTGCACCGGGCCCACTGTACGGGCTATCGGATCTCGCCGGTGCAGGTGTATAACTCTCCGCTAACGAAAGGAACACAGGTATCGATGCATCCGATCGCGTCGGGCCGTATCGCCCGCCCACTCGTGTTGCTGTTGATGGGGATAGCCGTTGCACACCTGCTGACAATGTGGTCTGTTACCGCCGGAGCACAGCAGAACATCAGCACCAACATCGCTGACTACGTCGCACACAAACTCAACGATGTCACAGCGAACATGCGCGTGACTTTCTACGACGATCAGGCAGGGCGGAAGATGGGCGAGGGGTTCGAGGTGATGCACAAGCTCAAGGGGGATGTCCTGATGCGCTACAAGGAAGAGAACAAGCTGCGCCTTGACGCGCGCGCCCCCAGAGCCATCTACATCATGAACAACACAACCCAGCAGGTCTTCATACCGAGCCTCGGCATCCGCACTACCATGAACTTCGCCGACTCGCCGGGCAAGCGCAAAACCCTGCTCGATGTGGGACTGATCTCACAGGGATACCTTGCCTACACTCAGGCGGAGTTCCGCGGCGTGCGCCCGGTCAACGGCGTTAACTGTGCCGTCTTCCGGATCAGCTATCGCAACAAGGAGCTGGACACCTCGCACCGCCTTGTCTGGATCGACCCGAAGACGAAAGTCACCCTGAAGCGCGAGGAGTACAGTCAGGAAGGAAAGCTCAACGGCACCTTCTATTACAGGAACCCTGTGGAAGTAGCTCCGGGCATCTGGTTCCCCTCCGCCATCGAAGTGATCAACAATGAGGGCCAGCGCGCTGGAGTGACCGTATACAGAAATGTGAAGGTGAACCAGGGTCTGGACGACAGTCTGTTCAGGCTGTAACCGGGAACAGGCCGGGGTCCGGAAGGAGCGCGCATGGCGGCCAGCGTTGGAAGCGCGAAAGCGTTCTGGAGCATCATCAAAAGTGTGTCCGTAGCGGAGATCGCCCGGGAGTCCCGGCGCCCTGTGAGCATCGCGATTGCAGGTCCCCCGGAACAACGCGAAGAGATCGTGCGCGCTCTTTTCACGCCCGTTCATGCTGATTGTGTAGCTTCTCCGCAGGCCGTTGCGCTTCCGGAGTCTCCTGTCGTCGAAGGGTTCGACTCTCTGCAACCAGAAGCAGGCTTCCCACAGGGGAAGGACATCTTTGATCTGGTGATCGATGTGAGCGGACAGAGCCCTGACGCGCCGGAAGGTGTACCGGTCTACCCCCTGCAGGATCTTGGCGGCTGGGAAGGCACCATCGAACGCATTCTGGACGATCGTCCGGAACTGGCCCTGCCACTGGCGCGTAGCTTTCCAGCCTTTCGCCCGGCGGTTGCCCGGCGGATCATCGCCGAAACCGCCAGCGCCAACGCGCAATTCACGTTGCTCACCGGGATCAGCGCCGCACTCCCGATCACCGCGATCCTGCTCCCGGTTAACACATTGAGCGACATGGTGATCCTCACCAAAAATCAGGCCATGATGGTACTGAGGCTTGCAGCCGCGTACGGTCTGCCTGTGGACTACCGGAGCCGGGCCAGAGAGCTGGGGCCGCTCCTCATGAACGCTTTTGGCTGGCGCACCGTTGCCCGGCAACTCGTGGGGCTTGTGCCCGTTGCAGGCCTGCTCACCCGCGCCATGATCGCCTACGCCGGCACTGTCACTGCAGGCAAGGTTGCACAGATCTATTACGAGACCGGTGAGTCGCTCAGCACAGCGCATATCAAACACATCTATCAGGAGGCCTATGTCGCCTCGGGAGCGATCGTGCGCCGCATCGCCAGCACGCTCCAGAGGAGATCGCAACGCACGCCGCCGTCGCAACCACCTCTACCTCCCTCAATGGCATCGGAGCCTTCCTCGGAAGCATAGTGGTTCCGATCGACGCGCAGGGCTCTCTTGCGAAGTGCGTTGAGGGTCCGCTGCAGGATGTCAGAATGCAAATAAGTGACCTGAAATTGTTTTACACGCCCGGGGAACGTCTCCGGTTGACCATTGGCAATGAGCGGTCCTACCCTACCGTGCGCCCGGTCTGGGCCGCGCCCCTGTCCCATCCAGACCGGTATCTGGTCCTGCTGAACGCCCGGGGCGAGGAGATCGTGATGATCCCGGATCCCGGGGAACTCCCTCCGGACTCTCTGGCTGCCGTTCGGGAAGAACTGCGGCGCCGCTATCTCACCGCGTACATTCAGAAGGTGTACCATGCCCGTGTGGAGTATGAGGCAACCTACTGGAGCGCACAGACCAGCCGGGGTGAGCGCGAGTTTATCACGGTGAACCTGCAGGAGAACGCGATCTGGCTGGATGCAAATCATCTACTCCTGCTGGATGTGGACGGCAATCGGTTCGAGATCCCCGATATCACACACCTGGACGTGCATAGCCAGCAAATCATTCGTTCCATCCTGTGAGCCCTGCTGTCAATAACTGCCGCGTTGTTACCCTCCAGCCCCCACGAAGGACTGGATTCCGGATATTTCTTCCTGCAGCTCAACTTCCCGACACGGATGCTGGCCCTACGCGCTCCGTTTCACAGGGAATACAAGGAGCACTCTTTTGAGCAATGGCCTCTTTTCTAACGTGCGCGGCCTCCTCTGGCAGGCGGACATTGAGGATACTGGAGAGCATCTCGTCTGGAGCAATGCCCGGATGTCCAATGATGAAGAGGCCGCCATGCGTTTCCTGCCGGTAGCCATGCAACCGGGCGAGACCTACCTGCAGGCATGGCGACGGGCACGGCATCCCGAGGACGATGCTCCTGTGCGCGCCTACAGCATGCAGCAGATCCGGGCGAATCGGAGTTACACCTGCGAGTTCCGCATCATTCTGAAAGACGGGAGCATCCGCTGGCTCAAAGAAGACGTTTATCTGCAAACCATAGCGCCGGGTCGGTGGCACGCAACCGGTGTCGATACCGACATCACCGACCAGAAACTGGCGGAACGCTTCCTGGAGGAACAGAACCGCATTCTGGAGCTGATCACCACCGACACGCCTCTGGAGCAGGTGCTCACGCATCTGGTCTCCCTGCTTGAAGCGCAGTCACCCAGGCAGATTGGATCCATTCTCCTGCTGGATGCAGAGCGCAAGCGTCTGCTGACCGGAGCCGCACCCCGCCTGCCCCGCGAGTACACAGAAGCCATTCATGGAGTAGAGATCGGCCCCGGCGTGGGATCCTGCGGCACCGCAGCCTATCTGGGAAAGCCCGTAATCGTTGAGGACATCGCGGTAGACCCGCTCTGGGAAGGCTATCGAGACCTCGCTCTGCGGCACGGATTGCGCGCCTGCTGGTCTCTGCCAATCTTTGCGCGCAACGGCGCAGTGCTGGGCACCTTTGCCATGTACTACCCGGAAAGGTGTGCGCCCGCGCCCGAGGACCTCGAGCGTCTCCAGAAGGCGGCACATCTGGCGCGGCTCGCAATCGAGCACGCGCGCACAGCAGAGGCGCTACGCCACAATGAGCAGCGGCTCCGCGTCCTCATCGAGAGCAGTCCGCTCGGCATATGCGTCATCGATCCCTCTGGAGCTGTCCGACAATACAACCGCCGTCTGGAGCAGATGCTCGGGCCGTTCGATGGGTCCGAGAACGCACTCTCTTTTGTGCACCCTGAAGACCTTCCAGAGGCGGAGGCAAGCCTCGCGGAACTGCTGTCAGGTGCTCTGCCACAGTCCAGCAGGGAGATCCGCCTGGTAGACCGCAATGCCAATCGCATTGTCTGGGCCCGGGTGACCGGAGCCACCCTGCAAACCGGGGAAGAAGGCGAGAAGCAGTTTCTCTATCTGATAGAAGACATCACCGAGCGCCGACGTCTCGAGGAGCAGTTGCTTCAGGCGCAGAAGATGGAGAGCATCGGCCGGCTGGCAGGAGGCATCGCGCATGACTTCAACAACCTCCTGACTGCGATCAGCGGGTACACGCATCTCGCAATCGATGCCCTGCCACCAGACCATGAGGCTGGCGATTACCTGAAGAACATCCACAGAGCCACCGACCGTGCCGCGCGCCTGACCGGTCAGCTGCTGGCCTTTGCGCGCAGGCAGATCATTGCGCCAGAAGTGATCTCCGTCAACGATCAGGTGCAGCAGGTCCTTACCCTGATCCACCGGTTGATTGGTGAGGACATCACAGTGGTCACTTCCCTCGCAGAGGATCTCTGGCCGGTCTATGTGGACCCCGGTCAGTTCGAACAGATCCTGATCAATCTGGTGGTCAACGCGCGCGACGCAATGCCTTCAGGCGGAACGCTCACGATCGAAACCGCCAACGTGTTCCTGAGCGCAGAGTACGCGACCCGGCGCCCGGAAGTGACCCCGGGCGATTACGTGATGCTTGCCGTGAGCGATACCGGGGTTGGTATGGATGCAGAGACACTGCAACACATCTTCGAGCCGTTCTTCACCACAAAGCCGAAGGGCGCCGGTACAGGATTGGGATTGGCCACCTGCTACGGGATTGTCAAGCAGCACCGCGGGCACATCTGGGCATACAGCGAGCCGGGAGTTGGAACAACATTCAAAGTGTACCTGCCTCGCTCACAGAGCGTGCACTCACAGAGTACAGGGCTCCTGTTCCCTCTGGAGCAGTTGCAGGGAGAGGAAACCGTTCTGGTGGTGGAGGACGATCCGAATGTACGCCATATCGCCGTGGCCTCCCTGCAAACCCGCGGGTACACGGTTCTGCAGGCCAGCTCCGGCTCTGAGGCGCTGCAGGTCGCTTCGGCATACGTCGGCACGATCCATCTGCTGGTAACCGATGTGATCATGCCGGGGATGAGCGGCAGACAACTGGCAGACGCGCTCGCCGCCGCACGCCCCGGCATCCGGGTGCTCTTTACCTCCGGATATACAGACAACACGATTGTCCATCATGGCGTTCTGGAAGCCGGAGTCTCGTTTCTCCAGAAGCCCTACACCCCGCAGGCTCTGGCCGCCAGAGTACGCGAGACGCTCGATCAGTCGTCTGCCTGGCCTCCTGCACCCGGGTAGCGCTCTTATGGAGTGAGCACGATCTTCACTGTGGCACCGGGGTCGGTAGTCAACCTGTCGAACGCGGTCTGCCCTGCCTCCAGCGGCAGAACCTCTGTCCACGGCGACAGATCCACACTCCCGCTCTCTACCAGTTTCCGGGCCTGAGCGAAGTCCTGTGTGGTGTAGGCGTACGAGCCTTGCAAACGGACTTCACCGCGCACCACGCGCGCAAAATCTACGTTGCTGTGTACCTCATGCAGCCCCAGCAGCAGCACTTCGCCCCCTTTGCGCACCACGTTCACACAGGCCGATCGGACGGCGGTGTCCCCGTGCGCGTCGATCACTACGTCTGCTCCGTTTCCCCCGAAGCAGTCGTGGATCGCAGCAACCGGGTCCGCCTGCCCGGCATGGATGGTCCACCGGGCACCGAGTTGCGCGGCCACCTTCAATCGCTCCGGGTTGACATCCACGACCGCGATATCCCGGTAACCGAGCATCCGGGCCAGCAAGAGCAGCAGGCACCCCTGCGTTCCTGCGCCGAACAGGGCCAGCGTGCTGAACGGGCGTGCCGTGATCAGCGTGAACAGGTGCACACCGTTGGCAAGCGGCTCAATCATCACTGCGCGCACATCCGGCAGGTCCTCCGGTATCGGGAACACATTGGTGGCGCGCACGACCACGTACTCTGCGAACGCCCCGTGCAGGCGATCCATTCCAATCAAATGCCAGTGTGCACAGAGGTTGGTACGCCCGGAGAGGCAGGCGTCACAATACCCGCAGGTCATCAACGGGTTAACTACCACGCGCTGCCCGATCTGGAAGGGCCATTCTCCATCGGAGGGCATTGCTTCCACAATCCCCACGGTCTCATGCCCCAGTACCAGACCGGGTTGACGGCGCGGACTGTAGCCCAGGAAGCCTGCTAGATCCGAGCCACAGATACCGGTTGCGCGCACCCGCAGGAGTACCTCGTCCGGACCGGGGGCGGGCACGGGCCAATCGTCCAGGGTCACCGTGCGCAGAGCAGAGTACACGAGGACTTTCATCCTGTTCTCCAGTATGTCGGCTCAGTAGCCGAAGCGCGGGCTCTTCACCGGGGAGTGCGTGACCAGCGATTTACGTTTGAGCGTACCATCCCGGTGATTGAGCATCAGGTCGGAACAACCGGCATATTCCTCCAGAGTCTCTTTTGCCCACTGCCGGCATTCCTCTCTGGAGGGAAATTGTGCGGAAAGATCTCTGACAATGGTGCGCACGTCGCGCGTCTCCTGCACCGGCGTCGCCACCTGCTGCTCCATGTCCACCTGCAGGCGCGGCTCCCATGGCAGGTTGCACTGCTGGGTCAGGAAACCCGCGATATCCGGTGTGATGGGTTGTCGCTCGGTCCAGCGAACGTCGAGCATGAACAGGATTAGTCCTTCACGCGCTTCTGCCAGTTCCGACAATCGTTGCATCTGCAGCAGGTGCATCGCCTGCGGATCATCACCGACTCGTTGCAGGTCTTCCTCGGTGATCAACCCCCCGTAGTCGTAGGAGTGGGCCATGACCAGCAGACTGAGTGGCTCGGGTCGGTCGGTGTTGTCGCCGGGTTGGTAGAACCGGACGTCCTCCTCGGACCTACCCCACCACTCGGCGAACAGATGCGCCAGAGGTTCCGAGCTACTTCCCAGGTAGAGAATACGGTCCGGTGTGTAGCCCATCTCGTCGAGGATGGACGCTGTGAGCCCCACGACGTAGGCCACATCTTCTTCGCTGGGTTGAAAGAAGAAGAACCGTTCTCCCGGCACACTCTCGTCAGGATTGGTCTCCAGCAGGATGCCCCGGGTCTGCACGTAGTGCCACTCGCGCAACCCCAACACCTCGCGGTCGGCAAAGTCCTGTATGCGCGCAATCAGATCACCCACCTCCTCGTGCCACTCCGCCAGTCCGGGCGACTGCTCCAATCCTTCTTCCGGGATGACATCAAGCAACGCCTCCGCCGCTTCTACCTCTCGCAGCAATGCGTAACATTCCGCCATCTTCAGGATGAGCTCCACCGGAAGCCCCCCATAGCGGTCATTGAGCTTCTGAAACAGATCCACTGCCTGCTGATATTCTCCCAGTTCCATCAGGACCTGGGCATGCTCGACATCGAGCATCTGCGCCAGCGGAGTCTCCGCAGCACCATTCAACTGCCGGGCACGCACGTAGAACGGATGGGCCAGAAACGCCTGACCAACCTGGAAGAAGTGATTGGCAACCCCGTAATAAGCCTCCGGGTCATCCCGGTAGTCCCGGATCCTGCGGAACAGCTCCAGCTCAGCGGAAGTGCCGGCGTGCTGGTTCGCATGGAAAGCCTTTTCCAGGAGATCGCAACACGCGTCCAGCACCAGATCGGAACTGACATCGTATTGGAACGCAAAGCCCAGCTGGTTGATGGCAGTCTGCCAGTCTCCCTGCGCGGCAATGGTACGCGCCTGCTGTACTATCTGTTTTGCTTCCTCGGGAGCCGGTGGACCGATCTCCAATGCCCAAGCGGGTACCCGTGTCTGCGTGCGTTGTACTATCTGCTCGACTTCCTCGACTCCGGCATCTACCTCGCCATTCACGCCCTCATGTCCGTAACGGTCATACTGCTGGCGCTTGTTCTCGTCACTCAGCACCTCGTAGGCAGC
>JANWZQ010000037.1 GCA_025054835.1 Chthonomonadaceae bacterium
CGAAGTACCGCAGGCGGTTCACGAAGCGGTAAGCGGCTGCCTGACCCGGATCGCGCAGAGCGACGCTGAAAAGACTGCTGAAGCCCCGCAGTTGTCGGGCACTCAACGCAGCCTGGGGGGCATCGGGCAGCCCCGGGTAGAACACGCGGGCGATCGCGGGGTGCGCGTTCAGGAATGTGGCGACCTGCAGGGCATTCCGTTGATGCCGCTCCATGCGCACCGACAGGGTACGCACCCCCCGCAATAGCAACCATGCGGCGAACGGGTCCAGCACGGCCCCCAGCAGACACCCCTCCCGGGCGCTCAGATCCTCCATACGGGACGCAGGTCCCACCACCACTCCGGCGATCACGTCGCTGTGTCCGCCCAGATATTTGGTTGCCGAGTGCACCACCAGATCGATCCCCAGAGGGATCGGATTCTGGAAGCAGGGCGATGCCCAGGAGTTGTCGCAGATGGTCGCTATTCCCTGTGACCGGGCCAGTGCGGCAACGGCCTGTAGATCCTGCTGATAGAACACACCGGTGCTGGGCGACTCCAGGTAGATCAGTCGGGTGTTCGGGCGCAGGGCACGCACAAAGTCCTCGGGGTCACGCCCATCGACATAGGTGGTCTCTATGTGAAAGCGTGGCAGGTACTCGCTCAGCAGCACGCGAGTCGGCCCGTAGACCGTTTCCGGCGCGATCACATGGTCACCGGTTCGCACGCAGGAGAGAACTGCAGCGGAGATAGCCGCCATGCCGCTGCTGAAACAGCGTGCCTGCTCCCCTCTTTCCAGCACTGCGATTTTGGCCTCCACGATGGCCGTGGTCGGGTTGCTGACGCGCGTGTATTCAAAGAGCGCGTCCGCCCCCTCTACTCCCGTCTGTGTGCGTCCTGCCCAGAGACGATCGCGCGTTTCGCAGTCGGGGAAAGTGAACAACGAGTTCTGAAAGATCGGGGGAATGACGGCGCCATGGAACCGGGCCGGGTCTTCCGCCCAGTGGGCACAGAGTGTATCCAGTGCCGGCAGGTTGTTCGCGGGGGGCTCTTCAGCAGCCATCATTTGCCCAGAGGTTGCATCCTGTCGCAGATGTCATCGACCGGGAAACCATAGTTGGTCGGGTTCTGCTGCAGGTAGTAATCCCCTACCATCCACTTCTTGCCCACTTTCACGATCTTGAAGTGGCGGCGGCGCATCACACGGTATCGCCCGTCCTCGTCGAAGCTGGTCCCTTCCTCGTTGACCACGACAGTCCACTGCGCCGGCGATTGTCGGACTGCCGAGACCACGTTGTAGCGGTAGGGCACAAAAGAACCCCGGGCGCTCTGAAAAAGAACGGGGGCGGTGTTCGGTGCATCCCCCGGCCCGTGGCCACGCAACCATTCGTACCGTTGCTGGATCTTCACCGGATCCTTTGTGGGCGCCATGAGCTCCATCAGCATACGGCGCTTCTGCTTCTTCATGTACGCGTTCTCGAACTCGCGCACAACCTCCAGCACCATGGCGCGCTCGCTTTTACTCTGCGCCCGTGCACCTGGCACAGGCAACAATCCGCACAGAACCAGTAGAACGATCCAGAGACCTCTCATGTTCCGATCGAAAAACTCCTTTCCTTCTGGAGCAACCTGCCGCTCCGGCAACCGTCCACGCTGACAGGTCGTTGCTACCGAAGTTTCTTTGCCAGAACACCAAATCCCTGCTTCGTCCGGCAGCAACCTCTGCATGCCGGGGTGTGCTATACTCACTGCATAGCACATCCCGGGTTGCCGCATGAGACGCAGCGGCACCTGCCTGCGACATCGAGGTAAGGAACGGAATACAGCAATGACGAGCGTTTCTCTGACCGAATGGATCGATGAAAAGACGGCGGAACGTGTGATCGCTGCGGCGCTCTCCCGTGGAGGCGACTTTGCCGAGGTGTATGGAGAGCGCACGGAGAGCATACGCATTCCCATGGAAGAGAACAAAATACAGGGCGCGGAGACCCGAATTTCCATGGGGGCTGGCATCCGGGTGATCCACGGCGAGAAGCAGGGCTACGCCTACAGCGATGACCTTTCGCTGGAAAGCCTGCTGGAGGCCGCTCGCGTGGCGGCATACATCGCGGAAGGGGGTTATGCGGCGCCACCGCAACCGATATCCCGACAGACGGCCCCGGACTACTACCCGATCCGTTTTGCTCCCTCGGAGGCTGATGTGCGTGGCAAAGTGCAACTGGTGCAGCGCGCCAATGCGGCAGCGCACGCACAGGATCCGCGGGTGCGACAGGTGCAGGTGAGCTATGCCGACAACACCCGGGAGATCCTCGTTGCTAACTCCGAAGGACTTTTCATCACCGACCAGCAGACGATGCTGTTGTTCCGGGTTGTGGTGATGGCGGTGCAGGGGAAGGAAGCCCAGATGGGGTTCTACGGCGGCGGCGGGCGGATCGGGATGGAGTACTTCGAAGCCAACCCGCCCGAATGTCTCGCAGCCGAGGCGGTGCGGCAGGCGATCGTGCAACTGGGCGCCGCGGAAGCGCCGGCGGGCACCATGCCCGTGGTGATCGACAACGCCTGGGGCGGCGTCTGGCTCCATGAGGCCGTGGGGCATGGCCTGGAGGCCGACTTCAACCGGAAGCGGACTTCCATTTACTCGGATCGGATCGGCGAGAAGGTCGCCAGTGAGCTCTGTACCGTGGTGGACGACGCGACCTTGCTGAACAAGCGCGGATCGATTAACATTGATGACGAGGGGGTGCCCGGACAACGCAAAGTGCTGATTGAGAAGGGTGTGCTCCGGGGCTACATGCACGATCGTCTGAACGCCCGTCTGATGGGCGCGCGCAGCACGGGAAGCGGGCGCCGGCAGGACTATCAGTGCATTCCCATGCCCCGCATGACCAATACCTTTCTGGAGCCGGGCGAGTACACCCCGGACGAGATCATCGGGTCGGTCACCCGCGGCTTCTACGCGAAGAATTTCAGTGGCGGGCAGGTCGACATCTCCAACGGGAACTACGTGTTCAACGTCACCGAGGGCTATCTGATCGAGCATGGAAAGATCGGCCGCCCGGTGCGTAACGCCACGTTGATCGGAAACGGCCCCAACGACCTGACCCGGGTGGTCAAAGTGGGGTGTAACTGGGCGATCGATCCGGGTATCGGAACCTGTGGCAAGGACGGACAGGCAGTGCCGGTGGGAGTCGGTATGCCCATGATCCTTGTCAGTGAAATGACTGTGGGGGGCACCTCGCTCTGAACTCCCGGGGTACCCCCGGAGAAACCGTGGGAGAGTAGCGCAATAGCCATGAACTACGAGGAACTGGCCGTACAGATCGTTGCGGAGGCCCGGCGCGCCGGCGCAGCAGAGGCCGACGTCTACCTGCAGGCCGCGACAGACTTCAACGTTGAGATTCGCAAAGGACAGGTTGAGAAGCTCACGCAGGCGGGAAG
>JANWZQ010000050.1 GCA_025054835.1 Chthonomonadaceae bacterium
GGACTCCCGGGGTCGCCTGCGATGCGGCGCAGCCATTGGCCCTCTGCGCGATCCAATCGGGCGCACGGCGCTGCTGGTGGAAGCCGGTGTTGACGTCATCTGCATCGACGCCGCGCACGGCCATTCCTCCGGTGTGCTCAACGCGGTCCGTGCAGTCAAGAGCGAGTTCCCGGACCTGCCCGTCATCGCGGGCAACGCGGCCACCGCGGAGGCAACCCGGGCTCTGATTGAGGCCGGTGCTGATTGCATCCGTGTGGGGCTGGGCGCTGGCAGCATCTGCACCACGCGCGTTGTCAGCGGCGTCGGCGTGCCTCAGCTGACCGCCATTATGGACTGCGCACGTGAGGCGGCGCGGCACGGGGTTCCGATCATCGCAGACGGGGGCATCCGCTTCAGTGGCGATGCGGTGAAGGCGTTGGCGGCCGGAGCAGCGGCCGTGATGATCGGCAATCTCCTGGCGGGCACGCAGGAGGCTCCCGGCGAGGTGATCCTCTATCAGGGCCGCGCTTACAAGGACTATCGCGGTATGGGGAGCGAGGCCGCGATGCTGGAGGGCTCCAGCGATCGCTACGGGCAGAACAGCGGGGCCCGTGTGGTGCCGGAGGGTGTGGAGGGTCGCGTGCCCTACAAAGGCGCGCTGCACGATACCATCCATCAGCTCCTCGGGGGCATCCGTTCCGGGATGGGGTACCTCGGCGCGCACACGCTGGAGGAGCTCCGCCAGCGCGCCCGATTCCTGCGCATCACCGGAGGGGGGCTGCGCGAGAGCCACGTCCACGACGTCTGGATCACCAAAGAGCCGCCGAACTACTCCAGCGAGTACATGTTCGTTGAGTTCTCCCGGGAGTGACGCGGCCTCTGGCACACGCGGTCAGATGTTCGCGGCGGCCAGAAGGTCAGCAATGATCCGGGCCCATCGCTCCGGGTGGGTCTCATGCCGGTGTTCCGGCTCAAAACCCAGGTTCCGGTAGGTTTTGATGGCCGCAAGCCGGTGGTCGTCGGTCTCCAGCACGGCATCCGCGCATCCCCGTTCTACGAACTCCCGCAGCACCGCGAGGGTGACAATCGCTCCCAGCTTCTGCCCGGCATGCGCCGGGTGCGCAGCCACCCAGTGCACGTAGCCTGATCCGGGGTAAGTCTCCGGCAGCAAACGGGCCGAGGCTGTGGCCACGATCACCCCGTCTCTCTCTATCACGAAAGTCTTCACCACCGTGGGATCGTCTCGCAGATCCTTCTGTACCCGTTCGGGTGTCCACGTCGCATCCTCAAAAGCCGCCTGCATCAACGCAGCCACTCCCTCTCGATCCGCCTCCCGGTATTCTCGCAGCACATAGCCGGCTGGCAGCGGCAGGTCGGGCAGGTCTTTCAGATCACGGCGCCGCATGAACAACTGGCTCATGGATCTCTCCCTCCTTCCACAGGTGCATTCGCGCAACGCCTGTCAGCACACCACGGTACTTTCCGGTACGGTCCGTGCTCTCAGGATTCCTCCCGACTTCTGCTTTGCAACCACGCGGCGCGCCTATTGTTCTTAAGACCGCACACATCTCTGACCAATAATATCCCCCGATGCCATGCTACACAGGCCCTCAGGATGGAGCCGTGTTCTGGACCGTTGTATCCCTGTTCATTACAGAACCTTTCGGAACCAAGGAGATGCTTATGCGCTGGTTTGCTGACCTGAAAATCGCGCACAAACTGCTGTTTGGCTTTGGTCTCTGCGCTGTTCTGAGCCTCTGCATTACCGTGCAGTCCTTCCATGGCATGGCGCAGATCAACGCCAACGTTGCCAAACAGTACCGGGAGCAACTGCTGGTCAACCGGGCACTGGCAGACGCGGAGACCAATCTGCTCCAATATCGAATTGCCACACGAGACGTGCTGCTAGCTGAAAAAGCCACACAACGTGAAAAGGCCGAACAGGATGCCAGCACGTACAGAGAGAACTTCGAGAAGTACCTCGCAGAACTACGCAGCCTTGTGTTCACTGACCGGGGACGCGCCGCTGTCCGCACACTGGAAGAGAACTGGCAACCTCTGTACCGCTCCAATCAAACCGCTATGGATCTTGCCCGACAGGGAAAGGTGGAACAGGCAGCAGATGTCCTCAAATCCGGACGCCCTTTTGCCGAGGCCATGGGTCGGGAGTTTGACGAGTTCACCGCGTTCAAGATCACTCAGGGCAAGAACGCCCTGCAGGAGAGCGAGGCCATCTTCACAGCCACACGCCGCAATCTGATCGTGCTGTCGTTGCTCGTAGTCGCCATCGGACTTGGCGCCGGGTTCCTCATCGCGCGTCAGATCACCCGACCGTTGCAACTGCTGGTGCAACGCATGGAAAGCCTGGCCAACGTCTGCCTGACCGGACTGCAGGATGGCCTGAAAGCTCTTGCTGCCGGGGACTTCACCTTCCCGGTAGTTCCCAAAACCCAGCCGTTGCCTGTCACTTCCCGGGACGAAACCGGAAAGCTGAGTGAGATCTTCAACCGTGCTCTGGAAAGGGCCCAATCCAGTGTTGCCTCCTACAATCAGGCACGGCATTCCCTGAGCCAGCTGATCACCACCGTCGCCGAGAGTGCAGGACAGGTACTCGCTTCCGCGCAGGCGCTCTCTGTCTCCTGTGAGAAGGCCGACGGCGTGTCCACCAGCATCGCGCGCTCCATTCAGGAAGTCGCACAGTCTGCGGAACAGTCTGCGACGACGAGTCAGGAGATGGCACGTGGCAGCGAACAACAAGCACAGGCCGCCACCGAAGCCGCACAGGCCATGGAACACCTGCGCACCGCCGTCACCCGCGTCCAGCAAGGCACCCAGCAACAACAACAGGCC
>JANWZQ010000059.1 GCA_025054835.1 Chthonomonadaceae bacterium
GGCCTGTTGTTGTTGCTGGGTGCCTTGCTGGACGCGGGTGACGGCGGTGCGCAGGTGTTCCATGGCCTGTGCGGCTTCGGTGGCGGCCTGTGCTTGTTGTTCGCTGCCACGTGCCATCTCCTGACTCGTCGTCGCAGACTGGTTCATAGCACCGGACACTCCCTGAATGATTTCTGCGATCTGGGATGCACTGCCCTGCAACTCGCGACCACTGACCTGCAAGCGTTCCACCAGCTGGCGGACCTGATCCACGCACTGCTTCAATCCTTTACGGATCATATCCTTTTCAGAAGTAGGCGTGATCTGTACGGTAAGGTCACCGTTGGCAAGCGCGTCGGCGATCTTCTGGGTCTCCTGTGCGAACGACAGTTTGATCTGTCCCACATAGTCCGACAGATCTCGCCCCGCCTCCACCACCACACCACGCAGGTCGAACCCTGCCGACTCCATCATATCCAGCACAAACGCATCCGTGACCGCCTGCATGTCGTAGTTGAACACGGTTTCCAGCGCCTCCATGCCCAGCTGGCACAGGCGCGGCCGCAACCACTGACTGCGCCACAGGTGCTTACGACACAGGCGCAGGTAGAGTGCATAGGTGCCCAGATACCACTTCAGGGGCAGATCAATCTGGTTGTGGACCTGCCCGACGCGCAGACGCCGTTCGAAATAGTCGGTTCCGAAACGTCCCCCGTTGCGAGCTTCCTCGAAGATCTGCACCAGATACTCGGCCTGTTTCTGTTCCAGAACCTGTCGAAGAGCGTCCAGAGAGAGATTGAGACGCTGGGTCTGCTTCTGGAAGAACTGCAGGGTATTGGGGAAGTGGAACTGATGGTCGTAGAGTTCGCGAGCGATCCGGGGCGCGGTGCGTTGCGCCCAGGGATGGAGACGTGCCAGAGCCCGGATGTGCTCTGGTTGCAGGCCGATGAACTGCTGGCGGCTCTGCAGGGTGCTGTCACTGATGCCATAGCGTGCCGTGAGAGACTGCATGATCCTGTATCCTCCTGTTGTGCAAACCAGAAGAGTAATCCTCTGAGATCCTTTGGCTCCTCATCAGGAAGGGACCGCATCACGGCAGAGTCGATGCCTGTCAGGACTCACAGTACGGTGCTTGATTGTAGGTAGCAGAAAGACTTTCTTGAGACTTTTTTGAAAGTTTTTTCTGATTGAAAAAGCCGGTTTGATCGCAGGAGCCGGGGGGAGAATGGTGGCGCAACGGGCTTCCAATCAGGCGGGGCACATTCCACTATGGATGCTCTGGATGCCCTGCTCACAAGGAATCGCACGATGTGACAGCGAACCGGAGAGGGGTGTCGGTTTCGTACTACGCCTGTCACATAAGGAGGTATGCGATGCGAGCGAAACGTGCGCTGTCGCGCAGGCAGTTCCTGCAAGGGCTGGGGGTTGCTGCAACGGCCCCGATAATGGTGCCCCGATCCGTGCTGGGAGGAACGGGGCACGTCGGCCCGGGCGACCGGATCACTGTTGGCGTGATCGGGTGTGGCAAGATCGCATTCGACTACCATCTGCCAGAACTGCTCGGGGCCAGAGACGTACAGGTGCTGGCCGTGTGCGATGTGGACACCAACCGGCGCAACCGGGCGAAGCAGATCGTGGAACAGGCCTATGCCAGCACCGATCGCGCCACGAAGCACTGCGACGCCTACAACGACTTCCGGGAACTGCTGGCCCGCAGGGACATCGACGCCGTGCTGATCGCCACCCCGGATCACTGGCACGCGCTCCCGCTCATCGAGGCCTGTAAGGCGGGGAAAGACGTCTACTGCGAAAAGCCCCTGACCCTGACGCTCGCAGAGGGCAAGCGCTGCATCGAGGCCGCACGGAAGTACCGACGCGTGGTCCAGACCGGAAGCCAGCAACGATCCAACGTCTTCGGCAACTTCCGGGAGGCCTGCGAGTGGATCCGCAGTGGCCGCATCGGAAAAGTCCAGAGGGTGACCGTCGGAGTAGGGGGACCGCCACGCCCGTGTGATCTGCCCGGGGAACCCGTGGAGCCGGGACTGGACTGGAACCTCTGGCTCGGCCCGGCACCCATGCGGCCCTACCACTCGGAGCTCAGCCCACGGGGCATCCACAATCACTTCCCCGCATGGCGCAACTACCAGGAGTACGCCGGAGGCGCGCACGCCGACATGGGCGCGCACCACTACGACATCGCGCAGTGGGCGCTGGACATGGATACCTCCGGACCCACCGAGATCCTGCCTCCCGACGACCCGGGAGCGGAGAGTGGAGTCCGCTTCCGCTACGCGAACGGGGTCGAGATGGTTCACGGAGGACCGGGAGGATGCGTGTTCTACGGGACGCGCGGAAAATTGCACATCGACCGTGGCGTGCTGGAAACGGATCCGCCAGAACTGCTCAAAGAACCACCCGGACCGAATGACGTGCAACTGTTCCGCTCGCCGGGGCATCATCGCAACTGGCTCGACTGCATCCGCACCCGCGAACGCCCCATCTGCGACGTGGAGATCGGCGCCCGCGCAGCGGCCATCACGCAGCTGGGAAATCTGGCCTACCGGTATCGGCGCCGCATGCAGTGGGACCCGAAGCGCTGGCAGTTCGTGAACGATCGGGAAGCGAACAGCTGGATGGACTACCCGCGACGCGACCCGTGGCAACTACCACGCGTGTGACTCCTGACAGGAGACCTCCGGTGGAGTACGCAACCCTGCATGTGGAGCAACAGGGACCGTTGGTTCAAATCACCCTGAATCGCCCGGAAGTGCACAACGCTTTCGATGAGGTGCTCATCGCGGAGCTGACCGACGCGTTCGCGAGGCTGGGCGCGCAGGAGGACGTGCGCGTTGTGGTGCTACAGGGCGCGGGCGCGTCGTTCTGCGCCGGTGCAGACCTGAACTGGATGCGGCGCGTCGCAGACTACTCGCATGCGCAGAACCTGGAAGATGCCGCGGAACTGGAACGCATGTTCGCCACCATCGCCACCTGCCCGGCCGTGACAATCGCGCGGGTGCACGGCGCAGCGATCGGAGGGGGCGCAGGGCTGGTAGCTGTAGCCGATATCGCCATCGCCTCCGAAGAAACCGTGTTCGCGTTCAGTGAAGTGCGGCTGGGCATCGCGCCTGCGGTGATCGCGCCCTATGTGCTGCAAAAAGTCGGTGCTGGTGTGGCCCGGGCATGGTTCGTGACAGGAGAGCGGTTCCGTGCCGGGGACGCGTGGCGCGCCGGCCTGGTGCAACAGGTGGTACCGATCACAGATATGGACGCTGCCGTTCTGAGCCGGGTGAAGGCAGTCCTGCAGGCCGGGCCCGGAGCGGTCGCAGCGGTCAAGCGGCTGCTGCGTGAGATCACTGGACTCACGCCCGAACAGGCCAGCACGCTGACCACCGCATGCATCGCCACCCTGCGTGTCAGCCCGGAAGGGCAGGAAGGGATCCGCGCCTTTCTGGAAAAGCGCAGACCCCGGTTCGCTCAGGAATAGTTCGTGGCGCCATCGAACACTCAGAAGAGCCGATCCGGAGGGAGGCGTTCTGCAGCACTCCCGTCGCGCAGGCGCTCGACGAGCCGGGTGAAGCGCCGGGTCGTCTTGTTGTTGTGTACGGCCCGGGCAATGGCACGTCGGTCGCCTACCAGAATACAGAGCTTGCGGGCACGGGTTAATCCCGTGTAGAGCAGGTTGCGCTGGAGCATCAGGTACTGGCTCGAGTGCATCACCAGGATCACGGCCGGGTACTCCGACCCCTGCGCCTTGTGCACGCTGATGGCATAGGCCAGCTGCAACTCATCGTAGTCGGCAAAGTCGTAGTCCACAATCCCCTCGGGAAACCGCACACGCAGGATCTGAGACTCCGGGCGGATCTCCACAATGGTGCCGACATCCCCGTTGAACACGTTCCGGTCATAATTGTTCACCAGCTGGATCACCCGGTCGCCGATCCGGAAACGGCGGGATCCACGGACCAGTTCCGGCGCACGTCCGGAGGGATCTGCCGGGTTCAACGCATCCTGTAGCAGCTCGTTCAGATGCCCGACCCCGACAGTGCCCCGGTGCATCGGAGAGAGCACCTGAATGTCATCCGTACGAAAACCGAGCGCCGGCAGGGACTTCCGCGCCAGCTTGACGACCTGCCGGGCTGCCTCCTCACTATCCTCTACCTCGATCCAGAGGCAGTTCTCCCCGGCGCGCTCCTGCGGCGGCACCAGTCGGGGCATCTCGCCCGTCCGAATGCGGTGTGCGTTGGTGACAATCAAGCTCTGCTGCGCCTGTCGGAACACCTGCGTCAAACGCACAGAGGGAACCACGCCCGACTCCAGCAGGTCGCCCAGCACGTTGCCTGCCCCGACAGAGGGCAGCTGATCACAGTCCCCGACCAGCACAATCTGCGCGTTCTCCGGCAACGCCTTGAGCAGATTATGCGCCAGCACCGCATCGAGCATCGACACTTCATCGGCGATCAGCACGTCGCAGGGCAGGGGATTGGTGTCGTTGTAAGCGAACTGGTGCGTGGCCGGATCAAATTTCAGCAAGCGGTGAATGGTCTGCGCATCGCGCCCGGTCACCTCGGAGAGACGTTTGGCCGCGCGCCCGGTCGGGGAGACCAGCAGAATGCGCTTCTTCTGCGCGTCGAAGGCCCGCGCAATGGTGTTGGTGACCGTCGTTTTGCCGGTTCCCGGACCTCCGGTGAGCACGAACACCCGGCTCTCCAGAGCCATCTGCACAGCCAGACGTTGCTCCTCGGAGAGGCGGACCCCCTGCTCCTGCTCCTGACGATCGAGCCACGCCGCGATCTTTGCGTGGGAAAGCGGGCGTTGCAGGGCCTGCGCCAGTCGCCGCCGGACCTGCGAGGCCAGCCCGATCTCGGTGTAGTAGAGCGCCGGGTGATAGAGCGCGCGCATGGGGCGCCCGAACATCTCTGCTTCCGGCAGGTCCTCGGCGATCACTGCCTGCGCGTCCGCCATCGTGTCCAGCACAGGGAGCAGCTTCTGAGCTTCCACGCCCAGAATATCGGCCGCGGCGTTGAGCAACCGGGGTTCGGGGAGATAGAGGTGACCGAATTCCGTGGCTTCGGAGAGCGTGTAGAGCAGGCCGGCCTCCAGACGTCGGGGGCTGTCCGGGGCGATTCCCAGCTGCTGCGCGATCTTATCTGCTGTCTTGAACCCGATCCCCCAGATGTCCTGCGCCAGACGATACGGGTTCTCCTCCACCACCTGCAACGACTGGTCGCCGTAGGTCTTGTAGATCTTAACGGCATAGGTAGAGGAGACCCCTTTCTCCTGCAGGAACAGCATCACGTTGCGGATCTCGCGCTGCTCGTGCCACGCCCGCTGGATCTGCTCCACTTTCTTCTTGCCGATGCCGTAGACCTCTAGCAACCGCTCCGGGGCGCTCTCGATCACCTCCAGCGTCTGCGTGCCGAACTTCTCCACCATGCGCCGGGCCATCACCGGGCCGATCCCCCGGATCAGGCCACTGCCCAGATACTTCTCGATGGCGAACGCAGTGGCCGGCTGGCGAGTGGCATAGCGCTCCACCTGAAACTGCCGCCCGTACTCTCGATGCGAAACCCAGCGGCCCTCCAGAAACAACAGCTCGCCCACAATTGGATTGGAGAAGCAACCGACCACGGTGATCAGATCGCGCTCGCCCTCCACAGCCAGCCGCCCGACCGTGTAGCCGTTCTCCTCATTGTGGTAGGTGATCCGTTCCAGAACACCTGTCAGAGTGTCCCGCGGAGGGGAGGAACCCGGTGCCGTGTGGTTTTCAAGCATCGCTCCAGTCAGGGAGTTGCATCAGCAACGACTCGGCATCGATAATCTCATAACGGTAGCCCTGCTCGGTCAGAAACAGCTGACGGTGCGCGGCAAACTCCTGATCACGCGTCTCCCGGGTCACCAGCGAGTAGAAGTGCGCCATGCCCCCATCGGACTTCGGACGCAGGATCCGTCCCAGGCGTTGCGCCTCCTCCTGTCGCGAGCCAAACGTCCCGGAGATCTGGATCGCCACGTTGGCATCCGGCAGGTCAATCGAGAAATTCGCTACCTTGGAGACGATCAGGGTTTTGATCTCCCCGTTGCGAAACGCGGTATAGATCTGCTCTCGCTCTCGCTGCGGGGTTTTGCCTGTGATGATCGGTGCCTCGGACTGCCGGGCCAGAGCCTCCAGTTGCTCCAGATACTGCCCGATGATCAGCACGTTATCCTCCCGATGACGATCCAGCAGGAACGCGATGATCTCTTCCTTACGCGGGTTGATTGAGGCCAGCCGGAACTTTTCACGCGGGTCCGCCAGAGCATATTCCAGGCGATGGCGCTCATCCAGAGGCACGCGGATCTCGGTGCACAGAGCCGTGGCAATCCAGCCCTGCTTCTCCAGCACTTTCCAGGGCACATCCGCCTTCTTGGGCCCGATCAGCGAGAAGACGTCGTCCTCCCGTCCATCCTCCCGCACCAGCGTGGCCGTCAGGCCGAGCCGCCGCTTGGCCTGTATCTCCGCTGTGATGCGGAAGACGGGCGCTGGCAGCAGGTGTACTTCATCGTAGATGATCAGGCCCCAGTTCTGCCGGTTGAACAGATCCAGATTGAGATAGCCGTCCAGGACCTCCGCCGGGGCATCCTCTTCCTCCCACTCCAGCGCCATCTCCTCCTGTCCTTTCCGATGGCGCGCCTTCTTCGGATCGCGACGGGTGGTCAGCACCTGATAGGTAGCGATCGTGACCGGTCGGATCTCTTTGCGTTCGCCACTGAACTCACCGATCAGGTCCTCGGTGAGTGTGGTCTTGTCCAGCAACTCCTCTTTCCACTGCCGGGCCGCAGTGATGCCGGTACAGATGATCAGCGTCTGCATCTGCGCACGGGCCATTACCTGCATCCCGATGATGGTCTTGCCCGCGCCACAGGGTAGCACCAGCACGCCGCTGCCTCCCGATGCCGAACCACTCGCCCAGAAAGCGTCAGCCGCTTCCTCCTGATACGGGCGGGGCAGGAAGGGCTTACCCGACCGGGTCACCTCACGCAGGCAGAACGACAGGGGCTCGCCATCAACATAGCCCGCCAGATCCTCCACCGGAAAGCCCAGCTTGAGCAACGCCTGCTTCAGGCGTCCGCGCTCCAGCAACGGAACCTCGACGGTGCGGGCATCAACGCTGCGCAGCAGGTACTTCTGCACCGCCTTCGTGTGCCGGATCTCGGTCATCAGCAGGTTGTCGTCCGCTTGCAGAAGCAGCATCCCATCCCGCTTGAGCAGCTTCAAACGGCCGTAGCGCCCAACATAGTCCCGGATGTCATGTAGAATGTTGCCGGGAACCTCGTACTTGCTGTACCGTTGCAGCACCTGCAGCATATCCTCGGCTGTCATGCCAGCAGCACGGGCATTCCAGAGCGAGAGCGGGGTAATCCGGTAGGTGTGAATGTGCTCCGGGCTTTTAATGAGCTCGCAGAAGGCCGCCAGCTGGTCGCGACACTCCTCGTAGAGCGGATTGTCGACCTCAAGCATAACCGTGCGATCCGACTGCACGATGAGAGGATTGTGCGGATTGTAGGCCATACGGCGTCTCCTGATCTCTGCACGCGAATCGGTACACGCCATTATACCTTGGAGCCTGTCCGACCCCGTTTCAGGACAGGGCGCGTGCGGCAGCGCAGGCCTGACGCAGGTGATCCAGCGCCGGGCCAGCCTCCTCGGGAAGGTTGCGCCAGTGGCACTCGATGGAGAGGCGCCGGTCATACCGGGCAGCCAGCAACGTTCGGAAGAGCGTGCTGTGATCGTAATGGCCCGTGCCGGGAGCCAGGCGATCCGTGTCCGCAGTGTGCACATGCGCCAGCACGTCGGCGCACTCCAGAAGTACGGAGAGTGGTTCGTTCTCCTGTTCCATGTGGAAGGTATCAGCCAGACACCGCACGCCAGCACGCCCGATCCGGCGCACCCACTCCGCGCCCTCGCGCACGCAGTGAATAAAATTACACTCGGCACGCCACAGAGGCTCGATAGCAACAATCACTCCCGTGCGGTCCGAAGCGTCCGCACAGAGATGCAGGAAATCGGTCATCTGGCGCTCGGCCTCCGCGCGCGGAAAACCCTCCGGTATAGAACGGGCACCGCCGCTCCCGAACACAATCACATGCCCGCCGACCTGCGCGGCGCGCGTCAGAGCCGTATCGACGTAGTGCCGCAGGAAAGCAAAGTCCGCCTCCGGGCCGATGATCCGGGCCGTGCGCACGAACGAGTTGAACGTCTCCGGGCGCAGGGGCATCGCCTCAATAACCCGCCGCCGCGCGCGCCACTCCAGCTCGCCTGCCTCCGGCATCAGATCCCCGGCAACGGAGAGTTCGATGTAATCATATCCTGCCTGCGCCAGCACGTGCGCATGCGCAATTCCCGTACATACACCAAAACGCATCGCTACTCCGGATCGGGCCTGATCAACACATGCGCCTCATACGGTGAAACGATAACGAAACCGTCCCCATGGAAACGCAACTGGAACATCACACCACGGCCCCGGTCATTCACTGCCCTGTGGCGCGATCTGTCGTGGCCGCTGCTGCGGTGTCCGCGCTACTGTCCCTGCCTGGCAGAGGTATCTGTGGCTGCGTGAGCGGCAGACGGATCCAGAAACGGGCGCCACGCCCGTACTCACTCTCTACGCCCACCAGGCCACCGTGCCGGTCTGCAACGTCCCGGACAAAGCGTGTGCCAATGCCAGTGCCCCCCGGCGTCGTACTGATGGTGTTGGGCGTAAACAACGACTCCTTGACATGGGCAGGAATGCCGGGGCCGTCGTCCTCCACGTCGATGTGGCAATAGTTTCCTTCTGGAAAGGTGCCTTCCGTACAGGCGTGCACGCGTATCCAGATGTTGTATCGCGGGCGCAACTCCAGTGTGCCCTTCCGCACCGCGGCATCGATCGCGCCCAGCGCATTGTTGACCAGATTGTAGATGGCCCGCCCCAGTAACCGGCGGTCAAAGGGAAACGGAGGCACGTTCTCCAGTCCCTCCAGATGCAGTTGCACCCTGCGATTACGCGCCACGATCTCCAGGCGACGCAGACGATCCCGGATCACGTCCCCTGCGTGACCGACCTCCATGTGAACCGCCTGGGTGCCCTTGATGTAATCTGCGATCTCGCTCACCAGCTCCCGAATATCCTCACAACCCTCCCGCACCGCGGTGCGCGTGTAGGGATACTCTTCGCGTGTGAGGCTCACAGCAGCTTCCATCTGCGCCACCAGCTCCGGATGCGTCGCGCGCCACTGCGCGGAGAGTCGATCCAGATCATGAAACATTGGTTCGATGAAAGTCTCGATCAGTGTCTCCACAGCAGTCTCAACCGGGGTGAGCGCGTTCTTGATGTCATGACTCAGATCGCCCACGGCCCGGGCCACGGCTGCCAGTTGCGCCTCCTGCGCCAGCCGTGCGTTGACAATGAACAGGGCCGCCTGTCCGCTGGCAAGCTCCAGGATCTCCTGATCCTCCTCGGTGAAAGCGCCACTGCGCTTGTTGAGCGCCTGCAGCACGCCAATAGGCGTTCCATCAACATTCTTTAACGCCACTGTCAGGATGGAACGGGTCTCGAATCCAGTCATCCGGTCGTAGGTGGCGTTGTACGTGTCCCTGCGGGTATCCTGCGTCAGAATGGAGCGCCCTGTACGAAACACCTCCGCGGCCTTGCCCGTATGGTCCTGCTCCGGGTCGATTTCCTGACCGATCAACAGAGAGTTACCCACCACATGACGAAAGACAAGCCTGCGACGTTCCGGGTCGTAGAGCAACAGCGAACCCGCTGCAGCGTCCACTGTCTCCAGCAAGACCCGCAGAGTCTCTGCCAGCACCTGATCCAGACCACTTCTGGAGAACAGTGCTGTGCTGATACGATGCAGGGCTTCCAGCTGACGCTCGCGCATCTCCAGACGGCGTTGCAGCGTCCCTTCCAGCCCGGTATCCGGAACACCCCGGGGATCCATCCTCATGAATTCCTTGAAGCACCGTGAAAGATAAAAGGGATCACCCTCACAGCATGGCAGACGCGCCAGCCTCATAGCAATACCGGAGAGACAGCAGCATGATGCGTCCTGCGCTGCCGGAGAGCGACGCCTCGCACCGCGTACCGCGGACACGTGGTAATGACTTGACAGCGGAAAATTCCCGGAGGTTTCGTTCTGTGCTTCACGGACGCAGGCACGAACAACGTATCACGGAAGGGTAGCCACCCCCGCGCAGGAACGATCGGGCACCGGCGCACTCTTCCAGGGTTCAGACGTGCGCCAGCAGGTTCACAATACCAACCTCATGATCCGGCGGTCGGAAGGACTCCGTGCTCCCATCCGCGTGGATCCGGTGCAGCGTGTACGGTGCCAGCTCCACCAGGAAGGCCCCTGCGTCCTCAGGCCTCCACCCGATCCGGGGAGCAATGCGGTAATTGTACTCGAAGAGAATATCGGGTTGGTACTGGCGTATCAGTTCCTGCGCCCCCCGCAGCACGTCCATCTCATGCCCTTCCACATCGATCTTGATCGCCCCGACCTGCGCAAACACACCTGTCCGCATCAGGGTATCCAGAGTCACGCAGGGCACCCGGCTCTCCACCCAGTGGATTTCCAGAGGAGTCTCGGTAGGGTGTGCAGAGGCGTAGTCGGAGTGCCCGGGAGCTGTGTAAAAAGTCAACTCCCCATCCTGTGCCCCGACCGCCGCAATCATCAGGCCAACGTGGCACAACTGGTTAAGCGCAAAGGTCGCCGCCGCACGCCGCGCCGTCTCTGCCACAGGTTCAAAGGCCAGGATCTGCCGATCCGGCATTCTGCGGGCCAGAGCGACCGTCAGCATGCCCATGTTCGCGCCCACATCCAGGATGATCCCGGGGCGCGCCTGCACTCTCCGGATCAGCAACTCCACCACCGGATCCGGCGCAGCAGGCATCACCATCTGATCCACGCAATAACGGTCCCGGTAGTCCCCGAGGATGCGCGTGCCGTCAGTCGTCCGGCCCACAAAGTACGGGCGCTGCGGATTGCAAAAGCGCCGGAACAGGGGATAGAGCACACGCGGGGGCCACCCGGTCTGACGCGCGCGCCAGCGCAATAGAGGCCACATCCAGTCGTAACGGCCCAGCTGAGGCGCCATGGCGTCCAGGATCTGCTGAAAGTCAGACAAACACAGGATCGGCACTTCCATTCAGACTTTCCCTTCTGGACGATAACGCAGTGAGGCACAATCGACGGGGGTCCGCCACCCATGAACCACACCCAGGAGCATCGAGGCAACCCGTTGCCAGTGAGTAGGCCGGCGTAGACGCAACGTGGCAACCAGACTGGGCTTGAGCGCGTAGTGCCAGAACTCGTACAACAGCAGCGCAAGCACCTCACAGCGCCCGCACCGGAGCGGTTTCACATACGCCGCCCCGATACCGTAGAAGGCACTGTGCGTCGACCGGCGCCCCTGTTGCGATGTCCGAAAACCGTGATGCAGTACCGTGCTCCGCGGAGTCTCATACGTGTGGTAACCCGCCAGCAGAGCGCGTACAGTGATATCTCCGTCCACGCATGCACGAAACCGACCTCCCGGCCCGAGTTCCGGGTCAAACCCCCCGATGGCGCGCACCGCCTGCTTCCGTACCGCCATGTTCGCGCCGATCCCGCGGGCCGTCAGCTTATCGCGAATAGAACGACACAGAACCTCACGCTCCACTGTGTACGCAGGAATGTAACCCTGTTCCGGGTCATGCTCTGCAGCGGTCACT
>JANWZQ010000080.1 GCA_025054835.1 Chthonomonadaceae bacterium
TCCACCGGGCGGTCTGGAACACCACGGTTTTCACCCTGTACTCCGTGTTTCTCCAGCTGCCCCTCAGTCTGGGACTGGCGCTGCTGCTGCACCAGCGGTGGGTGCGAGGGCGGGAATGGTTGCGCCTCGCCTTCTTCTCCCCGCATCTGGTCGGGCAGGTTTTCGTCGGGGTGCTGTTTTCTGTTCTGTTCATACCGCAGTACGGCCTGCTGAACCGGATGCTGCATTTTCTGTTCGGCGTGCCACTGGACACGAAGTGGCTCTCCAATCCCGCGCTGGTGATGCCCGCTCTGGTGCTCACGGCGCTCTGGATGTATGTGGGGTTCCACATGATCTACTTTCTGGCCGCCCTGCAGGCGGTCGATCTGGAGCTGTACGAGGCGGCCCGGGTCGATGGGGCCAGCGGGTGGCAGCAGTTCCTGCATGTCACCCTCCCGTCCATCCGCCCCGTCGCAGTGTTCGTGCTGGTCACCAGCACCATCGGGTCGTTCCAGCTGTTCGAGCTGCCCTACATCATGCTGAACAACTCCTCCGGGCCGGACAAGGCGGGGTTGACCATCGTGATGTACCTGTATGAGACGGGCTTTGTGACCGGGGATCTGGGCTACGCCTCGGCGATCGGCTGGACGCTGGCGCTGGGCGTGCTGATGATCAGTCTGCTGCAGATGCGCGTGACCGGCGCGTGGAAAGGGGAGAGCTGATCATGCGTGTGCCCGTGGGCGTACGCCTTGTGCGGGGATGTGTGTACGGGTTGCTTCTGGTGGGGGCCGGCCTCACGCTGGTCCCCATGGTCTGGCTGGTTGCCGCGACGACCAAGGGCCCCGATGACCTTTTTTCTTACACGTTCTTTGCGCCTCGCCTGACGCTGTACAATTTCACGGAGCTGTTCACGAGAGTGCCCTTCGTGCGCTACACCATGAACAGTCTGTTCCTCTCCTGCACGGTTGTGCTGATCCAGCTGTTCTTCTCCTCCCTTGCGGGCTTTGCGCTGGCCAAGTACACGTTCCCGGGCAAGAAGGCGCTGATGGTTCTGATGCTTTCCACGCTGTTGATCCCCGGTCAGGTGGTGATGGCCCCTCTGTACGAGTTGATCTACCGGCTGGGGCTGGTGGATCGCTACGCGGGGTTGATCGTGCCCGGCGCGGTCAATGTGTTTGGCATCTTTCTGTTCCGGCAGTCGATGCTGCAGGTGCCCGATGAGCTGCTGCATGCCGCGCGCATTGATGGTTGCTCCGAGTTCCAGCTCTACCGGGATATCGTGATCCCCGTGTCGCGCCCGATGATCGGCGCATTCTGTCTGATCAGCTTCATGAGCAACTGGAACAACTTCCTCTGGCCCCAGATCATCCTGCACAGCAGCGAGCGGTTCACGCTCCCGATCGGGCTCAATCAGATGGTGGGACTCTACCAGCAGCAGTATGGTATGCTCATGGCGGGAACGTTGCTGAGCGTCCTGCCGGTTGTGGCGCTGTTCCTGATGCTGCAGCGGGAATTTGTCGCGGGTCTGACGGCAGGCGCGGTCAAGGGGTAATTCCATGGGCCTTTTTGTTGCTCTGGGCGGGTTGCTCGGTTTTCTGGCGGTGGCCATCGGGGCGTTCGGGGCGCACGGGTTGCGCGCCACTCTGGAGGCGCATCGCACCACGGCCACATTTCAGACCGGTGTGCAGTACCATATGGCGCACGCGCTCGCGATCCTGCTGGTCGCGCTGCTGCTGGATCGCCTGCGTGAGGGGGCCCTTCTGCGGGCGAGCGCCGGGCTGTTTCTGGCAGGGATCGTCCTCTTCTCCGGGAGCCTCTACCTGCTGTCGGTGACCGGCGCGCGCGGGTGGGGCGCGGTTGCGCCTCTGGGTGGCCTCTGCTTTCTGGTCGGGTGGGCCTGCGTTCTGATGGCGGGCCTGCAGTCTCACGGCCGGTAGTCGTGCGGTACAATGAGGGCGATCACCGCATTTCACACAGGGGAGAGACGGCACGAACATGCTGGAACCCGGCAGGTACATCAAGGATATTCTGCGTCAGGCGCCCGGCACAGCCGTTACGGCGCACGGCTGGGTCAAGACCCGGCGCGATAGCAAGGGCGTGCATTTTGTGCAGCTGAATGACGGATCCTGCTTTCAGGATCTGCAGGTTGTGATCGAGGCGGGAACGCTTGCGGAGGCCGTCCTGAAGCAGGTGACCACGGGCGCCTGCATCCGGGTGGAGGGGGATCTGGTGGAGAGCCCGGCCGCAGGACAGGCCGTGGAGCTGCGGGCCCGGGCGATCCATATCTTCGGCGAGGCCGATCCGGCCACGTATCCCCTGCAGAAGAAGGGGCACACCATGGAGTTCCTGCGGGAGATCGCTCACCTGCGGGTGCGCTCCAACACCTTCGGGGCGGTCTTTCGTGTGCGCAATGCCCTGTCGTTCGCCATTCACCGGTTCTTTCAGGAGCGGGGATTTCTGTACGTGCACACGCCCATCATCACCACGTCCGATGCGGAGGGTGCAGGGGCGATGTTCGGCGTCACCACGCTGGATCTGATGAACCTGCCCCGGATCGCGCAGGGGCCGCAGGCGGGGCAGGTCGATTTCTCGCAGGACTTTTTTGGCAAGCCGGCCCATCTGACGGTGAGCGGGCAGCTGGAGGCAGAGATTTTCGCGCTGGCTTTTGCCAACGTGTACACCTTCGGCCCCACATTCCGCGCGGAGAATTCGAACACGCCCCGCCATCTGGCCGAGTTCTGGATGATCGAGCCGGAGATGGCTTTCTGTGATCTGGCGGGCAACATGCGGCTGGCCGAGGAGTTTCTCAAGTACATCATTCAGTACGTGATGGAGCACTGCCTGCCGGATCTGGAGTTCTTCAACAAGCGCATTGATGACACGGTGCTGCAGACGCTGGAGCATGTTGCCACCAGCGATTTCGCGCACATCACCTACACGGAGGCGATCTCTCTGCTGGAGAAGGCGCCGCGCACGTGGGAGTTCCCGGTCTACTGGGGCGCGGATCTGCAGAGCGAGCATGAGCGTTACCTGACGGAGGAGACTTTCCGGAGGCCGGTGATCGTGACGGATTACCCGCGGGAGATCAAGGCGTTCTACATGCGGCTCAATGACGATGGCCGCACGGTCCGTGCCATGGATGTGCTGGCGCCGCGTATCGGTGAGATCATCGGGGGGAGCCAGCGCGAGGAGCGTTACGATGTGTTGCGGGACAAGATCCGTCAGCAGGGGCTGGATGAGCGGGCCTACTGGTGGTACCTGGAGCTGCGCAAGTACGGGAGCGCGCCGCATGCCGGATTCGGTCTGGGCCTTGAGCGGATGTTGATGTATCTGACCGGGATGAAGAACATCCGGGATGTGATCCCGTTCCCGCGCACTCCGGGGTACGCCGAATTCTAGCGGGCATTGCTCCGCGTCTCCGGTTGCCTGTACGCGATCGGGTTGTGTGCGGGAGAAATCTGCGTCACGGGCGCGCAAATGGTGCAACACAACGCAGTAGATGACCGGGGGTGCGGCGTATAAGTCCTGTGTATTTCCGGTCGCATTGCAGAGGAGGACAGACGGAGTGTGCTTTTTCAGGCCCTTTTTTGCCTGTACCCGTGATGTTGTCATCGGGCTGGCTCTGAGTGCTCTGTGGCTCTCCGGTTGCGGGCGCACGCCGGAGAGCGGCGGGGGAACCGCAGGCGGCACGTCTGACAAGTCCGCGCCCCCGGCCAGTCTCAAAGTGGCTCTGGTGACTCCCGGGCCGGTGAGCGATGCGGGGTGGAATGCCAGCGCCTTCCGGGGTCTGGAGGCGATCCGGTCGGAGCTGAAGGCGGAGACCAGTCATGTGGAGGCCAGGACGCCGGGTGAGCAGGAGGAGAACCTGCGCGCCTTTGCCAGCAAGCGCTATCGGATCGTTTTCGCGCACGGCGCGGAATTCGAGGACATGGCGCTGAAAATCGAGAGTGAGTTTCCCGATACGCTGTTTGTGATCTCTTCCGGGCGGAAGGTGGGGAAGAACACAACGCCCATCATTCTGCAACTGGAGGATGGGGCGTATCTGCTGGGCATGCTGGCTGCCGGGATGAGTAAGACGGGCAAGATCGCCTCGGTGGGCGCTCAGGAGATCGTGCCGTTGCGCAGCATCTTCACGGCGTTTGAGGCGGGCGCGAAGGCGGTTCGTCCGGATATCACCGTGGTGCCCCCGGTGTACACCGGGAGCTGGGACGATGTGGGGAAGGCGAAGCAGCAGACGCTGGCGTTGATTGATCAGGGAGCCGATGTGATCCTGCAGGATGTGGACGCCGGCGCGGTGGGTGTTTATGATGCGGTGAAGGAGCGCAGCCGTCCCGGCCGGCCGATCTATGCGCTGGGCACCAACAGCGATCAGAACGCGATTGCGCCCGATGTGATCCTGGCC
>JANWZQ010000115.1 GCA_025054835.1 Chthonomonadaceae bacterium
GACGGCAGGAACATGGCACCGGGAGTGTCCTGTTCCTGCCGCACAGTAGTGGTTCAGACCAGCTCTTTGATGGGGCTGCCGTCGTAGTTGATCTTGATGGGGCGGTCTTCCGGTGAGATATACTCTTTCTCATAGTCAATGCCCAGCGCTCTGTAGATGGTTGCGGCGACATCCTCGACGCGCAGCGGGCGCTCCTTCGGGTATTCGGCGCGGTCGTTGGTGCTTCCAACCACGATACCGGTCTTCACGCCCCCGCCCCCCATACACACCGAGATAGCCCCGGGCCAGTGATCCCGCCCGGCAGCAGCGTTCACAATGGGGGTGCGACCGAATTCGCCCATGCAAACCACCATTGTGCTCTCCAGCAAGCCACGGTCATGCAGATCCTGCAGGAGTGCCGCGTAGCCGGTGTCCAGCATGGGAAGCAGATGCCCTTTGAGAGCATTGAAGTTGTTCTCATGAGTGTCCCATCCCCCCATGTTGATGGTGACGCAACGCACACCGGCCTCTACCAGACGGCGCGCCAGCAGACAGGACTGCCCGAAGACCGTGCGACCGTAGGCCTCGCGCACCCTGTCTGGTTCGTCCTTGAGAGAGAACGCCTTCTTGGCTGCTGGAGAAGTCATCAGACCGAACGCACGCTCGTAGAACTCGTCCACGGTGCGTGCAGCCCCGTGGGCACGCTCCCTGTCGCGCTGCCACTCGTCCAGTGCGTCACGCAGCAGGCGTCGCCGTTCCAGACGTATCAGGTCAATCCCATGCGGGGGCATCACGTCGCGCACGCTGAAGTTGGGATCATTCGGATCGCCGTGGATCATGAAGGGATTGTAGACCGGCCCCATGTAGCCACCATGGCCGTGATTGAAGGGGAGACCATGCATCATGACGTAGGGTGGCAGGCCGTTCTGGTAGCCCTTCTCCCGGGCCAGCACCGAACCGTAGGCCGGATACTCGATCGCCGGATTGAACGGATACCCGGTAAGCAGGTAGTGTGTCGCCGTCTCATGCGTGCCGTCCGGCGAGGTGACGGAACGGATAATGGAGAACTTGTCTGCCTGTCGGGCCAGCTTCGGCAGATGCTCTGAGAGCTGGATCCCCGCGACATTGGTGCCGATCGCTTTGAAGGGCCCGCGGACCTCCTGCGGGGCGTCGGGTTTGGGGTCGAAGGTGTCGATATGACTCGGGCCCCCATTCAGCCAGATCAGGATAATCGAAACGTCACGCCGCCCGGCGTTTCGCCCGTTCGCCCGGGCAGCAGCCTGAGCCTGTAGCAGGCCCGGCATGGACAGACCGAATGCAGTCAGTGCGCCTACGCGCAGGAAATCGCGGCGGCTCACGCCGTCGCAGGTACGGTGCACGCCCAGTGAAATGTCCAGCATCGCAACTCTCCCATTGTTCCCGGCGACAAACGGACACAGCACGCAACGAACGAGGCCCTGCAGGCCCCTGCAGCTAGTGGTTGAACAGGAACTCCTTGCTGTTGAGCAGGGTCAGCAACACATCCTCGAACACGGCCTTGCGATCCGGGGCCAGCATCAACACGCCGAGCACCTTCGCACGCTCGCGAGGCCGGGGCGGACGTCCGAGGGTCACCATGTACAGCTCTTCCAGGATCGCCCGGTCCGAACGCCCGGCGGCAATGAGGCGCGCGACACGCCCGTCGTGCTGACCGACCTTACGGTTCACCAGTTCCCCGTTAAGCAGGCGCAGGGTCTGCGACAGATTGGGCTCCGGCGAACGCTCACACTCACAGGAGGTCAGGCGCATGGGCCGCCCGAAGGTGTCCAGGAACTCGGAACCAATCCCCGGGTCCGGCAACTGAATGGCCCGCGTTCCCTGTGGCAACTCCGGGAATTTCTCCTGCGTGCCGCAGGCGAAGTCGATCGCATCGAGCAACGTCTCCGCAGAAAGCCGCTTCAACGGGTAGTGCGTGTAGAACGGCTCCGCCAGATGATTGCCGGGCAGGATATCGGAACTCCGCTGGTAGGTCTTCGAAGTGGCAATGAGCCGGAGCAGGTGCTTCAGGTTGTAGTTGCTCCGGACCAGCTCGTCAGCCAGAAAGTCCAGCAACTCCGGGTGCGTCGGCGGGTTGGTGACCCGCATGTCATCGATAGGATTGACGATCCCTCGCCCGAACAGATAGCCCCAGTAGCGGTTGGCAATGTTGCGGGCGAACAGGCGATTGTTCTTGCCGACAATCCACTCCGCCAGCAGCTGTCGGCGGTCGCCCCCGGCGTCGGGATCCGGAGCTTTATCCCCGGAATGCACCGCCAGTTGCGCCCCCAGAGGCACAGGCCGCATCTGCTCTCCGCTCTTCGGATGGTATACCTCGCCATCATCACGCACGCGTACGACCTGCTCACCACCGAACAGTCCGAACTCCTGGCTCTCCTTGAGACCGACCCGGGCGAAGAAGGCAGCGAATTGATAGTAGTCCTTCTGACTCCAGCGCTCGAACGGGTGCTGATGGCAACGGGCACACTGGATCCGCACTCCCAGAAAGACCTGGCTGGTGGTCTCGGCCAGATCCTGCGGACTTCTGGCAACGCGGAAGTAGTTGCTCGGGCCGTTGGTGAAGGTGCTCCCCTGCGCGGTCAGCAACTCATACACCATCTCATGAACGGGGCGGTTGCGCTGGAACTGCGCCCGGATCCAGTTGGTGTAGCTCCACATTCCCTTCAGTCCGAGCGCCATCCGGTTGCTGCGCAGCAGATCGCCCCACTTCAACGCCCAGAAGTCGGCGTACTCTGGCCGTTCCAGCAGCGAGTCGATCAGTCGGGCACGCTTGTCCGGCGACTTATCGGCCAGAAACGCCCGGATCTCCTCCGGTCGGGGAGGCGTTCCAATCAGGTCGAAGAAAACGCGACGAATGAACGTGAGGTCGTCGCACAGGGGCGATGGCGTCAGGCCCAGCTGACGTTGCTTGCGCTCAATGAACGCATCGATCGACTTCGGAGCCCGCTTCGAGGCTTCTGTCGGAGAGACAGACGTCTTCCGGAAAGGCACTATCATGGTGGCAACCGAAGCCAAGCCACCGAAGCGTACCATGATGGCGGTCTGTCCTCGCCCGACCGGGCGCACCACTCCCTCCGGTGTGCAGGAGACCACGGCATCATTGAGCGAATTGATCCGGGCGAGACGGGTCACATCGCGCACGCTTCTATCACTGTAGAAGGCACGGACACGGATCTGCACCGGTGACTGCCCCGGAGAGAGCACCTGCTCGGATGGCGTTACATCCAGCCGGACCACCTGCGGGTCTTTCGGGTCCGGACCGGGAGCGCCCTGTCGTAACCAGCGTAGCAGGGTGCGATACTCCGGAGAGTTTGCATCGAGCCGACGCCCGCCGCCATGCGGGACCTGCATCAACGGCTTGGTGAGCAGCAGACTGCGGGCCGGGTCGACGATGGCCACGCGGCGGCCACGCGCCTGCTTGACGATGCTGTCATGGTCCAGAACCGGATCGAACCCGGCCAGCGAGAGCTTGAACCCACCCTTGCCGTACTGCGCGCCATGGCAGGCACCCTGGTTGCAGCCAAAGCGGGTCAGAATAGGGATCACATCGTTTGTGAAACTGACGGAAGCATTCTCAGATGCAACAGCAGACACCGCCGACACAGCGCACAGCAGTCCCGTCAGGGCTGCCGTCCCTGTAACGAACGCTCTCTGTGGATGCAACTGCATCGCTGCACC
>JANWZQ010000143.1 GCA_025054835.1 Chthonomonadaceae bacterium
CGGTATCGTGTAAAATATCAGTATAGCGATACTGCTATATAGTGGCATAGCCCGATGCGCTGCGGATCGGCGTGCGGCTCAGGCGCGCACTTCCGTGTGGTGACGCTGGATGCACTCCAGAAGCAGGAGCAGGCTGGGATCTGCAATCGAGTAGAGCACGTGTGTTCCAGCTCGCTGTGCCTGCAACACCCCGCAGGTCCTGAGGATGCGCAGCTGCTGGCTGACCACCGGTTGCGATGCCCGGGTGGCCTGCATGATCTCGGTGACGGTGCGCGCCTCGCCGGCCTGGTTCAGATAGTCGAGGATGCGCAGGCGCAGGGGATGCGCCACGTGCCGGATGATGGGTGCGACGCGTTCCAGCGTGGACATATCAATCAGAGAGTGTTTTGCAGTAATTGTTGTATTCATAGCAATATATCGATCTTGATATATTTGATGGAAATGTACACGCTCGCGCCGAAGCAACGAGCGTGTACAGAGCGATTGTGAATGTCAGGCGGCAGTGGATAGACGATCGGCAACCACGGCATGTGTGGTGTCGGCCTGCTCCAGCGCGGTGCGTACCTCCGAAACGGCCTGCGCGAACTCGCGGACGGCGGTGCGGACGTCGTCCCCTGTGTGGGCGGCCATGGCCAGCATACGGAAGCGCGAGGCGCCCACTGCCACGGCGGGGAACTCCACCAGATTGGCGAACACGCCTCTGCGGAACAGAAGCGCGCTGACCAGCCGGGCCACTTTTTCGCTGCCGATGTGTACGGGAACGATGCCGGACGGGATGCCCATGCAGTGCAGACCCGCCGCGGCCAGTTCGGAGCGCAGGTGATGTACCACGCTCATCAGACGGGTGCGCAGGCGCTCTCCCTCCGGTGCACGGATGATCCGGATGGCTTCCAGCGCAATGGCAGCCTGCACGGGCGAGAGCCCGCTGGAGAAAATGTGCGGGCCGCCGAACGTCTTGACGTAGTGCTTGACGGCGCGAGAGTGGGTGGCCAGGAAGCCGCCATTGGTGGCCATGGTCTTGGAGAAGGAGCCGACGATCAGGTCGATCTTGCCGAGCATGTTCTGGATCCCGATCTGGCCGGTGCCATTGGGGCCCAGAGCGCCCAGGTCGTGGGCAACGTCGATCAGGAGTGTAGCATCGTACTCGTGACAGAGTTCCTGCAGAGCCTGCAGGTCGGTGATGTCCGAGTCCATGGAGAAGAGGCCTTCGTTGACTACCAGAATGCCGTTTCTGGTGTCGGCGGCGCGGATTTCCTGAAGGTGCTGGCGCACCGCTTCGAGACTGAGATGCTCGTGGCGGCGTACGTTCCGGGTAGCTGCCTGTGCGCCCTGTTGCAGGCTGGCATGGGCCAGGTTGTCCAGAATGACGTGGTCGTCCGGGCGGATCAGGGCGGTGATGGTGCCGTAGCAGGCGGCCCATCCGGTGGGGAACAGGGCAATATGCTCCATCTGCACCATCTCGGCAACGGCCTGCTCCAGTTGCAGGGAGAGCGCGGTATTGCCCTGAAGCATGGGAGAACAGGCGCTATGGGGACCGAAATCGTAGAGGGCCCGGACTCCTGCGTCCCGAATAGCGGGGTGGGTAGACAGGCTGAGGTAGTCATGGGAGGCGAAGTTAATGCCTTCCGACTCGCGCCCCAGCTCATCCCGAAGGCGCGTGCGGGGGTGAGGCGCGTCCATGAGGGCGCGAGAGTAGGGCCAGACTTCAGCGTTGCGGCGCCCGTCCTGCCAGCGCAGGAACGTCTCGGTACGGGCCAGCAGGTCGCGCCCGGACAGGCGGGCGAAGTGGGCAACGCTCTTGCTGAGCGGGCCGGGGGTGTTTCCGGCAACTGACTGCAGTAGAGTGCTGAGAGACATCACGCGTTTCCTTCCTTCCTGCATCGAACACGGGCGTTGTAGGGCGAAGAGACCGTCACAGCCAGGTGAATTTGCCTGACGCAAGTCAATGTAACAGGAAAAGCGTGATAGCGGTGTGATTTTTCGCGCTCCGGAATGTGATACAGGGCGATATGGAGTGGGCCCGGCCCATATGCAGGGATGAAACAGGACGCCATGACTGCTGACGATCCAGACGCGACCATAGAGATCCGATTACTGGGACCTTTTGACCTGAAGGTTGACGGTGTTTCTGTGGCAGGCAGGATCCCGCGCAAGGGGCAACTGCTAATTGCGTTGCTGGTGTTGCGCTACGATCACTGGTTGCCACGGCAGGAGGCGGCGGCAGCTCTCTGGCCGGGCCACGATGCTGCGCAACAGGGCGTGAGCCTGCGACAACAGCTGTCGTTGCTGCGCAAAGCGCTCGGGCACGCGCAGTGGCGCCTGCGGAGCGAGCGTCAGGCGTTGCTGCTGGATCTGACAGACGCGTTTGTGGACCTTCGAGTTTTTCAGGAAGTGCTGGGACATGTGGAGGGTGTAGAGGTAGACGAGGCGCAGCTGGAGCAGGCCTGTCGGCTCTACCGCGGTCCATTCATGGAGGGGCATTCGGAAGGGTGCGTGCAGGCTACGCGGCGCGCGCTGCAACAGAGTTATGCAAGGACGTTGATGCGTCTGGCGGAGGGAGCGGTAGCCCGTGGAATGCCCGGGAAAGCCGTGGGTTTGCTCCGGGAAGGTCTGGCTGTGGCGCCGGAGCATGAGGGGCTCGCGCGATTGCTGATGCGTCTGCTCATCGAACGCGGGGAGCGGGAGGAGGCGTGTGCTGTTTTCGAGGCCTTTGAACGGGCAGCGCAACAATCCGGGCAATCGGCTCCGGGTCCGGAGATACTGGCTCTGTGGCGCGCGTTGCAAGCTCCTGATCGGGAAGCGAGGCCGTCCGGCGCTCCCGGGGCGCGTCCGCTTCCGGTGGATCTGCAGCGCAGACGGTTACCAAAGCCCCTGACTCCACTGATCGGCCGGGAAGAAGAGTTGAACCAGATTGCAACTCGCTTCTGCCGTCATGCGCTGGTGACGCTGGTGGGGCCCGGAGGGGTGGGCAAGACACGTCTGGCCATGGAGGTGGTGCATGCGCGTCAGGAGGCGTATCCATCCGGAACGGCCTTTGTGGATCTCTCGACATTACCGGAGGGGCGCGCGGTTCTGCCCGTGTTGCTCCGGATTGCGGAGGCATTGCCGGATCTCGGGATCCGGGAGGTGCCCGGGCGCTCGTTGTTGCAGGGAATTGTGGACGCTCTGAGCGGTCAGTGTCTGTTGCTGGTGATTGATAACTGCGAGCAGGTGATACAGGTATGCGCCGGGGTTGTCAAGGAGTTGCTGCAGAGTTGCCCCGGCCTGCATGTGCTGGCGACCAGCCGCGAGGCGTTGCAGGTTCCGGGCGAGTCGGTGCTCATGGTTCCGGCGCTCGATGTACCGGGGATCGAGGAGACTGCGCAGATAACTTCTTTAATGCGTGCGCATGCGGTACGCCTGTTTGTGGAGCGCGTGCGGGACCGACAACCCGATTTTCAGATCGATGTACAGAACGCTGCAGCCATCGCGCGAATCTGTCGTTCACTGGATGGGCTGCCTCTGGCGCTGGAGCTGGCGGCCGTGATGACCGACGTGCTGTCGCTGGATGAGCTGGCGGAGCAAATCCAGAGCGACTACCGTCTGCTCTCTCAGAGCGGGGATCGGACGCGCCCGGAGCGGTATCAGACCCTGGAGGCGACGATTGAGTGGAGCTACCGCGCGTTGCAACCAGAGGAGCAGGAGGCGTTGCACTGTATTGCGGTGCTGGCCGGGGACTGGACGCTGGGGGCCGCGCATGCGGTGTGCGGAGCCGGGAACGCTGCACAACGCGAGACGTTGCGAACGCTTTCGGAGCTGGTGCGCAAGTCGCTACTGAGCGCGGCGACACGGGGGGCTGAAACGCGCTATCGCCTGCTGGGGATCATACGGCAATTCGGGTTGCAGAAACTTGCAGCAAGTGGTATGGAGGTCTGTGTGCGCGAGCGCCATGCGCGCTACTTTCAGCAGGTGGTGTCGACTCTGGAGCCACAGATGCGTGGCACAGGACAACGCGAGGCCCTGACCCATGTGGAACTGGAGCTGGAGAACCTGCGCGAGGCCCTGTGCTGGGCGCGCGACGCCGGTCGTCGGGAGACAGGTCTGGCCATCGCCACAGCCATCTGGCGGTACTGGTTCGTGCGCGCCCGGTATGAGGAGGGACAGGAGTGGCTGCAGGTGTTTCTCCAGATGCCCGGCGATAGTCCTGAAGTGTTATTGCAGAGGGCATACAACGCGCTCGGGAACCTGGCCTATGCGCGCCGCGACTGCGCCCGGGCACGCCGCGCCTTCCAGGAGGCACTCACGCTGGCGCAGCAGCAAGGCGATCGGCATGCCTGCGTGCGCATCGTTGCCAATCTGGGCAATGTAGCCCGGGAGGAGGGGAATGCAGCGGAGGCGCGCGCGCAGTTTGAGCAATGTCTCGAGGAGTTCCAGCGGCTGGATGATCGTCCGGGTGTTGCCAGAACGCTGGGGAATCTGGCGGCTGTGGCCTGTCAGGAAGCGGATTATGCGCGGGCCTGTGCGTATCATCAACAGGCGGTGGCGCTGTTCCGGGAGCTGGGCGATGCGCAGGATCTCGGTCGTAGTCTGAACAACTACGCGGACACGTTGATCCGGATGGGGCGCATGCGAGAGGCCATGCCGTTGATCATAGAGAGTCTTCAGGTTGTGCAGGAAATCGGGAGCCGTTCCGATATTCTGCACGGCCTGTACAATCTGCTGTCGCTGGCGATGCAGGGGGCTCCAGAGGAGCAGGCCGCTGTGCTGATGGGAGCTATCGAGGCGTATCAGGAGCTCTATGTGCTGTCTCTCCCGGGTGCAACCACGGAGGAGATGCGACAGTTCCAGCACACTCTGCGGGCGCGTCTCGGGCACCAGCGTTTTGAGGCAGCGCGGCAACAGGGGCGCGCGCTGCCTCTGGGACAGGTGCCGCTGCCGCTGCTATCCCGGTGACCCGGGGATGCTGGCGGCAAGGGGCCGATGGATCATTCGTTCGGGCTCAGGTAACCAATGGCTACGTTGCTGGAATTGTAGATCACAAAGGAATTGGTGGGCACGTAGCCGATCACGTTGCCTGTGACGATGTCGTAGACATGTCCTTCCTGGTAGACGCTCGTCGGGGTGGCGTCGTAGTATCCGCCACCCGGCGCTTGCAGGAAGATGCGGTAGGACGGTCCGCTGGAGTGCGCGATCTGCGGGGTATGGCACAGCACGACGCCAGCGATCAGCGCGAAAAGGACCTGCTTGTATCCGACCATACGCTTCATCGTGTTTTCCTCCTATTGTGCTCCAGGGCACGTGACAGCACGGATGCAGGTCGGGTACCATATTGTCTGCACAGTTGATGCCCGACCTAGTTCGTGCATCCGGTGATGCAGAGATGGGGCAGCGGCAACTGCCCTGTCTCTGTTTTGCAACGCGGCCTGTCGGGCGCGTTGCGGAACAAAGTCGTTGTGTTCTGGCTCATGCGGCCCTGCGCCATTGCCCGGTCTCCGGAGCTTCCGGCGCCTGTTGCAGTGGCAGGTGTCGGTGCAGGGCGCGCAGGAATGCCTGTGCAATCGTCGGGTCAAACTGAGTACCGGAGTGCTTCTGGATCTCCGCAATGGCTGTCTCCAGTGAGAGCCCTTTACGGTAGGGACGGTCCGTGGTCATGGCGCTGAAGGCGTCCGCGACCGCCAGCAAGCGCCCCAGAAAAGGCGTATCCTCACCTGCGGTGCCGTCCGGGTAGCCTCTGCCGTCCCATCGCTCATGGTGGGAGCGCACTGCGTCCACAATATCTTCCATTCCGGGGATGGCACCCACGATCAATGCGCCGAGGCGCGTATGGCGCTGGAGCACCTCATACTCCTCGTCGGTCAGGCGTCCTGGTTTGCACAGGATCTCGGCCGGCACGCCGATCTTGCCCACATCGTGCAGCAGTCCACCCACGCGAATGCGATGCAGCATCTCTTCGGAGACGCCGATCTCCTCGGCTGTCCAGAGCGCGTACCGGGTCACGTCTTCGGAGTGACGCCGCGTGTAGGAGTCTTTGTTGTCCACTGCGGTGACGAGGGCATCCAGCACCTCGAAGGAGCTTTCGGCACGCAACTGCCGGGTAATGCGCTGCAGTTCGCTGCTGGCACGTGCGGTATCGCCGGAACGCTTGGCGGTGTAGAGGTTCGTGTCGGCGATAGTGATCAGTTCGTGCCTGCGCTCGCTGTCGAGCGGGTATATGGCGATGCCGCAGCTGAAGGTGACCGGGATGACCCGATCGTCGTTGCCGTCACGGAAGCCCATGCGGGTGGTATTCTGCTGGATCTCGGAGATCAGGCGCATCGCCTGTGACACGCCTGTCTCTGGCAGGACAATCAGAAATTCATCGCCTCCGTAGCGGCCCACGTATCCCCCGGAGGGGACCAGCATGGACAGGGTTCGCGCGGCCGTTTTCAGAACCGCGTCGCCAACCGGATGCCCGTACGTGTCGTTGAACAGCTTGAAGTTGTTGATGTCGATCATAATGACCGCTACTTCGGTCTGCTTCTCCCGGGCGGCCTCCAGCGTCCTGTCGAGGCACTGATGGATCGCGCGATGGTTGAGCAGTTCGGTCAGGGGATCTCTGTCGGCCGCCTCCAGCGCGGCGTGATACTGGCGCGCGTTGGAGATCGCGGCTCCCACTTCGACCCCGATGCTCTGCAGCAGTTCCCACCCGGTGGGTTCTGCCTGTGTGTCCCGGAGAACCACACCGATCATGCCCAGTTGCTGGTGTTGCCAGCGTAACGGGACGCGCATGCAGACGCCCTCACGCACCGTGCCCCCGCACTCCTCGCGAACCGGCAGGAGCTCCCGATGATCCAGAAGGGACTGGTTCTGCAGGGAATGCAGCGTCTGCGGGTAACTTTCCATCCCGCTGTGGCAGCAGAGTGTGATTGGA
>JANWZQ010000008.1 GCA_025054835.1 Chthonomonadaceae bacterium
GCAATCGCCATCTGCCACGCACACTCCACGCACGGGTATCTCCCCGGCAGATAACACCCTGTCCGGAAATGCAACGGCGGACCGGCAACATCAGTTCCGGCCCAGATGCAGATACCGCTGCCGCTCCTCATAATTCTCCGCTATCGGGTGCACCCGCAGAACCAGCGGAACGGTCTCAACTGTCGCCGCAGGCTCCCCCTGCGCCCGGCGCGCCTCCATCTCCCGGATATCCTCCCGCAACCGGACCACTTCCTCCTGAAGGCGCGTCAACGGACTCGTGGACTCCAGCAAACGTTGCTTCACAGAGAGAGGCCACGACGTCATCGCCGCAACCGCAAACGTCATCAGAGCCGGATCATCGGGCAGGGTCACATCTGCGTCCGAAAGATCCTCCCGGCCCGTGATCAGGCTCAGATAGTGCAGGAACAACCCGCTCAACTCGTTATGCAACTCCTGCGTCGATTGCACCGGACAGGGCTCATCCTCCAGAATCTCAACCTTGCCAACCAGATAGTTGTGTTCGGTCTGCACATAGTCCAGAAGCCGGAAGCGATTCCCCCCGATCGCCAGCAGCAACATCCGGTCATCTTCAAAACGCTTCACCGCCAGAATGTGCGCCATACACCCGATCTCAAAGGGCAGGGCGGACTGACCGACCTCGCTCCCCTCGCGGATCAGCACAACCCCAAAAGGCTCCTTGCGCTCGATGCAACCGTTGATCATCACCTTGTACCGCTCCTCAAACACATGGAGCTGCAGTGGCGACAGAGGGAACAGCACATTGTGCAACGGAAAGAGTGGCAGCGATTTGATGCTCGCTTCTGTCGACATGATCACACTCCTTCATGGTACGGCCGACGTGCGCGGCGCAGGCACACCGCGAAGAACGCATCCAGACCTCCACGATGCGGAAACGTACGCAGAAACGGGCCCGCAATCAAAGCGCCCGGATCCGGAACAGGCTGATCTACAACCTGACGCCGGAGCGCCCGACGCAACCGTTGCGCGACCGGCTCCACTACAAAACTGGCTCCTGATGACGACTCGAGGAAACCGGACACGATCGCCTCGTTCTGCCACCGCTCCAGGGCGCAGGTCGCATACAGCAAACATCCCCCCGGGCGCACCAGCGACGCACACTGTTCCAGCAGGCGCATCTGCCGTTGCGTCATCGCCTCCATATTCCAGACACGCCACTTGGCGTCCGGGTTACGACGTAACACTCCGCTTCCAGTGCAGGGAGCATCCAGCAACACACAATCGGCTCCATCCTGCAACTGTTCTTTCATACGTTGCATACGCGCGTCGCAGATCCAGTCCCCGCGCTCGGAGACACGCACCGGGCACACCTGTATCCAGCGCGTGACCCCGGCACGGGCCGCGCGCCGCTGTAACTCCCGCAACTTCGCCACCGAAACATCCAGCGCAATCACCCGACCCCGGCCGCCCAGCATCGCCGCCAGCGCCAGCGACTTACCCCCGGCCCCCGCACAGGCATCCACAACCGTCTGCCCCGGCCGCGCGTCCGTCGCCAGCGCCACCAGCTGACTGGCCTCCTCCTGCACCTCAAACCACCCGTCGCGAAAACCGGGCAGCGAGGGCAGGTGCACTCGCCCCGGCAGATGCAGGCCCCAGGGAGAGTAAAACGTCGGCGTTGCCCCCGCCAGCACGTCCTCCACCCGACGCCGACTCACCTTCCACGTGTTCACCCGCAACGTCGTGGGAGCAGGCATATTGAACGACTGCGCCGCCGTCACCGCCTCGGCCGGCAGCAAGGCTTCCAGCTCCGCAACCATCGCATCCGGAAACGACAGCGCGATCCGCATGTATTCCGCGGCCGCCTCCTCTGCCCGGGGCAGGGCACGTAACGCAGCGTGGAGCCGTTCGGGCGCAGGCATCTGCGGATGCTGGCAGAAGGGCTGCAGGATCTCCGGAGAACTGCCATCCGGGCGAACCGGAGCCGCAGCCCACAGGCGTATCCGCACCTCCGGCGTATCCACAAGGCCCAGCCGCGCGATCAGCCACGACTGCCGCCGCAGATGGCGCACACTGCCATACACGGCTTCGCCAGTCCACCGGCGTTCTCCTGCATTGAGGTAACGGCGCGCGCGGAACTCCGCATCCACGCAGCGATCCAGCGGAGTGCGTTCACGCTCCTGCTGCCACCGGGCAAAGATCTCAATCGCCGCATGCAGCGCGCGCGGAGTCGCGCCACGGGAAGAATCCGTCAACTCGGGCATAAACGGGCAATCATCGAGGCTTGGAGAGCCAGCAGCAGATCAGGCCGCAAGCGATCCGCATGCTGCGGGGCCAGCACAGAGAGCCGTAACGGCAGTGAGGGAACGGTTTCACGTGAAACGGTGCTGCTACAAGGAGCCCGGCACCCGCGCACTTCCTGCAACGCAACGCAGGTACCACGGCTAGCGCAGGCGAACCACACGGTCGTCGGTACGCAGGTCGCGCTGTTTCAGCAGATCGTGCACGGTGGCACAGAGGAAGCGGTTCGCATCGATAGTAAAGTCGATGCGCAGGCGCGCCTGCGGGCCATTGCCCGGCGGTTGCAGGCGATACGCGTCACCCTCATTGAGCGTGATCACGCACTCTCCCTCCTCCGAGCCGGTAGGAAGCCAGTAGTCATTGCCATTGACACGCTTGGTCCACGGCAGAGAGACACGGCCAGCATAACCCACCTCGCAGATGGGAAGCCGGAACAGCTGCTGCCCCTCGGTCACAGCATAGTAGCGCGTCTCGAACGGATTGGGAGTCGGGTAGCTGGTGCCCCTGCGCACCAGACGCTCATACTCGGGGCGTTGCTGCGCGTCGTTGTAGACCCGGATCGCGTAGTCATGATGAACAATCTGATCCACGCTGTAACCGGCGCCGTAGATCGCCGCCCCCTTGACAACCGCCTCAAAAGGCTCCCAGTAGTGCACGCGTTGCGGGCCAAAGAGGCGCTCGAACAGCTCACGCACACCCGGCAGCAGGGTCGAGCCCCCTACCAGCAGCACCGCATCCAGATCAGCCTCACTGATCTGGTGTTTGCAATCATCCAGAGTGGCCGCGGTGAGCGTCTCCAGCGTGCGATAAAGACCGCGCTTCTCCAGTGTCTCCAGAAACTCGGCACGCGTGACCTCGATCCGCCCACCACCCTGCAACAGGAAAAACGAGGAGTCGGCGATGGAAGCCTTGTTACTTAGATCTTTCTTGATCGCTTCCGCCTGCGCCAGCAGTACCGGCCGCAGGATCTCCTGATGCGCGCGCAGCTTCTCGCAACCCAGATCCGCGATCCACCCGTCCACCGTCTCGCCACCGAACATCAGACCACGTGCGGCGAGCAGAGTCGCACGATGCTGCCCCGGTGAGGACTCCCGGCTCATACCGGAATGCGGCGGATGCGTGCGCACGATCGCGATATCGAGCGTGCCCCCGCCAAAGTCCACCACCATCACATGCTTCTCATCGGTCAGATCGAGGCCATAGCCCAGCGCGGCAGCAACCGGCTCATCGATGGTCTGGAAATGCGAGACACCCAGCTTGCGCGCAATCTGCGAGAGCTCCGCGCGATAGGGCTCATAGCTATCGACCGGCACCGTCATGGTCAGGTGCGTGACCTGCCCCTCCTTACGCCACCATCGCAGCAGGGTAATCAACCGTTGGAGCCGGGAAGTCGCGGGAAGGGCTCGCTGGCGCTGATAGGCCGCGGTCGCCTCCAGCAGCTCCCGCAGAAAGACCGTGGTGCACTGCCGTGCCGAGACCGTCTCCGTACCGATCTGCGCGACGGCCTGCTGGCTCGCGCGGGCCAGCGTCTTCTTGAACGAACGCGCCAGCGGGCCCAGCGTGTGCAGATCGCTCACATGGATGATCTCGCGTGCTGCCAGCGCCGGGCGGCCAATGATAGCGCGATTGCCATCCTGAAAATAGATCGCGGAGGGGATCAGGGGAGTCTGCCACGCCGGCTCATAATCCACCAGCTCTTCCAGGGCCACAGTGACGGCGTGTGTGCCAACCCATTTCGCGATCAGCGTGTTGGTTGTCCCCAGATCAATAGCCCAGTGCGTCTCCATAGCTTCCCCGAACGCGTCTGCCAGAGATCCCGGCACATCGCCTGACTATATTATACAGTCTTCCCGACGATCCGGCAAGCGACCTCGCGCCGGGCCACAACGCCCTGGAATAGCGCCGGTGCGCGAGTCATCGCGGGGGGAACAGGAAACGGAGCATGGGCTCGACGCGCGCCGCCCATGCCTCCTCATTGTGTTCCGCGCCCACCGCCTCCAGATACTTCAAATCCCGATCCAGAACCCACCCCTTCTGGAGCAGGGCATCCCGCAACGCACGCGTGTCCTCCACATTGCGCTGATGGGACGCGGGGTCTCCCTCGCGGGTGCCCACATCCAGCCAGATTTTCACGTCCGGGCGTTCCGTCAGGCGCAGGACCTGCCCGATGATCAAGCGGTTATCCCACCAGACGGAGGGCGACAGAACGGCCAGCTTGCGGAACACCTGCGGGTACTTCAGCCCCAGATAGAGCGACACGAGACCACCCAGCGAGGAGCCTCCCAGTCCCGTGTGCGCGGCATCGGGCAGGGTGCGGTACGTGCGATCGATCAGCGGTTTCAACTCCTCCACGATCATGCGGCCATAGGCATCGGCCCGGCCCGCGTCCCGGAAGCGTCGCGTCGCGGTGGGAGTGTACTCCGCGAGGCGATGTACTCCGGCGTTGTAGATGCCAACGATGATCAACGGCTCGATCGCGCGCGTCCGAATGAGGCGCTGCGCCGTTTCGTCCACCCGCCACTCTTTTCCCGGGATGAACGCGGTCGCGCCATCGAAGAGATTCTGCCCGTCCTGCAGGTAGAGCACCGGGTAGCGTCGGCGGGTGTCGGTGTCGTATCCCGGTGGCAGGTAGACCAGTATGTCGCGTGCGGTCTCGAGAAAAGCCGAGCGGAAGCCCGGGATCATCCGGAACGTGCCGGTGCGCGTGTGCTCGCGTGGCGACGCAGTGTAGACGATGTCGACAGCCGCCGGGTGTGCGGCAGTGGAGTGTATCGGACAGGCAGTCATCGGGATCACAGGATCGGGCGCTCTCGCAGGAGGCGCTCACACGCTCCTTTCCAGATAGTAATGTATTGTTGCGCGTTGCAAAACAGTCCTCACCCCTGCATATACCGGCAGAGAGTTCCGGAGTGGAAGGCCCGGGTCAGTCCCTCTACTCCGGCGTGTACCGGCGGGAGCCGTTTCCAGACATCACCGTTTCACGTGAAACAGTTGTGGCCATTCCCGGGCATCCCCGACTGCGCTGCAGGGCACGCCGGCAACGTACAGGGGCACCGTTTCACGTGAAACGCACCGGACCTTGCCTGCCCCGGATTTCTCCGACATAGGCCCCCGTTTCACGTGAAACGGATCGGGTTCTTCCGACTTCGGAGTTTTCCAGGATAGGTCGATGTTTCACGTGAAACGGATGCGGCATTTCCGAAACAGGAATTTTCCGTGATAGGCCCCCGTTTCACGTGAAACGGGTGGGATCCGGCCCGTGCAGGGCTCCCGACGGCGGGGGCTACGATACTCCGACACCGTTTCACGTGAAACGGGGGCAGCGTTTCCGGGACTGGAATATTCCGGGGTCGGCGTCTCTGCCGACACAGAGGATGTGCTACATACGGAAGACACCGAACCGGGTTTCCGGGATCGGTGCGTTGCATGCCGCAGAGAGACCCAGTGCGATGGCCATGCGCGTGTCCACGGGATCGAGGATCCCATCATCCCACAGGCGCGCGGT
>JANWZQ010000156.1 GCA_025054835.1 Chthonomonadaceae bacterium
AGGATTGAAACGGCCCGAGGTACACAGAACCCCGTCTCCCCTGGGAGGTTGCACCCGTCCTTCGGGGCGGGTGAGGATTGAAACGGGAGGGAGAGCAGATCTCACAGGAGATTAGATTGTTTCTGTCCAAAAGAGTACCGAAGGGTTGATACGTGACGTGTCTTCATGATCCTGTACACTGGGAGGTGCTCTTGCAATGCCGCTCAAAATTGCGATGATTGGCGCGGGAAGTATCGGTTTTACCCGGCGTCTGATGGCTGATCTGCTCACTGTACCGGAGTTTGCTGATACTCACTTTGCTTTCACAGATATCAATGAGCGCAATCTGGAGATGGTGCGTCTACTTGCAGAACGCGACATCGCAGGGAATAATCTGCCCGCAAAAGTCACTGCGACGACCGACCGGCGAGCAGCGATCGCTGACAGTGACTACGTGATCTGCATGATCCGGCAGGGGGGCCTGGAAGCATTCCAGCTGGACATTGATATCCCGCTCAAGTACGGTGTGGATCAGTGCGTGGGGGATACCATCTGCGCCGGCGGGATCATGTACGCTCAGCGGGGGATCGCTGCTCTGCTGGAATTCTGCAAGGACATCCGCGAGGTGGCGAAGCCCGGTGCGCTCTTCCTCAACTACTCCAATCCCATGGCCATGCTCACCTGGGCGTGCAACAAGTATGGTGGCGTGCCAACCGTGGGGCTCTGCCATGGGGTACAGGGAGCGCAACATCAAATCGCCGACTGCGTGACGCACTGGGCCCGCCGCGAAGGCCTCATCGGGCCTGAGGAGCGCGTGCATCGCAAAGATATCGAGTTCACCTTCGCAGGGATCAATCATCAGACGTGGTGCCTGAAAGCGCAATGGCGGGAGTACGACCTGATCCCGATGCTCTACGATCTGTTTACCTCGCATCCGACCTTCCCCACCACGGAGAAAGTGCGTATCGACGTTCTCAAACGGTTTGGCTACTACTCCACGGAGAGCAACGGGCACCTCTCCGAGTACGTACCGTGGTATCGCAAGCGGTTGGATGAGATCCACAAGTGGATCGATCTCTCCTCATGGATCAACGGGGAGACGGGAGGATACCTGCGCGTCTGCACTGAAGGGCGCAACTGGTTTGAGACCGACTTCCCCAACTGGCTCAGGGAAGATCCACCGAAGTTCACGCCCGAACGCCGTTCCGATGAGCATGGCTCCTACATCATTGAGGCACTGGAGACCGGGCGCACCTACCGGGGGCACTTCAACGTGCCCAACACCGGGATCATTACCAATTTGCCCGAGGGATGCATCATCGAGAGTCTGGGCTTCGTTGACCGCAATGGCATCCATATGGTGCATATCGGCGATCTGCCCCTCGGGTGTGCGGCCACCTGCTCGGCCAGCGTGAACGTGCAACGCATGGGCATGGAAGCCGCAGTTCACGGCGATGTGAACCTGCTCAAGCTGGCGATGCTACACGATCCCCTGGTGGGTGCCGTCTGTGACCCGGAAGAGGTCTGGCAGATGACCGATGAGATGCTGGTTGCGCAGGCGCAATGGTTACCACAGTATGCGGAGGAAATCCCGAAGGCAAAAGCACGCCTGGAAGAAGCCGAACGGAACGGTACGCGCGTGAAGACCATGGAAGGCTTCCGGGGTACGGCGCGCCTGCACACCAAGACGGTGGAGGAGATGCGCCAGCAGGCCGAGGAAGCACGCCGCAACGCACAGGCCGCCGATAAGGGCCGCATGACTGAGAACGCCTGAGAGCGTTCCGGGTGCTGGCACGCAACACGTACAGATCCTCTCGGGGCGATCGTGAGCGCCTGGAAGGAGAACACCCTTGCGCATCGTATCCCTGCTGCCCAGTGCAACGGAGATCCTGTGTGAACTCGGGTTGGAAGACCATCTGGTTGGAGTGACACATGAGTGCGACTACCCCCCGTGGGTACGCTCACTGCCCCGCGTGACCCGAACGTTGATCCCGCATAACGCTACCAGCGCGGAGATCGATGCCATGGTGCGAGAACGCCTGAAGACGCAGAAGGCGCTCTACACGCTGGACATGGATACGTTGGTGCGACTACGCCCGGACCTGATCGTCACACAGGCTCTGTGTGACGTCTGCGCGGTTGCAGAAGCAGAGGTCGCTGAGGCTGCCTGCCACCTGCCCGGGGCTCCCCGCGTGATCAATCTGGAGCCCATGTCTCTGGAGGATGTCTTCCACACCCTGCTGCTGGTTGGCAGGGCGACCGGGCGCGAGGCAGAGGCCTGCCGGGCTGTGGAACGCATGCAGGCACGCGTCACCGCGGTCATGGAACGCACCGGGCGCATTCCTCTCTCCGAACGCCCACGGGTTGTCTTCCTGGAATGGATCGACCCGCCATTCCCGGCGGGGCACTGGACACCTTCTCTGGTCGAGCGCGCCGGCGGGATCAACGTGCTTGGATGCCCCGGTGCCCCCTCGCGGACGACTCCATGGCATCATGTCCGGCAGGCGCAGCCCGAGGTGCTTTTCGTAGCCTGCTGCGGCTTCACCACAGAGCGTGCCCTGCAGGACCTGCCGATCCTGCAGGCGCAGGAAGGATGGGAGGAACTGCCCTGCGTGCGGAACCATCGCGTCTACTTCACCGATGGGCACGCCTACTTCAACCGTCCGGGGCCACGTCTGGTAGACAGTCTGGAGATCCTGGCACACGCGCTACACCCGGCAGTGCATCCCCTGCCACCGCATCTAACGGCCGCAGTATGTGCACCTGTGGCGTGAGGAAGTGTAAGGCGTTCGACCGGTACGCTGTTGTGAGCGTAAAAAATTTCCACTTTTTCCGGAGAGTGGGGTATACTGTACTGTCTGTACGACGACAAGAAAAAGTTTGAGAGACCTCCACGGCCTTCGCTACCCCTCTGGCAAGTCACGCTTGCCCCGGTGTACGTCCCCTGCAGGTTCTTTGTGCTCTTTCCTGACGCTTCGTAACAGATGGTGAAGATACTGACAGGCTTCACCTACTCTATGTACCAAGGAGAGCCATATCACCATGGCAAAACGTATCTATGTGGGCGGATTGCCCTACTCTGCTGTCGAGGAAGATCTGGAGAACCTGTTCGCTTCCGCAGGAACAGTCACTTCGGCCAGCGTGGTCACGGACCGGTACACCGGGCAATCCAAAGGGTTCGGGTTCGTCGAGATGTCCTCGGATGCTGAGGCGGATGCTGCGATTGCAGCTCTGAATGGCACCATGATGGGGGGGCGCACGTTGACCGTCAATGCCGCCAGGCCGCGAGAAGAGCGCCCGCGTGACAGCTACAGTGGAAATCGCAACGGTGGCCAGCGTTCGGGCCATC
>JANWZQ010000046.1 GCA_025054835.1 Chthonomonadaceae bacterium
TCCGTCGGTGGAGGCGGTGGAGGCGTTTGTGGCGGACCGGTCGCCGGGGGCTTACGAGCGGGTGGTGGATCGGTTGCTGGCCTCGCCGCACTACGGGGAACGATGGGCACGCATCTGGCTCGACCTCGCGCGCTACGCAGACACCAACGGCTACGAGAAAGATCGCCCGCGCTCCATCTGGCCCTACCGCGACTGGGTCATCAACGCGCTGAACACCGACATGCCCTTCGATCAGTTCACCATCAAACAGATCGCCGGGGATCTGCTGCCCAACGCCACGCTCGAAGACCGCATCGCCACCGGCTTCCACCGCAACACTATGCTCAACGAGGAGGGAGGAATCGACCCGCTGGAATTCCGCTTCCACGCCATGACCGACCGCGTGGCCACCACCGGAACCACCTGGCTGGGCCTGACCCTCGGATGCGCGCAGTGCCACACCCACAAGTTCGACCCGATCACCCAGAAAGAGTACTACCGCGTCATGGCCTTTCTCAACAATGCGGATGAGCCCGAGATCGAAGTGCCCTCCCCCGAAGTCGTTGCCAGACGGGAAGCCATCGAGCGGCAGGCGCAGGAACGCGAGGCAAAACTGGCCGAAAAATTTCCCCCCGCAGAAGGACTCACCGGCGCGGAAAACCTGCAGAAGCGCTTCCGGGAATGGCTGACCGCACAGGAGGCGCGCGCGGTCCGGTGGATCCCGTTGCGCCCACAGAAGGCCACATCCGGAGTGCCCTTGCTCACCATCCTGCCCGACCACTCCGTTCTGGCCAGCGGCGACCAGACCAAGCGCGACATCTATCACCTGCAGTTCACCGGCGCGCCCCGGGGCATCACCGCCATCCGTCTGGAAGTCCTCGCCGACGAGCGACTCCCGAAGCGAGGCCCCGGACGCGTCTACTACGAAGGCCCGCACGGCGACTTCTTCCTGAGTGAGTTCACCGTGCACGCAGATGGACAACCGGTCACATTCACAAAAGCAACCCAGACCTTCGGAGAGGCGCGCAACGCCATCGATGGGCTCTCCTACACGGGATGGCGGATCAACGGCGGGCAGGGCCGGGACCATACCGCGGTCTTCACCCTGGAAAAACCGCTGGACGCAGACCGGTTCACCGTACAGATGCTGCACGAGCAGTACTACGCAGCCGGAGTCGGACGTTTCAAGATCCTGGTGACCACCGACCCGCGACCCGCCGGAGCCGACCTGCCGCTGGACGTCGAGGAGATCCTCACAACCGCCGCCGCGCAACGCACCCCGGCGCAACAGGAGCGACTGCTGCAGTTCTTCCTCTCCGTCGCCCCGGAGCTGCAGGCCGAGCGCGAGGAAATCGCAAAGCTCCGCGCCAGCAAGCCAGCGCTACCCACCACCCTCGTCCTGCAGGAACGACCTGCCCACTACCCGCGCCCCACCTTCGTGCACCACCGGGGAGAGTTCCTCCAGCCAAAAGAGCGCGTCACGCCCGGCGTCCTGCAGATCTTCCCCTATCTGCCCCCCGGCAGCCGGCCCGACCGCCTGACCTTCGCCCGATGGCTGGTGGACCGGCGCAACCCGCTCACAGCCCGCGTTACCGTCAACCGGCAGTGGGCTGCCTTCTTCGGCACCGGCCTGGTCAAAACCGTGGAGGACTTCGGCTATCAGGGCGAGGCGCCCTCCCATCCGGAACTGCTGGACTGGCTCGCGGTCGAATTCATGGAAAGCGGATGGTCCCTCAAGCACATTCACCGCCTCATCGTCACCAGCAGCACCTACCGGCAGTCCTCCCGTGTCACCCCGCGCCTGCGGGCAATCGACCCGGATAACCGGTTGCTCGCCCGGGGCCCGCGCGTCCGCCTGGAGGCCGAGCTGATCCGCGACGCCGCGCTCACCGTCAGCGGCCTGCTCTCGCGCAAGATCGGCGGCCCCAGCGTCTTCCCGCCACAACCGGCCACCGTGACCACCGAAGGAGCCTACGGCGCGCTGCCGTGGAACGTCAGCCCCGGGGAGGATCGCTACCGCCGCGGCCTGTACACCTTCCGCAAGCGCACCGCCCCCTTCGCCATGTTCACCACGTTCGACGCCCCCAGCGGCGAGGCCTGCGTGGCCCGACGCGAGGTCTCCAACACGCCGCTGCAGGCGCTCACACTGCTCAACGATCAGGTCTTTGTCGAGGCCGCGCAGGCCCTCGGCCGGATCATGGCCGCGCGTGAGGGAACCCTCCAGCAACGGATCACGTATCTCTTCCAGCGCTGTCTCGCGCGCCCCCCGGGGCCAGCCGAACTGCAGCTGATGGCGCGCTTCTTCCAGAACCAGAAATCCCGGCTGGAGCGCAAAGAACTGGACGCCAGCGCGATCGCCGGTACCGGTGAGGGGGATGTGATCGAACGCGCCGCATGGACCACGCTCGCCCGCTCCCTGCTCAACCTCGACGAGTTCATCGTCAAGCAGTGAACCGGCGCACACACACCAGCACCATGAGGAAAACGGAATGACCCCACTGGAGATAGTAAAAACGGCCACCGCGGCCTTTAACGCCGGAGATGTGGAGGGCGCCCTGGCCTACTACGCCGATGACGTGATCCAGCGCCTGCCCGCCATTGGCGACGAGGCCGGCTTCATCGTGCGGCACGGCAAGGACGCGCTCCGGCGCATCTTCCAGTCCAATGTGGCCGACCGCATGCAGTTTCAGGAAGAAAACTACGTCGCCTGCGGCGACATGGTGGCCGTGGAAGGCATTGTACACAGCATCGTGGATGGGCGCGAGGTCGCGCAACCTACCGCCATCTTCTACGAGCTCAGGCAGAACCGGATCGTCAAACTCAGCCTCTACTTCAATCGCGTGGTGCTCAACAAGCCCGATAGCACCCTGCCATTCACCCACGAACGCGCACCCGAGTAGAGCCCCCGTGCGGCAAGCAAAAGGGCGGGGCGCAGCCTCCAGAGAGACGCGCACCCGCCCGACCCGGTCCGAACAGCCTACCGTCGCGCGCGGCGTCGGTAGAACACCCCGGCAGCGGTCAGCACGCCGGCCCCCAGCAGAGCGTAGGTCCCTGGCTCCGGCACGTTGGCACCACGCAGTGCCATCCCATCGTTAATACACTCCTGGAACAGGTGCATCGTGAAATCCCCGCCCGGCAACAGGCTCTGATCGAACGAGAAACCGAACACCCGGTTGGTGCCCAGATCGATGCCGAAGTGCCCGAAATTCAGGCCCTGCGCGATCAACTGCGCCCGGTTGTGCAGGGTGATCCCGCCCAGATACCGGCCACTCTGGATGTTCGGATACATCGTGCCGGTGCCGAAGTAAGCCGCCACATCCCCCAGAGTGCTCTCCAGGTCCGCCATGGCGTCCACGGTCCGACCAAACCCCGCGTTGTTGTAGTCCAGCAGGGTCGGGAAGCCCTGATTGAGCGTCGACAGGTTGACCACTGTCAGCTGGTCGAACACACCCAGCGTCGTGTTGCTCCCTCCGATGTTGCCCAGAGAGTCGTTCAGCGGATCGAAACGCACGCCGAACACCCCCGGCTGGTTGAAGGCCGCCGCCGAATTCAGGTTATTGCCCGTGAAGTTGAAGAACATGTCGCCGTGGTTGATCCGCCCGTTCAACGCGCCGCTCTCCGCGTTGCCGTTCACCGGCATGCCACTGCTGATCCCCACGTAGATCCGGCCGTTCTTGGTGGTAAAGGCCAGACCGCGATACTCATAATTGGACCCACCCGATCCATCGTTGGACGAGTCGATCGCATAGTACCACCCGTTATAGAAAGTGGCCGCCCCGGCAGTCCCGGCCAGACAGGCTCCGGCCACCAGAACTCCCAGCAAGCGTGCTGCACGTGTAATATGCTGTCTCATAGAACACACCTCTTCCCTGGCTCACAGACCACTCCATTGGTAGCTTCTACCGCTGGCTCTGAGTTCTGCTGCGCGTGCTACCCTCAGGAGTATCCGCACGGCACAATGAAGGATCTGTATGCCGCCATGCATCACAGCCCGGCAGGGCTATAGAACAGCGGCACGCGAGTTATCGGCAACCGTGTGCAACAGAGTAACAGGCAATCAGACGAGGATGTCCGGCAGAGAGGGAAATCCCGTATTCCGGACAGCAACGCCTGCCATGGTGTATACTATCTGCTGTCGCATCCCTTTCCATCCCATGCAACCGGAGCGCCCTGCAGGCCATGAAACCGTTAACCGCGCACGAACTGCGCCAGAAATACATCGACTTCTTTGTGGGCAAAGGACACCTGCATCTGCCCGGATCCCCCCTCACCCCCATCGACGTCCTCGGAAACCCCGATCCCTCCACCCTCTTCACCACCGCGGGCATGCAACAGTTCAAGCCCTACTTCACCGGCGCGGCTACCCCGCCCAGCGGACGCATCTGCACCGTGCAGAAATGCCTGCGGACTACCGACATCGACAGCGTCGGCGACTTCAGTCACTGCACCTTCTTCGAGATGCTGGGCAACTTCTCGTTCGGGGACTACTTCAAGGCAGAGGTGATCCCGTGGACCTGGGAGTTCCTCACCGAATGGCTCGAGATCGACCCGGACCGCCTCTGCGTCACCGTCTTTCAGGACGATGAGGAGGCCTTCGCCATCTGGCGCGACGTGGTCGGGTTGCCCGAGGACCGTATCCACCGGCTTGGCGCCGACAAGAACTTCTGGCCCGCCAACGCCATTCTGGAAGGGCCCAACGGACCCTGCGGCCCCTGCTCCGAGGTGTTCTACCGCCTCGCAGCACCCGGGGAAATGACCACCGACCCGGACCTGACCCCCACGCAACGCTACCTGCAGGACGACGCCGCCGGACGCTGGCTGGAGATCTGGAACAACGTCTTCACACAGTTCGACCGGCAGGAAGACGCGCAGGGCCAGCCTGTTCTGGTACCCCTGCCCCGTAAGAACAACGACACGGGCGCCGGTCTGGACCGCATCGCCTACGTCCTGCAGGGCCAGACCAGCGTCTTCGAGACCGATCTGTTCCGCCCCACCCTGGCCCATCTGGAGGCGCTCTCCGGCAAGCAGTACACGGGCACCCTCGCCCCGGTGGACTTCGCGTTCCGTTGCGTGGCCGAACACACCCGCGCCATGACCTTCTGCATCGCCGACGGCATCCTCCCTTCCAACGAAGGAGCCGGCTACGTCCTCCGCTACATCATGCGACGCGCCGTGCGCTACGGCACGCTCGTGCTGGGCTTCGATCGCCCCTTCCTGCATGAGGTCGCGCCGAAAATCATCGAACAGATGGGCGACTTCTACGGCGAGCTCCGCGAACGGCAGGATCTGATCCTGCACACCATTCAGGATGAGGAAGAGCGCTTCCGACGCACCCTCGATAGCGGCATGAACCGCTTCATGGCCCTGATCGGATCCCCGCAGGTGCAGGAGACCCGGCAGCTCTCCGGACAGGATGCCTTCACCCTCTACGCCACCTATGGCTTCCCCATCGGCCTCACCCGGGATCTCGCCGCCGAAAACGGCATCACGGTGGACATGGCGGCCTTCGAGCAGGAGATGCAGCGGCACCGACAGGTCAGCGCAACCGGAGAGCGTGAGGTCTTCCTGGACTACAACGCGGCCATCGCGCAGATCCAGAGCCAGCACCCCCCGACCGAATTCGTCGGCTACACGCAGCTGGCCACGGAGGCACGCGTGCTGGCCATTCTGCGCAACGGCACGCTCGTGGGTGAGGCGCAGGCCGGACCCGAACCGGTTGAGGTAGTGCTGGACCGCACGCCCTTCTACGCGGAGGCCGGAGGGCAGGTCGGCGATACCGGAGTGCTCCGCTTCCCGGAGAGCCGTACCCGCTTCTCCGTGCGCGTGCTCGATACGCGGAAGATCGGAGGCTACTTCCTGCATACCGTGCACATCGACGACGACGTCCTGCGCGTCGGACAGGAGGTCTACGCAGAGGTCGATGCGGAGCGACGGCGCAGCATCATGCGCAATCACACCGCCACACATCTGTTGCAGGCCGCGCTCCGGCAGGTGCTCGGCAACCATGTGCATCAGAAAGGTTCTCTGGTAGCACCGGACCGTCTGCGCTTCGACTTCACCCACACGCAACCCGTCTCTCAGGAGGAACTGCGGCAGATCGAGCAGATCGTCAACGAACAGATCCTCCGGGATGAGCCGGTGCGCGTGCACGCCGATGTGCCCCTCGCGGAAGCGCGCGCCCGGGGAGCCATGGCGCTCTTCGGCGAGAAGTACAGCGAACACGTCCGGATGATCGAGATCCCCGGATTCAGCCTCGAGCTCTGCGGAGGCACGCACCTCACGCACACCGCGCAGGCAGGCCTGTTCAAAATCCTCTCGGAGACCGGCGTGGCAGCGGGCGTGCGCCGGATCGAGGCCGTGACCGGGAAGGCCGCCTGGGAACACGTCGCCCGACAGGAAGACCTGCTCCTGCAGACAGCAGCCCTGCTGCGCACCGGCCCGAACAATCTGCCGGCCGCCGTGGAGCGGTTGCTGGTCCAGCGCAGGGAACTGGAGGCCGAAATTCGAAAGCTCCGATCAGCGAGCGGTACCGCCCGGTCGCTGGACTTCACCCCCCGCCAGGTGGAGGGGATTGCAGTGATCGCGCAGGCCGTTCCCGACGTGGATGCGGAGACCCTGGCCAGTCTGGTGGACAGCGCGGCGCAGAAGCTGGAGTCCGGTGTGGTCGTCCTCGGCACAGCCAGCAACGGCAAGGTTGCGCTGGCCGCCCGGATCACCCGGGATCTGATCGCGCAGGGACTGCATGCGGGCCACCTGATCCGCGACGTGGCGAAAATCACAGGAGGCGGTGGAGGAGGCCGGCCCGACTTCGCACAGGCCGGCGGACGGGACCCGGAGCGCCTGCAGGAAGCGCTGGATGCGGTTCCCGGACTGGTCGCCGCGCAGAGAAGATCATGAGGAGTGTTGTCAGCAACCGAAGAAAGAATGGGCGCTGCGAGCGCGATGCGGCCGGCTCGCAGCAGCGAACGGCACGGATCCGTGTCAGGCAGCAAGGGGGCAACGCCGGCCGTGAGGCCGCAGGAGCGCTGCAGGGCATCCCCGTTTCACGTGAAACGGGGATGCGTCGCGAGACTTCCGGAGTTTCACAACCCGTTTCACGTGAAACGGGGCAGCAACGCGCATGATGAGCTGGAACAGCCTGCGCGCCCGTATGCGGCACAGAGCCGTCGGGATGCTGCTCACGTGTTGTTGCGCCCTGCTCGCGCTCTGCATGCCACCACGGGCACAGGCCCTGCCCCGGTTTGTTGTGGTGCAGTGCGATGGGTTCACGCTGGACGACCTGCACCACCCGGAAACACCGCATCTGGCCGCGCTCGTTCCGGAGGCCAGCATGGCCATGGTGCGGTGCGCCCCGTCGGGGAGTGACTGGCTCCCGGGCAGACACGTGCCGATGCCGGAAGAGACCCGTGTGGCCGTCTTCGGTAGCGCAGAGACCGCGCTCTTCCCCGGGGCACCCCGAACCCATGTGAGCCGCCGTGATCCAGAAGCCCCGGGAGGCATGTTGGATGACCCGGCCGCTCTGGCGCAGGAGGCCCTGTACAGCCCGAAGCAGGGCGTGGTGCTGGTGCTGGGCGATCTGGACCGTGCGGAGGCGGCCCGGGAGCAGCTCGGACCGGAGCGGTACGCGCGCGCGCGCAGCAACGCGCTGCGTCGCGCCAAC
>JANWZQ010000055.1 GCA_025054835.1 Chthonomonadaceae bacterium
GACACCATCGGTCGTGATCTGGTAAACCACTGTGTCAACGATATTCTGGTGCAGGGAGCGCGCCCACTTTTCTTTCTGGACTACTTTGCAACGGGAAAACTTTCCCCTTCTGTCGTGGTCGACGTGGTCAAGGGCCTCGCGGACGGATGCCGGGAGGCAGGCTGCGCCCTCATCGGGGGCGAGACGGCCGAGATGCCCGGGTTGTACATAGACGGGGATTACGACCTGGCCGGTTGCATCGTGGGCATCGTGGAGCGTGACGCGGTGATTGACGGTTCCCGGATCCAGCCGGGAGACACTGTCGTCGGCCTGGCCTCCAATGGCCTGCACACCAATGGCTATTCCCTGGCCCGGCGCGTTCTACTGGATAATGGGGATCAGTCGCTCTCCCTCTACGAACACGTGTCAGCTCTCGGCAGAACGCTGGGCGAGGAGCTGCTCGCTCCCCACCGTTGCTACATCCAGTCTGTCCTGACGATCCTCTCCGAATTCGAAGTACATGGAATGGCGCACATCACCGGCGGAGGGTTTTACGAGAACCTGCCACGCATTCTCCCGGCGGATTGCAGCATCACGATTGAACGGCGCACCTGGCCGATCCCGCCCATTTTCACCCTGATACAGGAGAAGGGCAATGTACCCGACCCCGAGATGTTCCGGACATTCAATATGGGCATCGGGTACGTCCTGATTGTGCCAGGTGATCAGGCACCTCTGATCGCCCACCGTTTGAACGCGCTGGGCGAATCCGCTTATATCATCGGAGACGTGCACCGCGGGGTACCTGAGGTGGACATCGTGTAACCCGGCAGCAACGGGATGCGCGCACCGATTGGAAATCCCGGCGGCAAAGCAGAGTGCCCGGAGTGCGTTGCAACGCACCCCGGGCACTCACATAATCGGGGTGGCCGGATTTGAACCGGCGACCTCACGGACCCGAACCGTGCACTCTACCAAGCTGAGCCACACCCCGCTCAGGAGCGCAGTTTGCATATCATAACAAGACGTCGTGCGCGTGTGCCGCGATCACGACACTCTGCATTCAGTATAGCACAGGCTGCGTTCGCACGTCAACCAGCGGTACTGCTGGTCCATTTCTGGAGCAACAGCTGCCGGTACGCCGGGATCCTGAAGCCACTCGCAAATCGCATACTGGCATTACGCACCTGGTAGGACTTTCCCCAAACGTGGCTCGAATTCCCGGCATGCATGTCGGAAAGTGTGCTATAATCCGGTTATGAGCACTGTCGAGGATCCATTCCGCCCCCCCCTGACAGCGTGTGATGACAGTCCGCTGCTGCAGGCCGTCGGTGCGCTATCCCGGGCGACAGACATCTCGCAGGCGCTGACGTTCCTCCACGACTTTCTGAAGGCGCACATGGGCCTGCGCGCGCTGGTGCTGGAAGTCGCCTGTGGCCCCGGCACGCGTCGCTATGCCCGTGGAGACCCGGAGGTCCTCGCACGCCTTTCGCAGACAGAGGATCCGACGACTCTGCCGGGTACCGTTGTCTGCCCACTGGACCATCCCTGCGCCCCCCCGGGTGAGATCCTCTTCGCTTTCGCATCGGAATGCACGCCCCCCGGGGCCCTGCTTTCGGTCAGCACTGCACAGATCGCCCAGATCCTGGCCCAGCAGACGCTACTTCGCCGCGCCGAGGAAGCCGAAGAGAAGGCCTGCCAGCGGATCTCCGAACTGGCCACGATTTATGAGATCGGTCAGGCCATCGATCAGGTAGAACCGGAACGCGTATTGCAGATCATCACGGAACGCACGGTGCAACTGATGGATGCGCAGGCCTGTTCCCTGATGCTGCTGGATCCAGAGACTGAGACCCTCCGGGTCGTCGCCTGCCATGGTCTCCCAGAAGAGGCCCTGCAACAGGAGCAGCATCTGGGCGAGGGGATCGCCGGGATCGTTGCGCGCACCGAGCAACCGGTGCGCATCGCGCAGGATGCCCCTCTGCCCGCTCATCTGGATGGTGTCGCCCTGAACCCGGCGATCAATTCTTCCATGCTCGTGCCACTCAAGACCCGTGACGGGCAGGTACTGGGCGTGCTTTCTATTCGACGCTCCCATCCCGCACCCGACTTCACCGAAGAGGACCTGCAGCTCTTCACAGTTTTTGCCTCGCAGGCCGCCCTTTCGATCACCAACGTCCGGCTCTATGCGGATCTCAGATGCCGCGTCGAGGAACTGGATAAGATCTCCACGCTCTCGCGTTCCCTGATCTCCACGCTCGATCTGGACGAGTTGCTCAACCGGATCGCCGATGATGTCTGTCGGATCGTTCGTTTCGAACGGTGCTGTCTGTACATGCGCGATGTTACCCGACACACCTTTGTGTCGAAAGCAAAGCGCGGGTACCCCGACACGATCGGCCGCACTCCTTTCCGTGAGGGTGAGGGCGCTCTGGGTATCTGTGCACGCGAGAAGTCTCCGTTCCTGTTCGACGCTCGGAACACCCCACCGGCTTCATTTCCATCTGAACGCACTTACCGTCAACGCAAAGGGCTCGCCCGCTCACTGGGCACGGACGCATTTGTTGCTGTTCCGTTGCTGGCATCACAGGATCGTTGCATTGGCATGCTGGTAGCCGACAATCGAAGCCGGCGTATCATCACGCCTGCTCAGATGAACCTGCTGATCGCTTACATGAACCAGGCGGGTATCGCTATCGAGAACGCTCTCCGGTACGAAGAGACCCAGAACAAAAATCAGCAGCTGAAACGCCTGTATAATTACACCGACAGTGTGCTACGCTCCATTGAGAACGGGCTCATTGCAACAGACGTGCAGGGCAACGTTATCCAGATGAACCGTGCCGCAGAGGAGGCATTGCAGCTGAAAGCAGCACAGGCCCGGGGCATGCCCTTTGAACAACTGGTAACCCTGTGGCATATCCCTCAGGAAGAGCAACAGGCCCTGTCGCAAATGGTTCGCAAGGTCGTTGCCACCGGTGTTCCCATTCACGAACCCAAGTTTCTGCTCCACCCCGACGCAACTCGGCAGATGTGGCTCAATCTGACCTTCTCCCCCCAGCTGGACCATAATGAAGAACTGACCGGGGTCGTCGTTGTGTTCGATGATGTGACTCAGGAAGTCAGGCTGGAGATGGAGCTGGAGAAGATGCGGCGCCTGGCGGACATCGGGCAACTGGCGGCCAAGATGGCCCATGAGGTCCGCAACGCGCTCTCACCGATCCGCGGCGCGGCCCAGATGCTTCAAGCCGATCTGGAAGCACAGCATGCCTCCACAGAATGGACGCACATCATCATGACCGAGGTAGACAATCTGAGCCGCCTGACCAACGAGATGCTGAACTTCGCGCGACAGGCACCGCTCAATTTGCAATCCCTGGAACTCACCGAGTTCCTGACCACGGCGGTGCAGTCCATGGCGAACTTCCTGCTGGAACACCGGGTGATCATACAGTGGGAGCTCGCACCCGATTTACCGGACATCACGGCCGATCCAGCCCAGTTAAGCCAGGTGGTACGCAACCTGGTGATGAACGCCGCACAGGCCATGCCAGATGGAGGGGAATTGCGCATTCGCGCAGAATACCTCACTGCATCCAGACAGATCGTCCTCTCCTTCCATGACAACGGTGTGGGGATCGCTCCTGAAGATCGCGAGCACATCTTCCGACCATTTGTCACTACCAAATCTGGAGGAACCGGACTGGGTTTGCCCATCGTCCAACGGATTGTGGATCAACATGGCGGTCGCGTAGAAGTGGAAAGCGCAACCGGTCAGGGAGCCTGTTTCCGGGTTTTTCTGCCGCTCTGCCCTCCCGGTGAATCTCCGCCCCTGCCCGGGCATCGCTTCAGTCCAGCTCCACCGGCACCATTGCCGGATCAGTAACGCATGCGCCATGCCACCCGGTGTTCCGGTATCCAGCGCGAACAAAGCCTGCATGCCCGAGAGGCGCGTCCGAATGTATCGGAGCTGGTATTTCGAGTACGTAAAGGGCCCGGAGATCCGTGCTGTTCAGGCCACTGCAGACCTGAAAGGTCAGCGTACTGATCCGGGTTCCCGGTAGGAAGTCAATCGTCTGTTATGCGTCAGTCTAACCCGACACCGGCCACCATGCTGGTCGTGGACGACCAACCCAATATTCGCCGCATGCTCGAAGCACTGTTCACCAGAGAAGGCTTTACCGTGCTCACGGCAGAGAATGGGAAGCGTGCTCTGGAACTCGCGGCAACACATCCGATCGACGTGCTTATCTCCGATCTGATCATGCCGGATTTCACCGGGGTGGAAGTGCTGCAAAAAGTCAAGCAACTACACCCGGACTGCTGCGCCATTATTGTCACCGCGTACGGCACCATCAAGTCCGCAGTGGAGGCAACGCACTGTGGCGCTTACGACTACCTCCAGAAGCCCTTCGACATGGATGAGATCAAGCGGGTCGTTAAGAAAGGTCTGGAGCAGCGTCAGGCGGCACAGGCCACCCCGAAGCCAGCGTTGGCATCCACGCGCCATGCTACTCCGCGTCCCTGTATGGTCGGATCCAGTCCGAAGATGCAGGAGGTGTATCAGTTGATCGAGCGTGCTGCTCGCAGCCGGGCCACGGTGCTGATCCGCGGAGAGAGCGGCACGGGCAAGGAGCTGGTAGCGCGTGAACTGCACAACCGCAGTCCCCGCAGCGACAAAGCTTTCATCGCAGTGTCCTGCGCGGCGCTTCCCGAGACGTTGCTGGAAAGCGAACTGTTCGGTCATGAGAAGAATGCCTTTACCGGCGCGGTCTCTGCGCGGCAGGGCCGCTTCGAACTGGCCAATCAGGGCACACTCTTTCTGGACGAAATCGGAGATATCCCGCCCCCTGTGCAGATCAAACTGCTACGCGTATTGCAGGAATGGGAGTTCGAGCGCGTAGGCGGCACGAAGCCCATCAAAGTCGACGTGCGTCTGATTGCTGCTACCAACAAAGATCTGGAGAAAGCCGTCGCCGACGAGAAGTTCCGCCAGGACCTTTACTACCGGCTCAATATCATTGCGATCACGCTCCCCCCCTTGCGCGAGCGTATCGAGGACATCCCCCTTCTGGTAGAACATTTTCTACAGAAGTACAACGCGCAGAATGCACGCCATATCGCAACGGTTCATGAGGAGACACTGCGACTACTTCAGGCTTATCCATGGCCCGGTAACGTCCGCGAACTGGAGAACGCTATCGAGCGTGGGGTCGTTCTGTCAGACCCCGGTACCACGGTGCTAACTCCCGATCTGCTCCCAGACCCGGTGCGCAACGCCTCCTGAGGCGTGTCCCCGGTGCTCTGCGCGTTTGTGCGCGCCCTGCAGCAATCTGGCATGTGACTTGCAACGTACTGCCCGGTAACACATAGCGTACGGGCAATACGCCTGCCTGCATAACAGGAAGCAACTCCTCCATGGTAGGCGTGCTGACACCCTGTCTTACCGGCGCAGCATGTTCCCACTGCGTCGCACGCAGCACCGACGCCGGGCAGGTCATTCGTCATGCAGATGAGACATGCGTCTCACACCCGGAAAGAAAACACTCACCAGAGAAGGATCATGCTCGCGCACGCTCGCACTCCCTGTGTGTTGATTGCGGATGTGGACCCAACCAATTGCCGGGTTTTCGAAACCAAACTGGCCCGGAACAACCAGTTCCACGTGATCAGCGTCACCTCAGGCCATGAAGCGATCCAGGCAGCCTTGCGCAATAACTTTGATGTCATTCTCTGGGATCTTCGCCACTCTGACGCTCTGCTTCCACGTCTCCAGGCGCTCTGCCCCTACGCCGTGGTTCTATTGATGACAACAGACGACCGGTTCCGTCTCCCCGAAGAATGGCACCTGCTCGAAATCGTCGATACGCTTGTCAAGCCATTCAGTCTCGACACGATGGTCGAGAAAATTCACCTGGCCCTCGCCAGAGGACCGGTGCTGGAGAAAAAAGCCTTTCATTTTGAGCCAGTCCGGGTCGGGCAGAGCCTGACTCTACAGTGGGACAACGAGGAGTGTACCACCCGTGTACTGGAGTGCTGTCAGGATACGTTCCTTGTTGTCGCCGGTGCACGTGTTCATGCTCCCGAACAGCTTCCAGAAGGTCAACGGATTACGGTGCAGTTCAACGGAGAGGACGCACTCTACCATTTTCGCTCACGCATGGTGCGCGCTTACAGCGCCCCTCTGACTCGATGGGAGCTGCAGAAACCTGCTGCTATTCAGCGGCGCCAGAGGCGTCGTTACCCGCGCTTTCCCATGCGAGTGCCGGTCCAGATCCGCGTGCCAGCGGAAGGATCAACGCCCGTCAGCGCTCCCCTGATCCTCTCTGAAGCCCTGCCAGTGTGGGAGGGCGAGACTGCCAACATCGGGCTCGGCGGGTGTGCGATAGTCTGTTCGAGCGCGCTTCCTGCTGGTACCAACGTGTTGTTCCAGTGCGCTTCCGGCGACCGTACCCTGATACAGGGGCGCGGACGCATTCTGCGCAGCGATCCCCTGCCCGTTTCTGACGCGCCACAGTACCTGCTAGCCATCCAGTTTGATGCCCTGTCTCCGGGAACACGCAGGGCATTGCGCGGCCTGTTACACAGACAGGAAGGAGGACCTGAAAATCGATAAGTCCCCCCCGTCCTCCTTTCTA
>JANWZQ010000116.1 GCA_025054835.1 Chthonomonadaceae bacterium
CTTTTTCTCCCCTCGCGGGGGTGTGCACAGATCTCCATGAACCTGACCCGGCCGGAGCGCACCTCACTCCCGGCCGTGTTCCGCTGGGTGCAACGGGCAGCGGCAGAAAAGGGCGTGGCCGTGCAGGAGAGCGAAATCATCGGCGTCATCCCGCAGGCTACACTGGATCACGAGCCACCGGAAGCAATTCTGTGGCACACCTATCGCCCAACGCAGGTGCTGGAACACTGGTTGCCAGCAGTTGGCACACGCTCTCAAAAGTAAAAAGGAGGGATCATAGAGCAATACGTTGCTCTTTGTGCTACCATACTGGCATGCATTAAATGCGAGTGAAAGTCGCGATCTCGCGAGGTTGACATGAGATATACGGAATGGAACCAGCAACTGATTGCGCATTTCACCACGAATGTTCCTCACGGAACCCCGATCTTTCTGACAGTCGACTTACCCACGTTACAGGATATTGCCATTCGCAATGGCATTGACCCGGAAGATGCCGAGCGGGCCTTTTGCGATGCGGTACGCCAGGAGATCGTTGTACGGGATAATCGTGAGATCTGTCTGGAAGCCCTCAGGTATCGTGACGCGGATGGGCGTCCTCGTGGAGTCGCTTTCCTCGGCCTCATGGTTCTGGCTGCGCACAACATGGGTGATCAGGAAGCCAGCGAACAGAACTATTTCACTCAGTTGCGTCACCTGCTGCGCCTGGCCGAAAGCAGGAAGGGACGGCCGAAAGGCATGTCCCCCGGAGAGAACGCCGAGGAACCTCTGTGGAAGGAGTGGCAACGCTATCTTGAGCGGATTGGCTTTGCAGCAACAGCGCGCCGGGGTCCGGAAGGTTCCAGGAAGTACATCAATTACCCTCTGTCTCAGGCGTTGTTGCGTTGCGCGGATCGGGCACGATTGCGCAAACATTTCTGTGAGTATGAATGGTTCCGGACGTATCGCGAGCCCGATCTGCTCATGGCGCGCCTGATTGCTCAGCGTGATGTCTTTTCCAAGTACCTGCAGGAGCGACTTAACGCGCGTGGCGATCGCTACGCTGCACTAATGGACACAATCCATGCACTGCATCAGGCCTATTTGCAAGAAGGCTCGGCAAGTGCGGAGCGCGCACGCAATCAAAACCTCATGGCGGATCTTATACGCTATCCCGGCGGGTTTCAGAAGCCCCCGACCTACAAACTGCTACCCCGATTACGGCACGCGCAGGAATTTGACGCGATCAGAGTTCACACGCCCGCAGGGTGGGAGCCACTGGAGCGTGATCCGGAAAACGCTGGATACGGGTTACCTGTGGGTGTACTCAGGCACGAAGAGATCGTGGATGGAGTCGAGTATGAGATAGATCCACCATATCCCTATCGCAAGTTGCAGCTCCTCAAAAGGCCCTTCCACATTCTGGTGTGTGATCCCAATGACCCCGAGAGCGGTATCTACCAGACAGGTCGCAACCTGGCTACAGACATCCACTTTATCCTGATCGGTCCTTCTGAAGTTCTGGAGCAGATGCGCCGACTCAGGGATCTGGGCATACTGCAATGGTCTCAGGAGCGTCCACTGGGGACTACAGGCTGGATAGAGCTGGTTGGATGTATGATCCTGGATCAGGACTGGTCCCGTGTGTTGATTGGAGACACAGAGTTGCTCAACGCGTTACGTCCAAGGCAGAGCCTCACCATTGGTCTGACAGGCGGGTTGCGCGCCCCGGGCAGCAGGGACTATCTCGCAGGATTCGGGCCCACGATCACGTTGTATGGCACTATTCCGGATGTTTCGATACGGTGCTATCGCATCCTGGAGACTCGAGAAGATCTCGTGTGGGAGGGAAGGACGCGCCCTCACGAACCTGTGACTCTGCCAGATGCAATACAACGCTATCCCGGGCGCTATCGCCTTGAAGCTGGCGATGGCGACCCGGAGCAGAAACTGTTTACCGTGGTGGACCGGGATAGTCTGAGGCGAAGCGCGCGCACACTGCCAGGCTTTGACGCGACAACCTTCACAATATCAAGTTCCTGATTGTTCCCGGAACGAGGGATCCTGCTCACAGTAGAAGTCACGCTGCCGGAGGCGATAGCCATGTCCCACAGTTACTTCGCCATCTCTTGCAAAGGAGAATTAGATCAGACGCTCATGAAGGTGGAAAAGTTGCTGTCCGTTGCTGACCACCGCAAGCAAGTCCTCGCAGTTTTTCCCGGTACTTTCGTTAAACAGGGTGACTTCTACCTCTACGTAGAGACTGCAACGCGTTCACGGGATGCCATCCCCCTCGTATTGAAGGAACTCTCACAGATATTGTCAACCCAGGAACCGATCCCTTGCAATAGTCCCAAAGATAGAGAACCAGTGCGCGCAGCTCAGGATGCCTGGAGAAAACGCACTGAAGGGCGCGTAACCTATCGCTCTCCGCAGGAAATACACTCTGTGCCCCACTATGACGCATGGAGCATAGAGGTCACAGACACACAAACTGATACGGAACAGGATTTAATCAACACAGAGCGATACGACTATCTGTTGCGGTTGCTTTCGACGTACGGCGATGGACACTGGGATCGCTTCTGCCAACTCTGCCGCGCGTTCTGGCCGGACGAGAGGTACCACACCCCGGCACACGTTCTACGTCAATTGCATCGTCTGGGGCACGTGGCCGTTGCCCCCGACAGGTCGCAATGGCGTACCCTTGCCCCGGTACTTGTAGCCCTACCGGGTCCCGAGCATGAGAACGCAACACGCTACCTGCTCTGCGGCGCTCGGGACGCGGCGTTACTGGAAGCACTGCATGCATTGGGACAGGTAGAACACGTCCCGCAACCCTACGGACAGGGTCCTGCCGCTGTTTTGCTGGAGACTACTCCAGAAGCACTGGAGTCCATTGCACACAAGCCAGTACTGAACGATGTTCTTGTGGTGCGTGATCCGATGACGTACGCCCGGAGCCTACCAGCATTCGAAGACTGGCGAAGGAACCTGCCAGCAGAAACGGATATACCAGTCTTCGAATACGAAGTGCGCCTCTTTGACGGCACTCACTTCGTGCCCAGAGTGTTCGAAGAGGCCCCCGGGTTGTATGAGTTCTGGAGCCGCTCCAACAGTCCGAACGGCCCACAAACTCGTGTGAAAACACGCTACTATGATGCGGGTGCGCGCGTCTGGCGGTCTGGCGACTGGTATGACCTGCGCTTCCTATCCCATACCGATAGATTGTCGGAGTGCTGCTGTTATTACGCCCCGGCGACCCAATGTCTGACCATTTCGAAGGACTGGCGGCTGCCTCTGTTGTACGAGCGTGCTCTGATCCTGACTTCCGGGTATCTGCCAGAGGAGCGGGATCACTTTCTGTCCTACACGGGAGTGCCCCAATCGCTGGTCGAGTGTCTAGCCGAACGGTTACCACTGTCCCTGCAGATAATCGAATGATCTACCCTGCAGTTTCGCCCCTGTTACAAACCGGAGTGTCGTGCCGTGCATGATCTGATTGGAGCCTATTATCGTCTGGATCGCATGTACCGTCAGTACATCCGCAGCGCATTCCCCCTGCGTTACCCTGCTCTTGCAGCAGAACGCGATGCGTTGCTCAAGACCCCGGGGTTTCTCAGTCAACCCCCCTTGCTGGAGACAATCCCGGTCTACCCGCATGTGGATCCAGAGCAGGGTACTCTGGATAAACTGGCGGAGCAACTTCCCCCGGAATACCGTGACGTGCGCCATCTGGCACGCAGGCTCTTCGAGACGGAAAATGGCACGCCACTGATGCTCTACCGCCACCAGAGGGACAGCCTCTGCAAAGTGATACAGGAAGGACGTGACATTGTGGTCACAACGGGCACAGGATCCGGTAAAACCGAGTGTTTCCTGCTTCCCCTCTTTGCTCAGCTAGCGCGGGAGTCTGTAACATGGAAGCCTCTGCCCAAACTCTCCGCTGAACAGCGAAAACAACGGAGATGGTGGAATGGCAGCAACCAGCGTGTGCCGCAGTGGCAGCACTCATGTCGCCCGCACGCAGTGCGCGCCTTGATCCTGTACCCTCTGAATGCACTTGTGGAAGATCAGATACGCCGTCTGCGCACAGCACTGGAAGATCCGAAGACACGGGAGTGGATGGAAAGAGAACGGGGCGGCAACTGGATCACCTACGGGCGCTACGTGAGCGTGACTCCTGTTCCTGGCCTGCCCGAAGATCGTAAAGCGCAGGAGCGTTTGAAAAATCATCTCCGGGATATGGAAGAAACGTTCTCCAGCATTGAGCGTACGATTGAGGATCCTGCCAGCTCAACACCCCCGGATATTCGGTACTACTTCCCGAACCCGGAGAGCGGGGAAATGTGGTCTCGATGGGACATGCAGGAAACTCCCCCGGATATCCTGATCACGAACTACTCCATGCTCAACATCATGCTGATGCGTCGTGTAGAGGAGCCGATCTTTGACAGAACACGCGACTGGTTGCATGAGAGCGGGCATCCTGAGCGAGTTTTCCATCTCATTGTCGATGAGCTGCACTCCTACCGCGGCACACCCGGTACGGAGGTCGCCTACATCCTGCGTCTGTTGCTCCAGAGGCTCGGGTTGAGCCCGGACTCACCCCGGTTGCGCATTCTGACGACAACCGCGAGTCTCTCAGAGGAAGAAGGTCGACAGTTTCTGCGGGAGTTTTTCGGGAGAGACAGCTTCTTCTGTATTGGCTATTCCGAGACAGAGCCGGATCCCGGGGCCGTAGACCACGTGCGCCGTGCTCAGAACGCTTTTGAGGACTTTGCGTGCGCCGTGGAAAAGGACAGTGACGGGAAACCACGCCCGATCGAGCAGGGTCCACCTGATCCGGAACATCCACATGTGCAGCAGGCGGCACAGGATCTGGCGCAGGCACTCGGCGAGCCTCCTGGAGAGGACGTATACCATCGCCTCTGTCGGGCATTACAGCGTATCAAAGCACCAGACGCACTGCGTATGGCCTGCAAACGGGCCATGGGGGAGATACGTCCCACTCCTCTGAACAGACTGTGGCCCGAACTCTTCCCCGGGGCAACCTCTGATCGCGAGCCAACCGGTTATCCAGCCTCGATACGTGGCCTGCTGTACGCCCTCGGCATGGCAAAGGATGCAATGGGGCGCTCACCACAACCCGTGCGTGGCCACCTTCTATTCCACAATCTGCAGGGTCTGCTTGCCTGTTGTAACCCGGACTGCGACAGTCCAGCAGTCAATCAGCATGAAAGGCAGCGAGCCCCGGAGCGCCAACCGACCATCGGGGCGCTCTACCATACTCACCGGCTCTCCTGCGACTGCGGGGCACGTGTGCTGGACCTGATCGTCTGTGAAGTGTGTGGTGAAGTTTTCCTCGGAGGGTACCGGTACACGTATGACTGTGGTGGCACATCGTACTGGGTACTGGCAGCAGATGAGCCAGACCTGGAAGGTATTCCGGACCACGTACAGCTGCGCAAGCGCTACGGGTCCTACGCTGTCTTCTGGCCCCTATCACAGGATCGGCTGGACGATGAGCCTGTCCGAAAGAAGTGGAAACAGGATCAGAATGACTGTTGCTGGGTGCGTGCGGTGTTGCATCGCAGCAACGGCGTCGTTCAAAGATTTCCTAGAGACGAGCGCGACCGGGCTTTATGGGCAGCAGAGAAGAGTGCACAGACCGTGCTTGGATGGGTCTATTTCGTCGGTAAAAAGGAGGACGAGCGTGCTCGCGAGGCGGATCCTATGCCGTCTATCTGTCCGCGTTGCGGGGTAGATTACGGCAAAGGAAACCGCAACATCAAAACGCCTTTACGAGAGCACAACACATCGTTTCAGAAACCCTGCCAGGTGATCGCGGCAGCTGCCTACCGGGAGATGGACTCGCCAGCACCGGGCCGGTTGTCCAACCGCAAGCTGGTTATCTTCACTGACAGCCGGCAGGATGCAGCCAAACTCGCAGCCGGAATGGAACGCGACCATTACCGGGACATGCTGCGCATTGCGTTTATGGACGCTTACCGTCGCTTCTGGTCCGACTTCGTTGCGTACCTACACGACGAGATCCGGGGAGACGCACAGGTCTTGCAACGCCTGTTGCTGACCAACAGTCAACTCCACGAACAGGTACATTCGCCGAAAGAGCACGACCCCAATGCTGCCAGAAGGATGCGGCGAACTTTGGGCTCTGATATCTGCTCAGAAGTACAGCGATGGCTCCGTGCTCGCGACCCGGACAATCAGGAAGCTTTCGAGATCTGGGAGCAGTTGCTGGCAGACTACCCGTATCGAGTTCCTCTCACGTTGTTGCGCAGTGCTACGCGAGACCGATTGCTGGAAAACGGCATCTGCTCTGGTGGCTCCCGATTTCACGCGAAGTTTTATAAAAAGGACCCTTCTGGCAACGATGACCTGCCCTGGTTTACTGCGTACAAATGGAAAGATGTTGGCCCCGGAACACCCCCTAATCCCTCCATAAATGACCCGGCAGCGCGTAGTCACATCCAGCTAATGGAGTCTTTGCTCATGGAGGAGTTGATGTATACTCTGTTCCCCCATGCAGCACGCACGTTCGAGGGAATGGGCAACGGGTGGGTCACCTGCCGGTGCACGAGTGATAGCGATACACAGTTACATCACGCAGCAGAAGTAGCTATTCGCCAGATGGGCGTGCGTGGTCGGCACGCTTACGCACACATGTACTCTCCCTCCAGTGGAGTAAGCCTGCTCTACCAAGAAGGAGAGAAGACCGATCTGCCACAGGTGACACGGGCATATCTCAAGAAGATCGGTATTGAAGAAGATCGCCTGATTCGTTATCTACGTGAGACCGGTGCAGCGTGCCCTTCTGATGAGCACCTGATCCTGAACCCGGACAAGCTCTACCTGCATTATCCTCTGGTGCACAACGAAGAGCGACGTGGCTCTCGCTGCCCGCAGTGCAGTGCTTTCTACTTGCACGCAATGCCAGTGACGCAGGACGGTATCCCATGTTGCCCGGAGTGCAGGTCCCGTTCAGTTCCGCTGCAACTTGATCAACCAGTACCGACGGACTACGACTACTACAACGATCTGGCGCACGAGCAAGCCAGCGTCTTCCGGCTCAACTGCGAGGAGTTGACAGGTCAGACAGATCGTGAGGAACGCCAGCGCCGCCAACGATGGTTCCAGAATATTTTCTTGCGAAGCTCGAACGACTTGACGGAAGACGAGAACCCTCTGCTGTGTGGGGTAGATTTGCTCTCCGTCACCACGACCATGGAAGCCGGTGTGGATATTGGCGCGCTCACCGTGGTGATGATGGGGAATATGCCCCCTCGCCGTTTCAACTATCAGCAGCGCGTCGGGCGTGCCGGGCGGCGCGGAAGCGGCGTGTCTCTTGCAGTCACCTTCTGTCGCGCACGCACTCATGATGACTACTACTTCCAGCGTCCCGAGATCATGACAGGTGACCGTCCACCAACTCCCTACGTGGACATGCGCAGCGAGGCCATCTTCCGCCGGGTAGTAACCAAGGAAGTCCTGCGTCGGGCATTTCGTGAGATGCGACCTTCCAACTCTACCCAGACTACTCAGGAGCTGGAGCGAAAGCCAGAGAGCGTCCATGGGGAATTCGGTACGATCGGCGAGTGGCTTGACACCTACAAGGTTCAGCTGGAAAGATGGTTGCAAGACCCTGATAATCGCAGCATCATCCGTTCTGTCATCGATGATCTCTCGGTAGAGACTGACTTTGCCGATGGTGGCTCACAGGGACAGAGGAGGCGTCAGAGTGTGGAAGAGTACCTGCTCGACTACCTGCTCGAAGACATCCAGGAAAAAATGCGGGCAGATAGGGGCGATTCGCTCGAGATCGGCCGTGATGAGCCTCTCAGTGAATGGCTCGCAGGTAAAGGATTCCTGCCGATGTTCGGGTTCCCCACGCAGGTACGCTTGCTGTACACTCGATGGGATGCAGAGAAAGGAACCATCGATCGGGATCTGGATCTGGCTATCAGCACGTTTGCGCCCGGCTCGGAACTGGTTCGAGATAAATTTGTTTACACCTCCGTTGGGGTTGTGAAGTTGATCCCGGCAAAATACGGTGCCATCGCCGAGGAAGGTTTTGCTCCTCCATTGCGTGATGCGAATGGCCATTGGCTCGACAACCCCAGGCCTGTAGGCCTTTGTGGGAACTGCATGGCGGCACAGTTTCAGGAGCACGCTTCCACGAGTGGGCTCCCCGTGCTGCAGACCTGCCCGGTCTGCCATCAAGAGACGCTGTGGTTGTTAGACGCTCGGGAACCACGCGGATTCCTGACGGATGGCACCAGGAAGAACTTTGAGGGAACCTTCGAGTGGGTACCGCATTCCACTTCG
>JANWZQ010000127.1 GCA_025054835.1 Chthonomonadaceae bacterium
CTCGCGCGCGTCACAGGGGAATACACCGCCGGGCACATGCAGGTGCTGGAGGGTCTGGAAGCCGTCCGGCAGAACGTGCCCATGTACATCGGAGGCAAGGATAGCAACGGCCTCCATCACCTGTTCAAGGAGGTCAGCGACAACTCCGTCGATGAGGCGCTCGCTGGCTTCTGCGACCGTATCGACGTCACCCTGTACCCTGACGGCAGTCTGTCCGTGAAAGATAACGGCCGGGGCATACCGGTAGATATCAACCCGAAAGAGGGGATCTCCGGAGTCGAAATCGCTCTGACCAAGTTGCACGGGGGCGGAAAGTTCGGCAGCGGCGCCTACAAGGTCGCCGGAGGCCTGCATGGCGTGGGCGTGTCCTGCGTGAACGCTGTCTCGGACTGGCTGGAGGTGCTGGTCACCCGCGACGGCAAAGTGCACCGCATGCGCTTCGCACGGGGCAAGGTGGTGGAACCGCTGACCGTGGTGGGCAAAGCAGGAAAGAACGAGAGCGGTACCTTTGTGCGCTGGCACGCGGATCCTGAAATCTTCGGCAACATCGAATACGAGCCAGAGCGGATCGAGCGCCGCCTGCGGGAACTGGCATACCTCAACAAGGGCCTCACACTGACGTTCACCAACCTGCGCGATCCCCTGGATGAGGCCGAGCTCGAAGTAGAACATGGAGTGGTGCGGGACAAAAACGAACCACGCACCAAGATCTTCCGCTACCCCAAAGGGTTGATTGAGTACGTGGAGCACCTGAACGAGACCAGAGACGTTCTGCACCGACCGGTTTACTTCGGGGGGGAACGCGACCGGGTGCTGATCGAGATCGCGTTCCAGTACAATCTGGGCTATCAGGATGTAATCCTGACGTTCGCCAACAACATCAACACGCCAGAAGGGGGCACGCACCTGACGGGCTTCCGCACCGCGCTGACCCGTGTGCTCAACAACTACGCCCGTAAAAACAACATCCTGAAAGAAAAAGACCCGAACTTCACTGGCGACGATGTGCGCGAGGGACTGACTGCAGTCATCTCCATCAAACTGGCAGAAAGACCCCAGTTCGAGTCCCAGACCAAAGTGCGTCTGGTCACCAACTTCGTGGAAGGTGTGGTACAATCGTTCTTCTCGGAGAAGCTCACCGACTATCTGGAGGAGAACCCGCAGGTCGCACGACGCATCCTCGACAAGGTACTGACGGCGCAGCGCGCACGCGAAGCGGCGCGCAGAGCCGCAGACCTGGTGAAACGTCAGAGCGCGCTGGAGTCCAACTCCCTGCCCGGAAAGCTCGCTGACTGCACCGAGCGCGACCCGAAGAAATGTGAACTGTTCCTGGTAGAGGGCGACTCCGCAGGGGGCCCGGCCAAACAGGGGCGTGACCGGCGCACGCAGGCCGTACTCCCGCTCCGGGGCAAAATCATCAACGTCGGCAAGGCGCGCCTCGATAGAGTGCTGGAAAACGAAGAGATCCGCGCCATGATCACTGCGCTGGGCACTGGCATCTGCTTTGGAGACGAGGAAGACACGGACGGAAACGACGCAACGGCCGACACAGCGGGAGCCGATGACTCGAATGGCCTGAACGGCAAGGACCGTAAAGCCTTCGACCTGAGTAAGTTGCGCTACGATAAAATTATCATCATGACAGACGCGGACGTCGATGGCGACCACATCCGCACGCTGCTGCTCACCTTCTTCTGGCGGTACATGCGCCCGTTGATCGAGCAGGGACACGTCTACATCGCACAACCCCCTCTGTACCGCATCAAAGTGGGCAAGAACGACCAGTACTACGCGCAAACCGAAGCAGAGCGTGACGCCATCCTCCGGTCACTCCGGAACAAGAAAGACGTGGTGGTGACGCGCTTCAAAGGCCTCGGCGAGATGGACGCGGTCGATCTGGCTGAAACCACAATGGAGCCGGATAAACGCCGCCTGGCGCGCGTCCGCATCGATCCGGAGAACGTGCCGGCGGCCATCGAAATGTTCGAGATTTTCATGAGTGAAAAAGTAGAGCCGCGCCGGGATTTCATCGTGGCGCACGCCAGAGAAGTCACCGATGTAGACTGGCACGGCTAGCGGGGTTGTTCACCATGCGCGAACAGGGCACCCCTCTGACACCGATCCGACCGGAGGGGTGCTCTGCATCCCCTCAGAACTCCTTGCGACTGTCCAGCAAAAGCGTAACCGGCCCATCGTTCACCAGCAGGATATGCATGTGAGCGCCAAACGCACCGTACTGCACCGTAATACCCGTGCTGGCCAGCTGCTGACCGAAGAGCTGATAGAGCGGGGCCGCGTTGTCGGCAGGCGCCGCATCGGTGAAACTGGGACGGCGCCCCTTGCGACAGTCACCGTACAGCGTGAAGTTAGACACCACCAGCGCGCTGCCCCGGATGTCGCCGAGCGAGCGGTTGAGCCGACCAGCTTCATCCTCAAAAACGCGCAGGTAGGCGACTTTCTCAGCAAGATAGCGCGCGTCCGCCTCGGTATCATCAGTGCGAATGCCCAGCAGCACCAGCAGGCCGGGACCAATCCGGGCTACCTCCCGGAGAGCCCCGGCTTCCACCACCGATACACTGGCCTGTACCACCCGCTGAACAACCGCACGCATGCTGCCTCCGTTGCAGGTCAGAGCGCGACTTTCTGGTACCGTCGCGTCTCTGCAGCCTTCAGGCACGCGATAATCACGGCCAGCGAGCGACGCCCTTCCTCACCACTGATGGGGGGCGGAGTATTGGTGCGAATGCTCTCGACGAACGCATCGATGACACCGGAAGCAGACTGACCGCCAGCCTCGTTCGTCTGCAACGCGCCCACCTCATAGTACTGTTTCTCGCCGTTCTTGAGAAAGCACATCACGCTGAAGCGCGGATCGGCACCGATCCGGATATGCCCCTTACTGCCATAGATGTATGTGGCGTTGTCCTCCCCGGGGTAGTGCGTCCACGATGCGGTGAGCGTGCCGATCGCACCGCTGGCGGTCTTGAGGATGCACACCGCATTGTCATCGACATCGCCCATCGGCTTATCCAGATGCTCCACGAACGCCGCTACCTCCACGATCTCTTCCCCGAGCAGGAAGCGGATCAGATCGGCTTTGTGCACGCCCAGATCTCCCATGGAACCCACAAACGCCTGCTTCTTATCGAAGAACCACCCTGTAGCGCCTTCGATGGACCAGGACTCTGGACCGGGGTGTGAGAAGGAGGTGCGGAAGGAAAGAACCTTGCCGATCACGCCGTCCGCAATCAACTGCTTTGCCTTGACGTGCAGGGGAGCCAGTCGCTGGTTATGACCGATCATCAGCACCTTCCCCGCCTTCTGTGCCGCAGCAATCATCGCCTTTGCTTCCTGGTCAGAAGTAGCCATCGGCTTCTCGCAGAGCACATGCTTACCGGCTTCGAGCGCGGCAATGGTAATCGGAGCATGGAGGGCGTTGGGAGTGCAGACGCTAACAGCATCCACGCCCTTCAGAGCCAGCGCCTCCTCATAATGGGAGAACGCTTTGGCGTCGTACTTTCGGGCCAGTGTTTCCGCGCGCTCCGGCACACGGTCCGCAAAAGCCAGTATCCGGACATCCGGGCGCGCCGCGTACTCGGGCGCATGCCGATGTGTGGCAATACTACCACTACCAATAATAGCAACCCCGATTTTCTTGTTCGCCATAGACCTATCCTCGTTGATGGGATACTGGAGAGAGTGCCCGGAGAAAGCAGCAGTCCTGATCCGGCGCGATCCTCCACGGGGTGTTTCGGCACACAGAAGCGCGCTTCCTGCAACCGGGCCCGCTCTCAAACGCAGCCGGCTACATTGCCCCGGAAGCCGCTTTGCGGGTATCCTGAGACTGCCCCGCGGTGTGCGAGAGCGACGGAGATGAGCGGGCTAACAGAACACAGATGACCCGGTAGAGGACAAGGAACATAGAAGATGCCTAGAGTACTGGTAAGCGATCCC
>JANWZQ010000153.1 GCA_025054835.1 Chthonomonadaceae bacterium
TCCTCCGGAGTCGGAGGCAGACCGAGCAGATCATAGTACGCCCGACGGATCAGGGTGCGCCGGTCGGCTTCCGGGGCCGGGCGCAGGCCTTTTGCTTCCAGACGGGCCAGAATGAACGCGTCGATCGGCGTGCGCACCCAGCTGCGGTTCCTGACCGGTGGGGGAGAGACTTTCCGGAGGGGCTGGTAGGCCCAGTGGCGTGCCCGGGCCTTCAGGTCGAACCCCGAGCCCTCTGCCCTGAGCTTCACCCTGTCTGGCCAGAACGCACCCCGCCGGATCCATTCCGTCAACGTGGCAATCTGTTCCGCAGTCAGTTTGCCGTTCGGGGGCATCTGCAACTGCGGATCGGTGTGCTGTATGGCGCGGATCAGCAGGCTCTCCTCGGGCTTGCCGGGAACGATGGCCGGACCCCGGCCTCCGCCCCGGAGCAATTTCGTCCGGCTATCCATCTGCAATCGGCCCATGGCGACATTCTGCGTGGCCGAATGGCACTGGAAGCACTGTTCTACCAGCAACGGACGCACCCGGGTCTCGAAGAACTCCCGATCCTGCGCCGACAGTGCCGGGTTGCCGGGTGTCGCTGGTGGCCTGCTGTCCTTACGCGCCTGCGCTGGCAGGCCGTTCCACAGGCCGCCAATCGGCATCGCGACAAGCGCTAGCAGCAGTGTCTTTCGAAGCTTCCACAGCCCGGAAGCCCTGCAGGTAAACGACGGCATGCTCCCTCTCGCTCCCATGCGCCCCTGTCTCAAAAGACGCAGACACGGGTTCCGCAGACACCACGGTCGTTGCGGTTATTATAACAGAGACACTGTCGATTGTCCAAAGTTGCAGGAATGCCGGGCGCGCCGGCAGGAAGGTGTTGTGGAAGGTACAATAGAGGCAGGATGATACCTGCTCGCAAGTCACCACTGCTCTCGCGCTGGTTCGCGGACTACACACGTCGCTACCTCCGGCGCAGTTTCCACGCCGTCTATCTGCTGGGGGACCTGCCGGACCTGCGCGCGTGCGACCGTGTGCCTCTGATCGTCTGCCTGAACCACACCAGCTGGTGGGATGTGCTGCTGGGAACGACGCTGGCCAACGACGTGTTCGGCTGGGAGTGGTACGGAGTGATGGACGCGCGGCAGCTGGAGCGCTACCGGATGTTCACACGTATGGGCATGATCGGCGTGGATCGCACCTCACTGGCCGGGGCAAGGGAGTTTCTGGAGTATGCGACCCGGTTGCTGCGGGGACAGCGACGCGCTCTGTGGCTCACGCCGCAGGGCGAGATGCTCTCCAACCGGGCGCGTCCGGTTCGCTTTCAACCGGGAGTGGGACATCTGGTGGCGCAACTGGGCGACTGTTACGTGACCACTGTGGCGCTGCACTACGAGTTCTGGCAGGAGAAACGTCCGGAGGCCTTTGCCGCGCTCGGCCCGGTTCAGCGAGTGCATGTGGATGCAAACTTCCGTCACAGAGACTTCGTGTGCCAGCAGGAACGCGCGCTGGAGGCGCAACTGGACGCGTTGCTCGCGCTGGCGCAGCAACGCGATCCTGCGGCGTTTCGCCTGCTGCTGAAAGGGCGGTCCGGGATCAGCCCTACTTATGATCTGCTCCGATCTCTCGGTGCGCGATTGCGCGGGCAACCGTTCCATGCCGACCATGGCGAGGTAGTCACCCCGCCGTGGCGCTCCCGGCGTTGAGCGGGCCTGTCAGCAGGGAGTCCAGTCCATCTCCGGTGTGACGCGCTCGCAGAAGCCAGCCATCAGGCGTACGGCGTTCTCGATATCGTCCAGCGACATCACCTCGCAGGGCGTGTGCATGTAGCGCAGAGGCACCGAAATGAGCCCGGTCGCCATGCCCAAGCGGTTGAGTTGCATGACGTTGGCATCCGTGGCGGTGCCTCCGGGGGCAGCCGCTACCTGCACCGGAATGTCCAGCTCCTGCGCCGTACGCACCAGCAGGTCAAACACTTTCGGATTGATGTTGGCGCCTCGCACCAGAATGGGGCCGCCGCCCAGCTTGATATCGCCGATGCGCTTCTTATCGGCACCGGGAAAATCGGTTGCATGCCCCACGTCGGTAGCAATACCGATGAGCGGATCGATACTGAATGCGGCTGTCCGGGCGCCGCGCAACCCGATCTCCTCCTGCACCGTGGCCACGCCGAATATGGCGGCTGTGACCCGGGTTTGCGCCAGCAGGCGCAGGGTTTCGGCAACGATGAAGCATCCCATTTTGTTGTCGAAGCTGCGTGCGGTAGCGCGATTGCCCTGCAGACGTTGCAGCTCCTGCGCGTAGGTCACACAGTCGCCAATCTGCACCAGCTCCTCCGCCTCCTTCCGGCTACCCGCTCCGATGTCGATCCAGAGGTCATGGATACCCGGGACTTTGTTGCGCTCCTCGGGCTCCATGAGATGGATCGCCTTACGGCCCAGGACGCCGAGGATGGGACTGTGGCGCGTGTGCACATAGACGCGCTGGCCTACTGTGACGACTGCGTCGTGCCCGCCAATCTGCCCGAAGTAGAGAAATCCGTCCTCGCTGATATAGCGCACCATGAAGCCGATCTCATCGGCGTGTCCGGCCAGCATGATCCGTGGGGCTCCCTCCGGATTTTTCACCGCGATCACGTTGCCCAGAACGTCTGTTTGAACCGCATCGGCGAAGGCAGATACCCGCTCCCGGAACACCTGCTGCACGGGTTGCTCATACCCGGACGGACCCGGCGTATCGACAATCTGTTTGAGAAAGGCAAAAGCGTCCTCCTGCAAGAGTTCACCCTCCCTGGAACGTGCGCCCTGTGATACGGAAAGGGCGTTGTGATATCATCGAATGGTGGTTGCGTATGCGTGCACCTGCGCGCAGAAGAACCATGCTGGATGCGGAAGTACGATACACAGATGTAGACGGTACCATCGATCCATCGAAACGACTTCTTCTTGCGCATGATGCGCAGATGAGAAGCTTCTGGTATCGGTAAAATGCGAAAGCAGTCAAAAGCCAGAGACAGGGGCCTGTACCCTCTGCTGTCTCTGGCTCTTACGTCCCGGTAAGAGCGTGATCCGGAGTATTGTACTACTGGTAGAGCGGCCCGTAAGTAGCGCAGGCGCGATAATCGGCCTCCTGCGAGGTCAAGCCCCCAAAGCGCGCCCATGCCGCGGGACGGAACACGCGTTCAGCGGGCACGTTGTGCATGTCAACCGGGATACGCAGGAGTGCCGCAAGTGCGATCAGATCCCCACCAATATGGCCGTAGCAGATAGCACCGTGATTGGCCCCCCAGTGGCTCATCACAGTGTAGACATCGGTGAAGGCGCCCTGTCCGGTGAGAATGGGCACGAACCATGTGGTGGGCCATGAGGGATTGGTGCGCTCATCCAGGGCACGGTGCACGGGATCGGGCAGCTCCACTGTGTAGCCCTCCGCGATCTGCAGTACGGGGCCGAGTCCAGCGACCAGATTGACCCGGCACATGGTAACCGGCATATCGCCCCGTGTGGTGAAGTCCGTGGACCATCCCCCTCCCGGGAAGTACTCCACGATGGAAGGGCACCAGAGCGTGGCGTCCAGACACCGTTGCACCTCCTCCGGGGTGACCCGGGTGAAGGGCTTCACCACCGGTTTGCCGTCCTGCGTCTGCTCACCCGTCCAGTCGAGCGCGGAGGGGCCGGAATTGATCAGATGCAGAACACCCCCTTCCGCGCGGCCCTCCAGGGTGTAGCCTGTAACGCGCTTCACGGCCTCCGGGCTCCAGTAGGTGCGCACATCGGAGAACAGCTGGGCCGTACCTCCCGAGAGCAGGTGCCCGAAGAGCATGGAAACGCCGTTGAGCGCGTCGTTCTCTGTGGCAACAATGAAGGGTTGTCGGATACCGTTCCAGTCGAAAGAGGTGTTGAGGATCGCCTCGAGAAAGTCTCCGTTGGGGAAGTGATCGGTCCACTGGCGCTGGCCCTGGAATCCTGCAGCCAGCGCATTATGCCCTTCAGCCTCCTCTTTGAAGCCCCTGTCTGCCAGGCGCGGATTACCGATCATCAGGTCGCGAGCGATGAGCGCCATTTTGACGCTCAGCTCCCAATCGCGGTCCTTCTGCTGCCGGGAGCGTTGTTTTTCTGGTGCGTTCCAGTCCTTACCCTCGCGGCAGTGCGTGCGTACCCAGGCAATCGCGCGTTCGTACTCCTCGTGGTCGTAGATCTCCCGTTCGAAACGGCGGACGAACTCGGTCATGTCCACGGTTTCCGTGCGCATGCCCAGATAACGCTGGAAGAAGTCCTGATCCACGATGCTCCCGGCGATGCCCATGGAGACGCCCCCCATGGCCAGGTAGGACGTCCCGCGCATGGTGGCCACGGCGAGCCCGGCACGCGCGAAGGAGAGCAAACGGGCCTGCACATCGGGAGGGATCGAGGTATCGCCGATGTCCTGCACGTCGCGCCCATAGATGCCGAACGCGGGCAGGCCCTTCTGGTTATGCCCGGCGAGCACCGCAGCCAGATAAACGGCGCCAGGACGTTCTGTGCCGTTAAAGCCCCAGACCGCTCTGGGCAGGAGCGGATCCATATCCATGGTCTCGGAGCCGTAGCACCAGCAGTTCGTCACAGTGAGTGAGACACCCACTCCCTCGCGCTTGAACTTTTCCGCGCATCGGGCCGCTTCGGAGACTCCTCCGATACAGGTATCTGCAATCACGCATTCGACGGGCAATCCACAGGCGTGCGTCAGGTTCTCCGAGAGAAACTGTGCGGTGGCCTGCGCCATCGCCATGACCGGGCCTTCCAGTGACTCGCGTACACCACCAAAGCGGCCGTCAATGGTGGGGCGAATGCCAATCTTGGGCAGGGCATTGCGCAGTCGATTGGCTGGAGGGATCACGTTCATGGTGCCGTCTTCTCCTCGGTGAGTGGATTTACCCGCTTATTCTCCACTGTCCGCGCGAAACCCTGCGCGCGGACCCTTCCGGGGTGGAAGAGGACCGGAAATAAATGAGAAGACCGGTCGCTTCAGCGGGCCGGTCTTCCCTCAGTGAGATCCATGATCCAGAGAGCCATCTACATGCGGGGCCGGGATTGCTGACTGATCTGTCCCCAAGTGTGTTTGACGCGCATATAGCAGGCGACACGGCCATCGAGACTGGCAGGGAGGAAGTCCTCACGATCCAGCCGCACTTCGCGGCCTCCTCCGATCTGACGATAGACACCCGGCAGAACTTTCTCGCCTGCCAGAAACAGTTCCTCACCCAGTTCCTGTTCTTGACGTTGCCACATGGTGTACCTACTCCTCAACCCGGGGACTTGACGTCCGCGCAACCCGGAAGGCTGCGGGAGCGTCGGAGTGCACATCAGAGTGCATCATTCGGCGTCCTTGCCTGAGTCCGCACACTGTCGACATTGACCGACACGGTTCAAGTCGATATGGAATTTATGGACGAGACGGGGCGGGCACTATCCGCACCGAGAACGAAGTTTCTCGAGAGATTACGGGACGAGATCTACGTCTCTTCGGAACACCCGGCCGACGCTGGTCGGGGGTCCCGGATCCATAAACTGCGCGGCGCGTTCAGCAACAGTGAGGAAACTGCCTGCAGGTACATGGGAAGAAACGCATCATGGCAACTCCCATTGCATATTATACAGGCTTGCGTTTCACTACGTCAATGCTGATTCGACCGTGCGGGAATGGGATCGGGCGGATACTGCGGAACCCTGAATGAATTATTGGCAGCTCCTGCAAAAAACTTCAGAGGATTTTTGCGGGGTTTCCTACGATTTTTCGCAAGCAGGGATCCCGGTGCAGGGCGCGGAATCAAAGGATGTGCCAGACCTGCGCGCTTTCGATACGCCGCCACGTATCGAGGAACCGGAACTGATCGATGACGCCACGCAACCCTATGCGGACCTGCGCGCCAGCATGATGGACGTGCGTCGCGCTAACCGCTTGCTCGGCGGCACCGCGGTGGTGACTCGACAGGCCCGGCAATGGCTGCGTCGCTGCCGGGGTGCAACCAGAGAGCAGGACGTCGTGACGTTTCTGGACGTTGCAACCGGGTCCGCTGACATTCCCGAGGCTGTTCTGCGGGTGGCGCACCGCGAGCAGGTGCCGGTGCGCATTGTCGGACTGGACTACAGCGCACCCATCCTGCGCTGCGCCCGCGAGCAGATCGGGCACGAACCACGGATCCGTCTGTTGCGCGGTGACGCCTTCCGGTTGCCCTTCGCCAGCGAGAGCTTCGACTATGTGCTCTGTTCTCTGGCGTTCCACCACTTCGGCCCGGAGGGGTGCGTGCAAGCGTTGCAGGAGATAGAGCGGGTGGCGCGCCACGGATGGCTGGTCAACGACATCCGACGCGCACGTTCCGCGTGGTACCTGATCCGGGCGATCACATGGCTCTTCCGGATGAACCGCCTGACCCGGCACGACGGCCCGGCCTCTGTGCTGCGCGCCTACTCCCTGCCCGAGTATCGGCGTATGGTGGAAGCGGTGCACCTGCGGGTCGGGGAGGAGGTGGAGTTGAAGGGGAGCCTGTTCTATCGCGTCGCGTTGATCCGGAACAAATCGGGGAGGGAGTGAAGTGACAGAGTACCTGGCGCACACCAGAGTGTCCGACGCACAGATCCGGGAATGGGTGGACCGTTTCCACCGGGACGGCTTCCTGTTCCTGACCCATGTTCTGCCGCCGGAGATGGTTGCCACATTGAAGGCTGATCTGGACCGCGCTCTGCGAGACCACAACGAAGAGGGAGAGGGTCCGATACAGGTGCATCACCGCATGTTCGAGGTCAGTCAGGCAAATCTGGACCTGTTCGACATGGAGCCGATCGTCTCATTTGCCGAAGCGTTGATCGCGCCAGACTGCCATGTGATCCACAACAATTCCTTCCGGGTGCTCCCGGGCAAAGGCATCACCACATGGCATCAGGACGACCCGCCGCACTACATTGTCACGCACGGCGACCCGCCCACCAACGTCCACCTGCCTGTGCTGCTCTTCACCGCCAACTACTACCTGACTGACGTGCCAACCCCGGAACATGGACCCACGCAGCTGGTTCCCGGCTCGCATCTGTTCGGAGCCGCCCCGCCGCCGGATCTAACGGGTACTCCCTGGGAGGATCGCATTTTCTCTGCCTGCGGGCCAGCAGGGAGCGTCATCATGTTCAACAATCAGGTCTGGCATCGGGGTGCGCCCAATCGCAGCGATCGCGTGCGCTCCATCACGCAGGTCTCCTATGCCCGTCGCCTGATCGGGCACAAGTATTATCCGTTCATGAACTATCAGATGCCCGCACACTGCTACGAGAACGCGAACCCGCGCCGGCGCCGCCTGCTGGGCTTCCTGCCCTCGGGAACATACGGGTAACCACCAGGAGAAAACGGCATGCAGACCGTTCGGGACGTGGTGGTGGTCGGTGGGGGGCCGGCCGGTTCTGCGGCGGCCATCTGGCTGGCGCGCGAGGGGATGGATGTTGCCCTGTACGACCGGGCATCGTTCCCCCGAGATAAGGCCTGCGGCGAGTTCCTGACCCCGCAGACGCGTGTGCTGCTGGAGGATCTGGGCGCGTGGCCCGCGATCTGCAGAGCCGGTGTGCGCCCGGTATGCGCGACGGTTCTGGCCACTCCGGACGGCCACAGGTTCCATCACATGCACACCTGTGCCACACCCGTTGGCTACGCGTTGCGGCGTGTGACACTGGATGCGGTTCTGCTGGAGCACGCCTGCAGGAGCGGTGTTGCTGTGCAGACCGGAGCGACGGTGCGTGGAGTGCTCCGCGATGCAACCGGGCGCGTCTGTGGCGTGCAGGTGCAGTCGGCGGATGGGCGCACAGACACAGTCCGGGCCCGACTGGTGCTGGCCGCCGACGGGACACACTCGCGAATCGCCCGGGATATGGGGCTGGTCCGGCCGATCCGGCGCCTGCAGCGTGTGGCCGTTGTCACGCACGGGCGGGTGTCCGGGGGGCGCACGGATACCATCGAGATGCGCGCGCGTGGGCCCATCGTGTGTGGCCTTGGTTTTCCCGGTGGGTTGCAGGAAGGAGAGGAAGCGTCTCCTGTTGCCAATGTCACGCTGGTAGCTCCTGTAACGATGGCGGCGCACATTGCCGGGCGCCCACGTGACTTCGTGCTGCAGACCCTGGAGGTGCATTTCCCCGACGTGGCGGCACGGCTTGCGTGGTCTGACTGCAGTCTGGAGGTCCGGACCATCGGTTGCTTCGGCCACGTCTGCCGCCCGCCTCTGGCAGAAGGCGTGCTGTTGCTGGGCGACGCTGCGACGTTCATCGACCCCTTCACGGGGGAGGGCGTCTACTTTGCGCTCCGAGGGGCGCAGTGCGCAGCCGAAGTTGCAAGCGCAGCTCTGCGAGCAGGCGACCTGTCCCGCGCACGTCTGATGACCTATGCCCGGGCCCGCCGGGAGCTGAACCTGCGCTACCTGCTCTGCGATCTAGTGCAGGCCGTGGTGCGTCGCCCGGCTCTGTTCGCCCGGGTGGTGCACCAGCTGGATACAGTGCCCGGACTGGATGAGCGCCTGTTTGCCGTCCTTGGCGACCGGCGACCGCCGTCCGACGCGCTCCACCCGGCGTTCCTGTGGCGCGTGCTCGCTCCGGGACTGGATATGACACGCTTCCGGCCTGCCGGGGCCGGCCGGTGAATAGACCATGAGTGCACTGCCTGAACTTCCACGCATTGTGATTACTGACCGTGCCACGCACTTCACAAACGCGTCCCGGGAGATGCTGGAGCGCTCTGGAGTGGTCTTTGCCGATGCGGAGAGTGCCGGGGAAGATCCCATGCACTGGATCCGGAACGCGGAGGTGCTGCTGGTCACATGGTTTCCGGTGACCGCGGATGTGGTGGCGCAGCTGCGGCGCTGTCGGGCCATTATCCGGATTGGAGTGGGCTACGACAATGTGGACACGGAGGCGGCCCGGGCGCGCGGCATCGCCGTGTGCAACGTGCCAGATTACGGCACGGAAGAGGTCGCCGATCATGCCATGGCGCTGGCCCTGTCGCTGTCCCGGGGCCTGCCGTTCCTGGAACGTTCTCTGCGATCCGGGCAATGGATCCCGGCGTTGCCCGGACCAATCGCGGCGTTCAGGACGCTTTGCTTCGGGGTGCTGGGGTGCGGGCGGATCGGGCGCGCAACGCTCGAACGGGCACGTGCCTTCCGGTTCCAGCTGCTGGCCTGCGATCCCTATCTGCCGGCAGAAGCGTTCCCTGCCGGAGTACGGGCCTGTGCTCTGGATGAGTTGCTGGCGTGGTCGGATATTCTCTCCCTGCACGCGCCCCTCACCCCGGAGACCCGACACCTGATCAACACCCGGCGGCTGGCACAGATGAAACCGACGTCCATCCTGATCAACACGGCGCGCGGTGCCATTGTGGACACCCATGCCCTGGTGGAGGCGCTGGCAGACCGTCGCATCGCGGCAGCCGGGCTGGACGTTTTTGAGGAAGAGCCCCTGCCTCCGGATCATCCTTTACTGCAGAGCCCCCGCGTTCTGGTAACGCCGCACCATGCATGGTACAGCACGCAGAGCCGGGAAGCTCTGTACCGGATGGCTGTTGAGGAAGCGCTGCGCGCGGTGCATGGCGTGCCCCTGCGCAGTTGTGTCAATGGCGTGCAGCCGAACCGGGCTTCTGCCAGTGCGCAGGAGCGCTAACAGGCTACAGGTAAGTGGCGTCTCTCAATTCGGCGATGAGGCGCTCTTCCTGCGCCGGAGTCAGGTTGATCAGAGGAGGGCACACGCCGAGGCGGGGCAGCCCCCGGTGAGCCAGCACGCTCTTATTCACGGCGATGGGCGGATAGCGCTCGAGGATCGCTACCAGAGCGGCCAGTCGATCCTGCGCGTCCTGTAGCTCTGCGCCGGCCCCGGCCACCTCGAAAGCCTTCCGGACGGCCACCACAACCTCCGGGAAGGCATTCGCTGTGCCTGAGATACATCCCGCGCCTCCAGCAGCATAGCATCGCGCCGACAGCAGGTCGCACCCGGCAAAGACCCGCAGGCGCGGGTAGCCTGCGATCAGTGCGCGCGTACGCTCCCAGTCCCCCTCACTGTCCTTGATCCCGACCAGATTGGGGTGATCACCGAGCCGTTCGATCAGGGCCGCGCGAATGGGAACAGCAGTCTGCTGCGGAATGTTGTACAGCAGCACGGGCAGGTCTGCCGCATCCAGAACGGCGCGAAAGTAAGTGATCAATCCCTCAATATCCGGATTCTTGAAGAAGAAAGGGGGCAGGACCAGTGCCGCATCGGCACCGGCGGTGGCCGCGTGCCGGGTCAGTTCCAGCGTGTCGGTGAGGCTGGTCGCGCCCGTGCTGGCGACCACGGTCAGGTTACCCCGGTGCTGCAGAACAGTTTCCAGAACACGTTGCCGTTCCGGCACGGAGAGCGAGGTACCCTCCCCGTTGGTGCCGCACACCACAACACCGTCCACACCACTCTGGCGCTGAAACTCCAGAAAAGCGGGCATGTGCTCCAGAGCGAGGCGCCCCTGCAGGTCGAAAGGGGTCAGGATGGCGGTCAGAAGGCCGCGCAGGGCGTCAGTTCCGGGATGGGACATGCTGTTCTCCTGCAATCGCGTTAGCGTAGAACGCGGGCGGCGTGCCCACCGCCCGCGTCCCTGCGCGGAAGATTTCAGAAAGGAGCCCCGGGATTCCTGCTACGGCGCACCCTCCAGATCGAAGTTACGCACAAGCAGGTCCAGGTCCAGCACATCCACCACGTTGTCGCAATTCAGGTCCGCGCGCCCCTCATTCCAGTTGGCCGCACCGGGGGTCGCATCGAACGCGGCGATCAGTTCCGCAAGATCCAGCACGTCCACCACGTTGTCATTGTTGGCGTCGCCAGCTCGCAACGTCAGCGTGAGGTTAACGACGTTACCGGCCATGGTGTTGACGGGCAGGGCTGTCGCCAGCCACTTTTTGCCCTTGACCCGTACCAGATACTGATTGGGGGGCACATTGTAGACAGTGAACGTGCCGCTGGGAGCCAGCATCACACGACGCGTGAACTCCGGCGCGTTGTTGGAAGGGCGGAACGTGAGGGTGATCCGCTGCGCCGGCGCGTTCGCGGCGATCCCTTCCATCTGAATGCGGCCGGAAACGGAGGGAGGGGCGTCGGAGGGCGTGGCCAGAATCAGATAGAACCCGGTGGCACTGCTATTGCCAGAGGCGAACAGGATCTGCCCTCGATTGTTCAGAGCAACCGGGCGGTTCTGCGTGTAGGACGTGGTGATCGGGATCAGCTCTGTCACCCCATTGCGGTGCCAGTAGAGCCGATAGGTCAGCGTGGTGATGTAGACCGGGAAGGCGATGGTGCCGTCCTCCCGTACGGCCGGTGGAGAGAAGAACTGGGTCTGACTGCCCGGAATAGCGCGGGACACGCCGGTGTTGCGGTCGTACTCCCAGACCTCCCATCTGCTGATCGCATCGTTGTACTGCACCCAGACGAGCTTGCCGCTGCTGGTCATGCCATAGTTGTAGACGTTAAGATCGTCTCGAAAAGTGATCTGCGTGAAGTCGGAGGTCGAACCGGTGGTGGAGAAGACCAGATTGCTGGCGCCGACATGCGGGGCAATCTCGATGGTGCGCACCCACGAGATGTACCCGTTGTTGTCGATCTGCGGCATGGCGCTCGCGCCCACGGCGTCGAACTCGGTCAGGTTCCGGTAGGTGCTGGAGCCGGCGGGCAGATAGAACACGTCATGGATGCCCTCATGACTGGACCACCATGCGATGTCATTGCGGTCGTTGATCACGGGTTCTGCGGAAGAGTCCAGTCCGGTGCTCACGCTCTCGGGTACACCGTCACCCTTCCAGACGTAGATATCGGTGCTTCCCTGCCCTGTATCGTTTGCTTTGATGGCGGACCAGACCACCCAGTCGTTGTTGTTGATCCGTGCGTCCCGGTTGTTCCGGTTCGGAAACCCGAGGGGGATCACTTCCGAGCCCGCCCACAGGAAGACCTGACTGCTATTGCCAAGCCCGGTCGTCCATACGGCCCATCCGTTGTCATTCAGGGACACGCTGGTCACGTTGCGGGGCACATGGGCAAGGATCCGGGTGGTAAACGTCTGCGCGCATGCTGTGGAAGCGAGCAGCGCGGTCAACGCGATCAGTCCTGCGGTGAACGGGCGCGGTGTACAGTGTTTCTGTGCATGCATCAGTGCCTCCAGGGCCGGGTGCGACGCGCCCCGGCGATACCAGACTGCCGACTGCCGGAGACCGGCGTCGGGGAAAGCGGGGATACCGGATGTTTTGACAGCGACCCACACTGTTTTGTTCGCGCCCGGCCAGAGGCACTCCTGCCCGACCTCCGTTTTTGTCGGATCCGGAAGAGGGCACGGGCCTGCAGGAATGTGGCAGCAGAAACGCGCCCCACATACGGGGCGCGTTTGCACGGGGAATGTTCACGCTTCAGCCGGAGCGTTTCAGGAGGCTTTGGGAAGCTCGTGCGCGTGGATCAGGATCGGGTCGACCCGCTCCAGCACGGTTTGCTCCTCAACCACGCACTTTTTCACGTCCTTGGCCGAGGGGATCTCGTACATGATGTTGAGCATCACCTCTTCGATGATCGTGCGCAGAGCCCGTGCGCCGGTACTGCGCTGGATCGCCTCGCGGGCGATCGCGCGCAACGCCCCCTCGGTGAAGGTGAGCTCCACACCGTCGTACTCGAAAAACTTGGCGTACTGCTTGACCAGTGCGTTCTTTGGCTCCACAAGGATCTTGATCAGCGCCTCCTCATCCAGGGCGTCCAGTGTGGCAACGACCGGCAGGCGCCCGATGAACTCCGGGATCAACCCGTACTTGAGCAGGTCGTCCGGCATGACGTGCTGGAAAATATTACCCTTGCGAGCTTTCAGCTCGGCCTTGCTAGCGACATCCGCGCGAATGCCCATGGTGCGGGTGTTGAGGCGGCGCTCGATGATGTCTTCCAGACCTTCGAACGCGCCCCCGCAGATGAACAGGATCGATGTGGTGTCGATCTGTACGTACTCCTGCTGCGGATGTTTGCGCCCCCCCTGCGGAGGCACGTTGGCGATGGTGCCCTCCAGAATTTTCAGCAACGCCTGCTGCACGCCCTCCCCACTAACATCGCGGGTGATGGAGGGGTTTTCGCTCTTGCGTGAGATCTTATCGATCTCGTCGATGTAGACAATCCCGCGCTGGGCATTGCGCACCGCCTGCTCCAGCGAGCCCCCCGGCGTCATGTGTTCCGCCGCCTGCAACAGCTTGAGCAGGATATTCTCCACGTCCTCGCCCACGTAGCCAGCCTCGGTCAGCGTGGTGGCATCGGCAATCGCAAAGGGGACATTGAGAATGCGGGCCAGCGTCTGAGCCAGCAACGTCTTGCCGGAACCCGTCGGACCGATCAGCAGGATGTTGCTCTTCTGCAACTCCACGTCCGGGCTCGGGTTGTTGATGCGCTTATAGTGGTTGTAGACCGCCACAGAGAGGATGCGCTTGGCTCGCTCCTGTCCGACCACGTACTGGCTCAGGATACGGCAGATCTCCTTGGGGCGCGGGATCGCTCCGAGGGCGGGCACGTGTTGCCGGTCCGGTTCCGTTGTCTCATTGCGGATGATGTCGTTACAGAGCTCCACACAGTCGAGGCATACTCCCCCGTGCACGCCCAGGATCAGCTTCTTGACCTGCTCCCGCGTTTTACCGCAGAGGACACATCGACTGTCGATCCGATCGAACCCCTTCTGCAAGGCCGTCCCCCTGAAATCGGCGATCTGCCACGCACATACGTCGCTGCGCTAGCGGGTTCCTCCCGCCTGATTTTTGCCCTTCTCGGCGATTTTATCAATTATTCCATATTCCATGGCTTCCTGTGCAGACATAAAATAGTCCCGATCCATGTCGCGACGTACTTTTTCCAGTGGTTGCCCGGTGTGGCGCGCCAGGATCTCGTTGAGCGTGTCGTGCGCGCGGATCATCTCTTTGAGCCGGATTTCGGCATCCTGCACTGGCCCCTCAAAACCGCCAGCTACCGCATGGATCATAATGCGGGAATTGGGGAGGGCGTAGCGCTTCCCCGCTGTGCCCCCGGCCAGCAGAACCGCGCCCATGGAGGCCGCCATGCCCACACAGATGGTGGCCACGTCGCACTTGACCATCTGCATCACGTCGTACATCGCCAGTCCCGCCGACACGCTTCCCCCCGGACTGTTGATGTAGATATCGATGTCGGCATCCGGGTCCTCTTTCTCCAGAAAGAGCATTTCAGCGATCACCAGATTGGCCAGATGATCCGTGATGGGTTCACCGATGAAGACGATCCGATCCTTGAGCAGGCGCGAGTAGATATCGTAGGCGCGTTCTCCGCGGGCGCTCTGCTCGACGACCATCGGGATCACGCTGGTAAGTGGGCGATAGATGCGGTCCATCATGCTGTCTGTTCCTCTTCTGTGTTCGCTTCTGCCAGCTCTTCAGGGGCCGGAGGTACCTCCTGCAGGACTTCTTTGATCGTATTGTTTGCGAACAGGAAATCATGCAGGCGTTGCTGGATCATCGCGTTGGCCAGCTGCAGGCGACGATTGCGGTCGATGCGATACTCGGCGTGCTGCTCTTCCGTGATCACGTTCTCCTGCCGCAGACGCTCGAACTCCGCGTCGATCTGCTCTTCCGTGGGCTGGAGTCCTTCCTGAATGGAGATCTCGCGCAGGGCCAGCAACGCCTCGATGCGCGCCGCCGCCTGCCGGGCCAGCTCGGCCTCATGCTGCTCCGGAGTGAGCCCTTCCTGCGCCAGGTACTGTTCGTAGGTCAATCCTCGCTGACGCAGGTCGTTCTGCAGTTGCCGGAAGCGGCTGCGCACCTCCTCACGCACCATCATGGCAGGGAAGTGTACAGTGGAGCCTGCAAGGATCTGCTGGATGAGGCGTTGCTCGGCGATCTGGTCGGAGAGCTGACGCACTTCGGTCTCCAGACGGTCACGTATGGCCTGACGCAGAGCGTCCACTGTATCTACTCCGGCGACCTCCCGGGCGAACGACGCGTCGAGCTCCGGCAGACGTCGGGCGCTGATGCTGCTGAGACGCACTGTGAAGGTGACCTGCTTGCCCCGCTTATCCGGCTCATCGTAGTCCTGTGGGTAGGTGAGTGTGAAGGTACGCTCTTCGCCGATCTGCATGCCCAGAAGCGCTTCGTCAAAGCCGGGAATGTTGTTGCCCAGCTGGATCAACTGCCGGCGCATCGGAGGAGGATCAGGATCTCCTTCCACAACCGCCTGGCTCTCCGCAATCAACACGTCGCCCGGTTCCACTCCGCGATCCGTGACCCGCTCCAGACGCGCTTTCGACTCGCGCAGACGCTGGATCCGCTCTTCCACCATCGCATCGGTTACAGGAAACACAGGCTTCTCAACGGTCAGGCCGGTGTACTCACCCAGTGTGACCTGCGGCTCCAGCGGGACAATCGCCCTGTAGGTAAAGGGGTGCCGATCCTCGATGTCTCCGGGCTGGATCTCCGGGTTGCCGTAGGGGGTGATTCCCTGCTCCTGCAGTGCCGCGCGAAATGACTCCTGAACGATCTTCTCCAGGGCGCGCTCGCGCACTTTCTCCCGGTTCACGTAGCGCTCCACAAGAGCACGGGGGGCCTTACCCGGCCGGAATCCCGGCACGTTCACGTAGCGACTGAACTCCCGATAGACACTCTCAAAGGTGCGTGCTACCTTGTCGGCCTCAACAGAGATCTCCAGCACCAGAGTACAGGGGTCGCTCTGCGATCCGGCCGATTGCGCAGAGGCATCACTTTCCGGCGTCACGGATGGCATACCAGTTCGATTCCTTCGTCATAAACAGATATACGGGCTTGCAACGTTGTAGCCCGGGATCAGGCGTAGAATACTCCATCCCTCTGCCCGGTGTCAAGCCAGCGTGCCGGGGGTCACAGGCCGGCCCCGGGCGCCTGCCGGGCCACCCATTCCGCAATCGCTTCGGTGGAGAGCTGCGCGTTCGCGAAGCGAAATCGGTCGGATAGCTTCAATCGCGCATAGAGACCGGCCAGCGGCTCCTCGGGCAGGAAGCGGTCGCCGGTGTTGTGCAACAGCAGGGGCCGGGGCGCAGTCAGGAACGCCACGGTCTGAAAGTCACCCATGCGCCGGATGCCGGGTGCGAACAGATCCTCCGAGAGGAAAGGCTCGTCGGTGCTGAGGTCCATCCGTGCGCAGTCGGCCGCGATTATATCGGCTGCGGGAGCGGCCAGCAGGGCCCACAGACCTGCAGCATCGGTTCCTACCAGCGCAACCGAGCGAATATCTCCTCGCGAGCGCAGGTAGGCACTGGCAGTGATCAGGTCCTGCACACGCTCCTGCAGGTTGGTGCGGTTGTAGGTTGAGAAAAATTCGCCAAACGGGCGCTTGCGTGCCTGCTCTGCGGCAGGATCGGCCAGTTCCCCGGTCAGGAAAAGGTCCAGCACCAGCACCGCGTGTCCCCGGCGCAGAAACGCCTGCGCGAATTCTCCGGGTCGGTTGTCCGGGGTCAGGAAGGCAGACTTCCCCTTCGGGTCGGTCAGGACCACCGCCGGGTATGTCGGGCCGCCGTTGGGCAGGAAGAGCACGGCTGGCAGGCTGTCTCCACGGCCACGCCGTCCGATCCGCAGGCGCGTCACGCGCAGCACTTCGCGCTCCTGTACAGAGGGTGCGGCCTGCGCGATCAGGTCACCCCGTTGCGGGATCTCCACGTTGAGTGTGTGCTGCCACATCGGGCGGTAGCGTTGCTGAAAACGCTCCAGCGAGCGTCGGTCCCGGGGGCGGTGACGTTCCAGATCCTTGCGGGCCAGGTCGATCAGGTAGGTGCGCAACTGCTCCTGAGTCACGGCGCTGGCGGGCAATGGCGCGCCATCCGGGAAGACCCGCAGCTTCTCCACCGGCTCCATCTGATAGGGAGGTTCCCGGAGGCTCTCCTCGCCCATGAGGCCCAGCAACTTCCGCCCGAAAAACGCGTAGACCGCCTCGCGACTGGTCTGATTGATGTTGTGTCCGTAATCGAACAGCACGTACTGCAGGTTCTCCGGGCGGCCAAACAGGCGGTAGATCGAGGCGATGGAGGGGCCTTCCATGGTGTTGGTGGTGGCCGTCCAGTCACCGGTGGCGCCAACAAGGATCTGGTACCGGGGCGCGGCGGCAGCAGCGATTTCCACGTTCGAAAAGTCCACCCGCAGGCCCGGCGCGTTCTCGCACAGGCATCCCCCTTGCATGGTGTGCGACACCATCACGCAGGGAGCGACAGCGGCGAGACGATCGTCCAGCGCGCCGAGGATCATGGTCTGTGTACCCCCTCCGCTCTCCCCGGTGATGGCCAGACGCGTCCGATCCACATCGGGCAGCGAGGCCAGAAAGTCCAGCGCGCGCATGGAATTCCACGTCTGCAGCCCCATCAGACTGACTCCCCAGGCCCAGTCCCGCAACGTGTTGAAGATGGCGCGGTGTTCGGGGAACTGCCGCGTGTCGTTGTACCCCACCATATCGTAGGTGAAGGCGACGTATCCCTGCCGTGCGAATGTGATCGCCCGGGCCGCAATGGACCCTTCGGGCTGGTTGGCCATGCGCCCATTACCCCAGTGTCCGTGCGCGACCAGCACGCCGGGGTAGGGACCGTTGCCCGGTCGGAAACGGCTGCCGGGGCGCGGGCGGTAGAGGTTCCCCGCCAGATAGAACCCCGGGTGCGTCTGGAAGTACACTTTCTCAATGGTGTACCCGTCCCGCTCCACGCGTCCGAAGATACGAGCGCGCAGGGGCGTGCGCGGGGGCAGGGGGTAAAGGCCCAGAGAGACCAGCATATGCTGCCGGATGAACGCCCGGCGTGCCTGCCATTCCTCCAGCGTGCGGAACTGCGGGAACGTGCGATGCGTGTTCAATGTGCGTGGGGGCACGACCGCGCGCGTATCGGTCGCAGGAAGTTCCGTGCCGGGAGCCGATTGCGCGGAAGCAGACATGGGCCAGAGTACTCCGGTGAGCAGCAAACAGGTAAGGGATAACAGGGATCGTCCGCAGCGGGATTGCATGCTTTGCTACCTCGCAGGGGTTCGCGTCGCGGGTACACACCATGGCGTGTTTCCGCGCCTTATAATTATGCGCAACGCGCGTCAAAAATCAAGATCACGGACACAACCGTGCAGAAACAGGGCCAGACCGAGCGTAATTCTGGATGTTCACATCCCGTCATGTGCCGCCGTAGCACCGTATTGTGGCACACTACCGGGATCAGAGAGGCAGACATAGAAAGGAACGTTCCCGATGACCCGGGTGACTCATACGATGCCTGATCGCCTGGATGACGCCGCGCTGGATCTGCTGTTCCGGGAGGCCCGTACGCACACGCACTGGCTCCCCCGACCCGTATCCGTGGAGCTGTTGCGCGAAGTCTACAACCTGGCGCGCATGGGGCCGACCAGCGCCAACCTCGCGCCGGCGCGCTTCGTGTTCCTGACAACCGACACTGCGAAAGCGCGCCTGCTGCCCGCGCTGGCCCCGGGCAATGTGGAGAAATCGCGCACGGCCCCAGTGGTCGTCATCATTGCATATGATACCGAGTTCTATGAGAACGCTCCCCGGCTCTTCCCGCACACCGACGCCCGATCATGGTTTGCAGGCAAACCGGAGCTGATCCAGGAGACCGCGTTCCGCAACGGCACGCTGCAGGGCGCATACTTTATCCTTGCTGCCCGGGCGCTCGGCCTCGACTGCGGCCCGATGTCCGGCTTCGACGCGGAAAAGGTCAATGCCGAATTCTTCCCGGACGGGAGATGGAAGGTGAACTTTCTGTGCAATCTGGGGTATGGCGATCATTCTCGCCTCCACCCGCGCAACCCCCGTCTGGACTTCGAAGAGGCCTGCCAGGTGCTCTAGTCTGCTGTGAGAGAATCGTGCCATTTCGTTCTCGCGGGCGGGTATCCTAATACATCATGTGGTTCACCCGCCTTGCCGTCTCACGACCGATCCTGATCTGGATGTGCCTGGCCGCGCTGGCCGTACTGGGGCTGCAGGCCTACTGGCGCATGCCAGCCGAGCTCAATCCGCGGGCCGACATCCCTACCGTGATGGTCACAACGGTCTACCCCGGCGCCAGCCCACCGGAGGTGGAGACACAGGTGAGCCGCCCCCTGGAAGAAGCAGTCGGCACCGTCGGTGGCGTGAAGGACGTCTTCTCCAGCTCTCAGCCCAACGTGTCCGTCCTGAGCATCGATTTTCGCACGGGCACCAATCTGGATGCTGCGGTCGCCGAGATCCGGGGGCGGATTGAGGCGGTTCGGGATCGTCTGCCCGCGCAGGCCCGCCCGCCTGTGGTGTCCAAACTGGACATCAACGCGCTGCCCGTGCTCTACTTTGGCATCACCAGCTCCTCCCTCTCCCTGCAGCAGTTGCGCCATCTGGCCACCGAGCGGATCCGCCCACGTCTGGAGCGCGTGGCCGGTGTGGCCGGCGTCGGGGTACTGGGAGGGGAGGAACGCGAAATCCGGGTGGCCGTGGACGGGGCGCGGCTGGAGCAGTATGGCCTCACCCTGCACGATGTAGTGACCTCACTGAAGGCTTCCGGGATCGATATCCCCGGGGGGAACATCACGCAGGGCGCGCGCGAAACGGACGTGCGTCTGGCCGGCGCATTCACCTCGCTGGAGGCAATCCGTAACACCCCCCTCTTCTCGGAGCGGCTGGCGCGTCTACAGGCAGGCATGCAGACGTTCCGCCCGCCAGGAGCACCTGCTACCGCGCAACCGACCCCCCCGCCGCTCACCGTAGGCGACGTGGCCGAGGTTCGGATCGGTCAGGCCGAGCGCAACGAGCTGTTCCGGATCAACGGGCGGGACGGAGTCGGGATCGTGGTCTCGCAAGCGTCCGACGCCAACACGGTGCGAGTGGTGGAGGGCGTGGAGCAAGCCCTGAAGGAACTTGCTTCCCGGCTGCCTGCGGATCTGGAAAGAGTCACCCTGCGCAACGACGCCAGCACCGTACGCGCTGCGCTGGAAGATGTCAATCTGACGCTGGTGCTGGGCGCGCTGCTGGCCATGGCCGTGATCCTGCTTTTCCTGCATAATCTGCGCGGCACGTTGATCGTTTCCATCGCCATTCCGTCCTGTATGGTCGCCACGTTCCTGGTGCTCTGGCTGGCCGGCTTCACACTCAACCAGATGACCCTGCTGGCTCTCTCGCTCTCCGTCGGCATTCTGGTGGACGACTCGATCGTGGTGCTGGAGAGCATTACCCGGCACCTGAATCAGGGAGAGACCCCGCGCGAGGCCGCGTTGAACGGACGGAGCGAGATCGGCTTTGCGGACATGACCACCACCCTGGTGGACGTTGTGGTGTTCGTTCCCATCGCTTTTATGGGAGGCGTTGTCGGCGGCTTTTTCAAGCAGTTCGGCCTGACTGTGGCTGCAGCCACGCTCTTCTCCCTGATCGTCTCCTTTTCCGTCACTCCGATGCTGGCGGCACGCTGGTACCGCCAGGGCGAGTTGATCGAGGCAAAGCGGGGCCTGTTCGGCTGGCTGGAACGCTACTATGGTGCGCTGGAGCGCCGCTACCGCGACATCATCCGGTTCGCCCTGCAACGCCGTCTGGCTGTGGTCGCGCTGGGTGTGCTGAGTCTCGCAATCATCTTCCTTCTGTCGTTCCATCGCCTCCGCTTCGAGTTCCTGCCGGGCATCGACCAGGGACAGATCGCCGTCGCGGTAGAACTGCCCCCCGGCAGCAGCCTGAGCGCCACCTCGCAAATGACCGCACAGATTGAGGCCGTTGTACGAGCGATCCCCGAGGTGGAGGCTACGGCAGCCAGTATCGGGCAGATCGTGGGGGGGTTCGGCTCCATCCCGCAACGTGGCTCGCAGTTTGCGCAGATCAACGTGCGTCTCCGGAAGCGGCAAACGTTCGGTCATCGAGAGCCGGGCCTGCGTCGGCGTTCCGACCAGGAAGTGACCGAGGATCTGTTGCGCCGGTTACAACCGCTCATGAGCCAGAGTCGTGCCCGGATCACGGCCACTGCAGTGCGCTCTGTGCAGGGCATCTCCAATCTCATTGAGCTGGAAATCCGTGGGAACGATCTGGATCGGATCACGGCGTTTGCCGGGCAGGTGCGTGACCGGATCCGGCAGATCCCCGGCGTGCGCGACCCGGACCTTTCAGTGCGGAGTGGCAAACCGGAGATCCGCGCCACGGTCGATCCCGTGAAAGCCGGGCAGTTCGGTGTGCCTGTGCGTCTGGCCGGCGCCATCCTGCGCGACAGCATTGCCGGCAATACAGAGACCGTCTTCCGCGAAGGGGGCGAGGAGTACCCGGTACGGGTCGCGCTGAAGGACTCGCAACGTGAGCGTCTTGCCGATGTGCAGAACATCGCCGTCGGGTTCGACAGCGCCGGGCAGGCTGTGCGACTGAGCGACATTGCCGACATCGCTCTGGTACGTGGCCCGACCAGTATCACCCGGAGAAACGGCCTGCGCGCCGTACAGGTGACAGCCAGCCTGGCGCCGGGAGCCACGCTGGGCAACGTACAACGCGCAATTGATCGAGCCATCCAGCAGATGCCGCATTCTGGCCTGCAGGTGGAGTGGGGCGGGGAGGCCAGGACACTCAACGAAAATGCCGCCTACTTCGCCAAC
>JANWZQ010000002.1 GCA_025054835.1 Chthonomonadaceae bacterium
GCCGCCGTGAAGGAAGTGACCCTGCCCGACGCCCAGAAGCTGCCGAAGGGAGCCGCTCTGATCTTCAAGTTCGGGGTGCAACCGGCACTGCTGATCCATCATGAGGACGACACCTGGGTAGCGTTCAGCGCGGTCTGTACGCACATGGGGTGCACCGTGGCCTATGAACCCGGGAAGCGTCAGATCGCATGCCACTGTCATGGTGGGATCTACGACGCGCAGACAGGCGCGAACGTGGCGGGGCCTCCGCCGCGTCCGTTGAAGAAGTACGAGGTCGTCGTCAATGGGAACAGTGTCACCGTGAAGAGGTCATGAGCCATGAATCACATTTCGCAATATGTGATGGAGCGATTGGGGCTGGAAGAGGTGCTGGCCGCGGCGCGCAAGAAAACCGTGCCCGTGCATCGACATAGCTTCTGGTACTACTGGGGAGGGATCTCGCTATTCTGCTTCCTCATCCAGGTGGTTACTGGCATCCTGTTGCTGGTGTACTACCGGCCCGGGCCGGAAGCCTACGAATCCGTACGGCAGATCAGCTACGAGATCCATTTCGGGTGGTTGATCCGCTCCGTGCATAACTGGACAGCGAACCTGTTTCTGGTCGCTGTGTTTGTCCACATGTTCTCGGTGTACTTTATGAAGGCGTATCGCGCTCCCCGGGAGTTCGGCTGGTTGAGCGGGATCCTGCTGCTGTTGCTCGGGCTGGCGTTCGGATTCAGCGGCTATCTGCTGCCCATGGATACTCTGGCTTATTTCGCGACCAAGGTCGGGCTGGAGATCCCGAACGCGCTCCCGGTGATCGGTCCGCCAATCGCCAATCTCTTCCGGGGTGGTCTGGAGGTGGGCGAGTACACGGTTCAGCGATTCTTTGCGCTGCACGCGGTCATTCTGCCCCTGCTCTTCCTGCCTCTACTCGGTCTGCACCTGTGGTTGGTGCAGAAGCATGGCAATGCGGTGCCCCCTTCCGAGGAGGCGAAGCCCGTGGATCAGCGCAGGAGCATCCCGTTCTTCCCGAACTTTCTGGCCAGGGACCTGGCCATGTGGCTGATCACGCTCAATGTGATCGCTCTGCTGGCCGCGCTGTTCCCATGGCAGCTCGGGGAGCCTGCGGATCCGCTCAGCCCGGCCCCGGCAGGCATTCACCCGGAGTGGTACTTCATGAGCCAGTTCCAGGTGCTCAAGATCATGGGGACTCTGTTTCCGGGCGTGGCCGGAGAGGCCATCGGTATGATCCTGTTCACGGCCGGGCTGGTGCTCTGGGCGCTGGTCCCGTTCTACGATACGCGAGAGAAAGCTGCCCGGCGTGCGAAGAAGGCCACGTACTTCGGCATTCTGGTGATCTGTATTCTCGTTGGCACCACGATCTGGGGCTATCTGGGTCTGGAGTAGGAGGTATACGATGAACTATCCTGTCTGGGATGTGCCCGGGATCGGTGGGGCGTGGGTAATCGGCATCATTGCCATCCTGCACGTGCTGATCGCATGGTTTGCAGTGGGTGGTGGGTTGTACCTGCCACTGGCGGAGCAGAAGCTCTACCGTGAGGGCCGGGAAGAGTGGTTGCCGGTTCTGATCACGCACTCGCGCTTCTTCCTGATCCTGACCGGGGTGTTTGGCGCGCTCTCCGGGGTGGGGATTTGGTTCGCCATTGGCCTGGTACATCCTGAGGCGACCTCCACACTGATCCACAATTTCGTGTTTGGCTGGGCGATCGAGTGGGTCTTCTTTGTGGTGGAGCTGGCAGCAGCGGCCGTGTACTACTACTCCTGGAACCGGATCCCACGTGATCTGCATCTGAAAGTGGGCTACCTCTATGCCCTGTCTTCCTTTCTGACACTGGTGATCATCAACGGCATCCTGTCGTTCATGCTCACGCCGGGGAGTGCGTGGCTGGCGGTCGCCGGAACCGGGCAGGAGGCGAGCCGGTTCTGGCAAGCGTTCTTCAACCCGACTTACTGGCCATCACTGGTGATGCGCACACTGGCCTGCCTGTCGCTGGCCGGCATTTACGCGCTGATCACCTACTCGCGCGTGGATGATGAGGCGCTGGCCCGGACACGCACTGTGATGGTGCGATGGAGCGCGCAGTGGCTGGTACCCATGTTCCTGCTGATGCCGTTCGTGCTGTTGTGGTTCCTGGCAATGACTCCGAAGGAGGGCATGAGCGTGCTGGAGCTGGGCATCACTACCATCGGTTCCGGCGCTTTTACGCAGGTGACCCGTATCGCGATGCTGACGATCATCACCACGGTCACCATCTCGGGAGTGGTCTACTTCTTTGCCTACCGGTTCCCACGCGATCTCTCCCCCGGGCATGCCTTTGCCATACTGGGGCTGGCTGTCGTAGCCACATCGTCTACCGAGTATGCGCGTGAGACAATCCGCAAGCCCTATGTGATTGGCGGGTACATGTACTCGAACGGAGTGCGCCGGAGCGAGGTGGAGAAATTCAACACGCAGGGCTACCTGACGGCATCGCTCTGGAAGCCTGCCACGGATGATGCTGTGGCATCAGGGCATGCGATGTTCCGCGGGCAGTGTATGAGCTGCCATACAGTGTCCGGGTACCGCTCGATGAAGCGGCTGTTGCAGGGGCGGGACGAGAAGGCAATTGCCAGCATGCTGGAAATGCTGCACCGCCCGACGCCCGACTCGATGTACGTGAAGTACATGCCGCCTCTTGTGGGTACCCGGGAGGAACGGGAGGCGCTGGCGAAGTTCCTCGCCACGCTCACCCGGCCCGCTCCACCATCACTGGCGCAGCAGGAGAAGCGACAACAGGTCATGGCTCGATGAACTCTCGCGTACACGCGCATAACGGCCCTGCCCATACCGGGCAGGGCCGTTGTTTTGTCTTTACAGGTTAGCGTGTGGAAGTAGCTGCTGTCTGTTCCGGGCGTGCCAGTTCGGTGCGGGCTACCTGCTCCAGGATCACGCGCCCGTCATGGAGGAGGCGCACGTAGAGCGTCTGCACCTGCGCCGGCACAGGCGTGGACTCCGTCAGGCGGATACTGACCACGGGGACGTCCGGAGGCGTGTTTGCGTCCGGTGGGGTATATCGCATGCGCGGAGCCAGCTGCTCCAGGGTGCCACCACAGGCATCCAGCCGCCGGGGGTGTAGATACCGGGGGACGAGCTCAGAAAGCTGTTTCGGGTACTGCCCTTTGTGGTCGCGGCGATAGTCCTCCAGCGCAACGCGGACCTGCAGCAGACTCTGCCCGCAGGCCGGTGCCGAGAAAACGCCCTGTAGCAGTTGCTGTGCTTCCTGATTGCGTGTCAGGCTCCAGTAGGTAAATCCCAGAAAGGCAACCAGAAGGATCAGCAGTCCGCCGCAACCAGCCAGCATCCACATCAGGCACCCGCTGCCTGCAGTCCGGGGTGCCGGAGGTGGGGGCAGGGGCGTTCCTCCCGGTATACCCGCCCCTTCGGGTAGATCGGACGGCATGATGATCCTCCTGTGCAGCAGGTGGCGTGGAGTACACCGCCTGTGCAGGATATACGTCAGAGAAGTCCCGTGTGTTTCGGCTTATTTCGCAGTCGATACCGGCAATTCCTTGTGTTCCGGGATCCATGCGTTTTTCCTCTCGAGGTTGCCTGCGTGGGGTGCAGACGCGCACAGGAATGTGAGGTGCTGGAGGCGAAACTGTGCGCACCCGTGCAGAGGAGCAGGCGATGGGAGCGGTGGAAGAGGGGCGTTTGACAGTGGATCCGGATATGGAGGCACGTGCGGCGCAACGCACATTGCACACGCTGTCGCTGGTGCTGGCTTTGAGCTGGCTTGGCACCAATCTGGGCTATGCGATTGCTGGCCTACCGTTCCGCTTCCTGCTCAAGGAGCAGCTGCGCCTGTCGCCTCCGGAGATCTCGGCGTTTCTGGCACTGGGCATTTTCACCAACTACATCAAACCGTTTGCCGGTATCCTGACCGATAGCGTGCCCCTGTGTGGTACCCGACGGCGGCACTACCTGTTGTTCGGCCTGATCGGGTGTGGTCTGGGCTGGCTCCTGCTCAGCGTTGTGCCGTTGAGGTACGGAGTGTTGCTGGCGACCTACATGGCGATGTACGCCACGGTAGTGTTGATCAGCACTACACTGGGGGGCGTCATGGTAGAAGTCGGGATACGCTTCCGAGCCGCCGGGCGCCTGACAGCGCAGCGCGTCGGGATGTTCAAGCTGGCGGCCCTGGCCGGCGGCCCGATTGGAGGGTACCTGGCCTCGAAGCCTTTCCTGTTGACCGCAGCAATCGTGGCCGGCCTGCACTTCCTGCTGGTGCCATTGATCTACAGTACGCTACGGGAGCCAGCGACGGCGCGCGTAAATCGCGAGGCATGGCAGGATGCCCGGGAGAAGTTGCGTGGCCTGCTGCAGAACCGCCCCCTGCAGATGGCTGCCCTGATGATCTGTCTGATTGCCGCCGCGCCCGGTTTCGGAACGCCACTGCTGTTCCATCAGACGGACACACTGGGTTTCCAGAAGCAGTTCATCGGCAATCTGGAGCTGGTGCACGCTGCCTTCGGGCTGATGGCCGCCGCACTGTACCAGCGTTTCTGTACGCACCTCACGCTGAAGGCCCTGCTGTCTTACAGCATCCTGGTACACGCGTTCGGCACACTGTTCTATCTGGCATACACATCCCGAGAGGCAGCTGTTGCGATCACAGCCCTGGAGGGGATCGCACAGACGTTCGCAATGCTGCCAGTCTACGATCTGGCCGCCCGGGCAACTCCAAAAGGGAGCGAAGCTCTGGGGTACTCGGTGATGATGAGCGTATGGAACCTGACAAACTCGTTCTCGGACTGGACCGGTTCGCTGCTCTACGCGGCATTCGGTCTCACGTTCTATCATCTGGTCTGGGTCAATGCCGGCACGACGCTACTAGCCATTGTAGCTGTTCCGTTCCTGCCGGCCGCATTGCTCTCGCAACGTGACCGACTGCCAGTGCGGGCCGCATGAGGATACCATGAGAACGGGGAGGGAACGCACGGGAGTGAAAAGGTTCGGACGCGCCCGGAGAGATTCGAACTCCCGACCACCTGATCCGAAGTCAGGTACTCTATCCACTGAGCTACGGGCGCCCGGATGCCCCATTGTAGCTTGCGGACAACGCGATTGTCAAGGAGGAAGGCATGGCCAGCACGCGTCCCGTGATCCTCATGGTAGTCGGTCTGGAGCCCTTCATCAGAGATGCCGTGATGTTGCAACCTGAGGGAGAGTTAACGGAGGCGGCATGCACGCTATGGGAGCGCACGGCCAGCAACGTATTGCGTGCGGACTGTGGGGAGCTGGTATTTGCCTGTCCGAAAGGTGTGATGGAGGCCTGGTTGACAGAACGTTTCCCCGAGCGCGCACGGATTGTAGTCCAGGGACGGGCGCCGGCTCGACGGCTGATGTCTGTGTTAAACGAGGCGTGGCGGCGGCGCTACCAGCCCTGCGTGCTGATCGGAGGCAGCGGGGGAGACATCCCCGCCGGATATTTTCAGCAGGCGTTTGATACGCTTCGGCCCGGAACAGAAGCGGCCGATGTGGTGCTGGGACCGGCAGCAGATGGCAGTTGCTACCTCCTTGGCCTGCGCTGGAAAGAGCCTGCGCTCTTTACCGACCCGGCACAGGAGTCCCCGCCGGTAGTCCGGCGGTTGCAGGAGCGTGCTACCATGCTGGGGTTGCGTGTGTACCTGCTGCCCGAATGGCCTGGCAATCCTGTTCCTCCGTAAGTACGGGCTGATGCCCTCCTGGAGTTGTAACGCGTTTGCGCTGCGGATGGAACGCGGGACCGGCTCCCGACGGGGAAAGCTCACTGGTGTCAGGAGCGCTTCCAGATGAGCGGGTTGATCCGATCGTCGTTCAGCACATCGCCGATCTGCAGGGAGGCGAAGTAGTCGGGTGGCAGGACGTTCTGCTGCCCGTTGAAAGTGGCACCGTCTGGCATGTAGGCGCAGGTCATGGCGCGCCGCGGTCGGTTGGTCATGTTCGCTCCTGCGCCGTGCGCTGTCAGTCCGTTGTGCAACACAGCTGTACCGGCCGCACAGGGGCAGGCGACGGGCTCAATCTGCCGCCACTCCGGGTAGAGCTTGAAGAGGTCAGCCATGTTGTGACCGATGCCTGTGTTATCGGTACGTGCGGTTTTGTGGCTGCCCGGGAGGTACCACAGGCATCCGTTGGCGAGGGTGGCATCGTCGAGAGCGACCCAGAGCGAGATCGCGTCGCGAGAGTAGAACGACCAGTAGGGGTTGTCCAGGTGCCACGCTGTCGGGTTACCGAACGGGGGTTTGAAAAGGGCCTGGTCGTGCCAGATGCGGATGCCTTCCACTCCGGCCAGCGTTCCTGCCAGCTCACCGAGACGTGGGTCCAGCATCAACTCGCGCATGCCTGCGTGTGTGTCAGCCAGCTTGATGCACTGTGTGAACACCTGTGCGTAGTAGGCATCCGGATCCTGCTGATTGTTGAGTGCCTCGTGCCACGGCCTGTCTGCTGTAGAGGCCAGTCGTTGGGCAACCGCTTCCTCCGTCACAGAGCGCCAGTACTCCAGTTCTGCCGGAGACAGGAAGTCATTGAGGACAACAAATCCGTTTTCGCGGTAAAAAGCGATCTCTTCCGTCGTTGGCTGGTAACGCATGCTCTCTCTCCCCGGGTGACTGCGGGATGTGCAGGGGGCAGGCAGACGGATGTGCCGTCCACGCCCCCCGTTGCCTTTTTGGAAGACAAACAACGTCAGATGTTGCATAGAAATGCGCGCTGCTGCGCCATGGATCCGTCAGGGCATGCGTTCGCCGCGGGCCGCCACGTAGATGGTGTACCACTCTTGCCGCGAGAGCGTGACGCTATCGGCTGTGGCTGCCTCCCGGATGCGCTCCGGGCGGATCGTGCCGATCACAGGCATGATACGAGATGGGTGGTGCATGAGCCAGGCCAGCGTAATGGCTGTGCGCGTGACGCCGTGCGCGTGCGCGATGTCATCCAGAGTGCGCAACAGGTGCATCTGCGGCTCCGGATCCGATACCTCTTCCGGGATCACACCACCTGTGGCGTAGAGCCCGCGACCGACCGGGCTCCACGCCTGTGGCGTGATGCGCTCCTCAAGGCACTGATCCAGCGTACCGTCCTGAAAACACTGGATCCGGCCCGGATGAATTTCAACCTGATGGATAACCAGACGGAATGGCAGGCGGGACTGCAGGGCGCGTACCTGTGCGGGCGTGAAGTTCGATACACCGAACTCGCGCACCTTGCCCTGCGCTCGTAGCCGAGAGAACGCCTCTGCGACCTCATCCGGGTCCATCAGAATGTCCGGGCGGTGGAGCAGAAGGACATCGATGGTCTCCACACCCAGTCGGTGCAGGCTCCCTTCCACGGACTGCAGGATGTGTCCGGCAGAGAAATCGTAGTGATTGACGCCCTCTGCCATGCCCCAGCCGGGGAACTTGATGCCGCACTTGGTGACAATAATGATTTCGTCGCGCATGCCCGGCACGTCACGCAGTATCCTCCCGAAGGCCTCTTCGCATCGGCCCCGGTTGTAGATATCGGCGTGATCGAACAGGCGAAATCCTGCCTCATACGCTGCAAGGACCGCCGGACGAGCCAGCTCCGGATCGGGGTCGCTCCACGATCCCAGGATGCCCATACATCCGTAGTTGAGGCGGGTTGTGATCAGGTGGCTGGTTCCAATCGTCTGGGTCTTCATGGATTCCACGGTCTCTATGACGTGACAGTCAGTGCGTTGTGCACTTCTCTGGTCCACGCGCTGGTCATGCACTCGCCGTAGGTAGAGAGCCCGTCGTCTGCCTGCGGGCCGGTGAGGAAAGGATGCCTCATTAGGTCGTCGGGGCGGAAGTAGTCTGGTGGCAGAACATCGCCGTTGACGAAGTGCAGCGCAACGCCAGCACGCTCATGGTCCGTGCTATTGGCCTGGGTGCAGTGCACTGTCCCGTAGGCGAAGAACGCAACGCCTCCGGCCGGCAATTTGATCGGAACGGCCTGCGTCTCGTCCGGGTAGCACCGGATGTGATGGTCGCTGTAGGGGTCCCGTGAGTGCGCATACTCGATGCGGAAGCTACCCGGGATGAGGTGCAGGGTTCCGTTGGCAACCGTGGCGTCGTGCACGGCTACCCACATAGCCGTCCCCTTCAGAGGATCTGCAATGCGGAAGTAGGCGTTGTCCTGATGCCACGCCGTTCCGCTGCCATGCCGGCCAGGTTTGAGGAAGACCTGGTCGAGGTGCAGCACTACCGGGTCTCCGATGAGTTGTCGCACGGCCGCGATAACCTTCGGGTCGAAGGGCATAGCGCGGAAGAGCGGGCTGTGCGGGGACATGGGGCACAGTTGCAGATTGACCATCGTATGCGATGGGGTTTTCCCGTCGCCTTCCGTAGCAACATTGCGCAACTTGCCAGCGCGTTTCAGGCGTTCCAGCTCGGCGCGCATGGCAGCAACCTCCTGCGCGCTGTAGAATTCCGGCAGGGTGATGTAGCCCGTCTCATGGAAACGCGCAATCTGGTTTGAATCGAGGTTCACGGGGTTATTCCTCTAGTGTATCCATCTGCACGGTACCGAACAGGTTGCTGGGTGTCCGATCGAAGTGTGCTGCGCGAGGGATACGCGTGTTTGTTGTGTACTCCGGGTCCGGTCATCCCTGCAGATGCTCGAACCCGCGCCGAATAATCGCAGCAATCCGCTTGCGGCGCTCCTCCAGAAAAACTGGATAGGGCATGCGATACCACTGTTCGGGAAGACCATGCATGCGGTACATGCGGTCCAGCTCCTCCGGGGTGAAGCGTTGCTCCATTTGCGGAGCATAGACTTCCGGAGAGCGATCGCTGATCGCGATGTTGTCTGCCCACTCCACCAGCGTGTAATTAGCCACCTGGTTAATGGTGTTG
>JANWZQ010000065.1 GCA_025054835.1 Chthonomonadaceae bacterium
CGGATCGACACGGTTGCCAGTACCCTGATGCCGGATGAAGGTGCAGACACGTTCCGGGTCCTGCACATTTCGGACATCCACAATAACCTGGCCGCGTATCCGTTCGTACGAGAGGTTGCCGACCGGTTTCAGGTCGCGTTCATTGTGGACACCGGCGACCTGACCGATTTTGGCAGTCCCTTTGAGGCGGCCATCGTTCAGGAGATCGCACGCCTGCCCTACCCGTACGTGTTTGTTGCTGGCAATCACGATTCCCGGGAGGTGGAGCGCGCACTGGCCAGAGCGCCCAATGTGATCCTTCTGGATGGCACCCCGAAGGTAGTGGAAGGCCTGACCATACTGGGCATGCCAGATCCTGCCGCGTCCCGACAGGGTCTGGAAGGCATCAACGTCAGTCCAGAAGAGATGCAGGAGAACGCCGGGCGACTCTGGCAGAAAGTAAAAGAGATGCCAGAGCCGCCCGATATCGTCGCAGTACATGATCCTCGACAGTCCGTACGGGTCTGGGGTACTGTCCCGCTCGTCCTTTGCGGGCACCTGCATCGTGAGGGAATCGAGGAGCATGAGGCACCTCCACCGGGGATTTCACAGCCAGCTGCCCCACCCGCTGCTGGCCCGTCCCTGCACAACGCACCGTCCGGCAAGACGATCGTGTGCAACGCAGGCACAACTGGCGCTGCTGGAACGCGTTATTTTGATCGCAAGGGGGGCGTTCCCTTCACCTGCGCCGTGCTGACTTTCCAGCGTGCGCACGACACAGAAAAGAAGGCAGAAGGAGTTCTCCCTTCTGCCTCGCACCCGGCACGCGCACATCTGCGCGCCATCACGTTGATCTCTCTGGACGGTACCCTGCATCAATATTCGGTAGCCCGTCACACCTTTGCGGTACCCGATGCATCCCGCGGTTCTGCTACCGATTGACTGCCACAGGGTTTCTACGGCCTGCCACCGCCGAAACCAGCGCGCCGGCCACGTTGTTCCTCCGGGTGTGCTTTCAGGTAGTTGGCAATCTGCGCCTTCTGTGCCGGCGTCAGGATCGCATCCACTTTCTCACGTATCTGCTGGAATCCGCCACGCTGCCCGGGGGCCCCGGGCGCTCCCGGTGCCCCCTGCCCTGCACCACGCCCGTTGCGCGACGGCATCAGTTCCTGCAGTCTGGCTTTCTGGTCGTCTGTCAGTTTGATCTGACCGTAGAGCCCGAGCGGGATCCCGGCCATGCGATAGAGACGGAGCTCCTGACGCGCTTCCTGAATCTTCGTTTTCTGCGCGGGCGTCAGCAAGGCCTCAATCTGCCCGGAGGTACGTGTGTTCAGATCGCGGATCTTCTGCATGGCGCCGGGATCGAACCCCTGCCCCTGCTGCGGCCGGAGCGCGGCCATCTCTTTCGCATGGTTCTCGCGGATCTCGGTGATCTTTTTCTTCTGGTCGGGCGTCAGTTTGACAATGGCGTCCAAGGCGTTTACCGGCAGGGATGCGAGCGACACTCCTCTGCCACCGCCGCGCCCACCTGGCCCGGCTGCGTTTCTACCCTGCCCCTGCCCTCCGGGTCCCTGGGCCAGCACGGCGGCCCCGAGTCCGAGCAGCACACCACACAACAACGACCCCTGCACCATTCGGCGTAGCACTGTCCTGTACATCGTATGCAATACCTCCTGTACGGTCATGCCGGTCTGTCCGGGAGCACCTGCCCCGCTCTTCGCTTCCCGGCAACTTTCCAGAAGTTTAGACGCCCCGGGGATCCCCTCGCAACAGCCCGGCATACACTCAACGTACGACCAGCACCGGGCAGGACGCGTGGTGCAGAACCGCGTGAGATACGCTACCCAGCAGAAGCCGTTGAAAGTTGCTCAGACCGCGGCTCCCGACGACAATCAGGTCTGCTTGCTGCTCCTGCGCGTAATGCAGCAGGACTTCGGCAGGGTGCCCTTCTCCGAATTGCAGCACGTGCTTGGCTCCTGACAGGCCAGCCGCCTCCTCGGCCCTGCGCACGATCTCCTGCTGCTCCAGAGCAAGCGCAGAAGAACGTTCGGGCTCGCGAACCGTGAGCACGGTCAGCGAAGCTCCCTGGAGTGTGGCCAGCATTACTGCAACCCGGGCAGCACGCACACTGGCCTCCGAGCCATCGAACGCCAGCAGAATGTTGCGAACTGCCGCACGCTCTCCGCGGACAACCAGTACCGGGCAATGTGCATGCCGGGCTACCCCTTCGCTTACGCTGCCGATGAGAAAGCGCACGATGCCGCTCAACCCCTGGCTCCCCACCACGATCAGATCTGCGTGCTCTTCCTCTGCCACGCGCACAATGGTGTCCACAGTCTGCCCGAGCTCACATCGTGTGCGACAGGTGATGCCTGCTGCGTCCAGCACAGCACATGTTTTCTCAACAATCCGGTGCTGTACTTCCTCAGCGGTCTCTACAAGCGCCTGTGGCGCTGGCACAATGCCCGGCGTCATGGCGTATGGAGAGAACACATCTGTCAGGTCCAGCACATTCAACACGATTACGGTGCTCTCCGGACGCGCGATCGCGGCCACGAACCGTGCTGCCTGCAACGCGTGTTCCGAGCCATCAGTGCCGAGTAAAACGGTCTGTAACATGATCGGGTTCTCCTGCACAGGCATACGGTGCGGTGTGCGTAGCGCATGCCACAGTACTTGCATCTTACGGGTTGTGGAAGCCCGGGAGAGCGTGCTTTCGGACGCCATGATCCCGGCGCACCGTCTGGCTGTTCGTCGCGCGCTGACAGATCTGCTTCACTCCACGGTGACACTTTTGGCCAGATTTCTAGGATGATCGATCTCGCAACCACGCACACGCGCCACGTGATAGGCCAGTAGCTGCATGGGCACCATGGCCACGACCGGCATCAGCATATCGAGCGTGGAGGGAACCCGGATCACATGGTCTGCGCAATCCGGGGGCACGGCTTCGTCCCGCAGCACAGCGATCACAGTGCCCCGGCGCGCCTTGACTTCCTTCAGATTGCTGATCATCTTCTCCTGTGTTGCCTGTTGTGTACACAGGCCCACCACTGCCACACCCGGTTCCACCAGCGCCAGAGGGCCATGTTTCATCTCGCCGGCCGGATACGCCTCGGCATGGATGTAGCTGACTTCCTTGAGCTTGAGCGCGGCCTCCAGTGCTACCGCGAGATCGTATCCCCGCCCCAGATAGAAGAAACACCGGTGCGTTGCCAGCTCCTGTGCGATGGCGGCGACCGATGCTTCCCGCTGAAGACATGTCGCCACCTGTTCGGGAAGCGTGCGCAGAGCCTGCACCAGAGAATGGTAGATCTCGACTGCAGTTTCATCTCCTTCCCGGGATTTCCGGCGCATCTCGATTTCTGCGCAATGCACTCCCAGCAACGCCAGTGCAGTCAGCTGGGCCAGATAAGCCTTGGTGGAGGCCACTCCGATCTCCGGTCCGGCTTGCGTGATCAGAGTGGCATCGGCCTCCCGCGCCAAGGTGCTGCCAACCACGTTGACGATCGCCAGCGTGGTCGCTCCGCGCGCTTTCGCCTCGCGCATCGCGGCCAGTGTGTCGGCGGTCTCGCCTGACTGTGATATCAGAACTACCAGCGTTTGCGCATCGACCAGCGGGTCGCTGTACCGGAACTCACTGGCAACCGCCACTTCGGCAGGGCGACGTAACAGTTGCTCGAACATGCGCTTGCCCACTACACCTGCATGGTAGGCTGTGCCACACCCCACGATGACCACACGTTGAAACCGGGCCCACTGCTGTTCTGTAAGCCCGAGTTCGGGGAGGTGCACCCAACTGCCCTCCTCTGCACTGACCTCCGATAACCGCCCTCGCAGGGTGTCCTGTACCGTCCTCGCCCCCTCGAAGATCTCTTTGAGCATGAAGTGCGGGTACCCCCCTTTTTCGGCGGCTGCGTCGTCCCACGTGACCTGCAGGGGCGAACGTTCCTGCAGGCGCCCCAGAGCGTTGGTCACACGAACGGAGTCCGGACGGAGCACTGCGAAGTCCCCATCTTCCAGCAGCAGGATGCTGCGTGTGTAGCGCATCACCGCAGGAATGTCCGAGGCCAGGAAGTGTTCGCCCTCACCGATGCCGATGACCAGAGGGGAGTCCTTGCGGGCTACCCAGATGGTATCCGGGACGTCCTGCGCGATCACGGCCAGCGCGTAGGCACCTCTCAGGAATGCAGCCGCACGGCGGACTGCGGCGGCCACGCATTCTGCTGGATCTCCATGCATGCTGCCGGGTGTGGCCAATTCCCTTTCGATCAGGTGAGCGATCACTTCGGTATCGGTCTCTGAGGCAAATCGGTGCCCCTGAGCCTGCAGTTCGTCGCGTAACAGGGCATAGTTCTCAATGATCCCGTTGTGTACCACCGCAATCCGACCCGTGCAATCCGGATGCGGGTGCGCGTTGTGCTGTGCTGGAACACCGTGGGTGGCCCAGCGTGTGTGCGCAATGGCCACGGACGCTTCGTGCTGTCCCTGCTGAAGGACCCGCTCCAGATTGGCAATCCTGCCCGTCGCTCGAACGATACGCAGGCGGTTCCGACTGGAGTAGGCCACTCCTGCGGAGTCATATCCGCGATATTCGAGACGCTTGAGGTTGCTCAGTGCTGTTTCGACAGCAGGCCGTCTACCCACGTATCCTGTAATGCCGCACATGACCTCATCTGGCTCCCTGTGTTTGCATTGCTACCCGGTTGCGCCAGCACCCTGCGTTGTTTCCCCGGAGTCCATCGCAACTTCATAGGAGAAACGGGTTCCATGCCGCGTCAGCCACTCGCGGAGAGCGTCCAGCTCTTCCCTCTGCTCCGCGTTCAACCGATCCGTCACCAGGCGTACCCGTTTGTTATGCAGAACGCTTCCCCCAAAACTCCACGGGTGTCGGTTGCCCAGCTTGCTCCTGTCCACAACAATGATTACCTCCGGTACGTTGGCCAGCAACTGTTTCATGAAAGCCGCTTCCTCGGCGCGATGCGAGAACAGCTCCAGCCCGACGCCCGCTCCGAAAACCAGTCCACTCACCCCGATGATCGCGATCCCCGGCTGGAACGCGCTGTGGAATTCTGGCGCGTGCAGGGCGCAGTCTTCCGTGGAGTAGATTTCACCGAGCACGCCGGTCATGACCGAGGCGGCAATAAGCTCCAGGAAGGCAGGCAGGCTATTGGTGAATACAATCAGGTTGTGCGGGGGTAGCCCTTCGACAACTGTTCTGCGGATCTCCCGGGCGACCATGTAGGGCGTGCTTCCCGCTGTCAGCGCGATGGCCGCGCCGTCGGGCAGAGAGCGTACTACAGCACGCGCAATGGCCTCTTTGGCAGGCATGTTGCGCTCCAGTTGCGACGTGAAGTAGCCCGGACTGAATTCGGAGCGCGTCACGAACACCTTACCACGTCGCACTTCAATGTTGCGCACCTTTTGCAACAGGCGCTGGAGCTCGTCCAGATCGCGGCGTACGGTACGCGAGTCACACTGCAGCTGCTGCGCCAGTTCTTCCAGATAGCGCGGATCCTCACTTTGCGCCAGGATCTCCAGCAGCAATCGCTGGCGCGCATCCGCTCGTTTGGCCATCACAGGCTCCTTCCCGGCACACAAAAAGAAGCATTCCGGGTGTATTCTGACACAGATCCCTGCGAAGTATCAAGTGGATACTGACAGAAATTCATTACAATGCGTCACACAATGTGGGTTGACAGGACAATTTTCCTGATAATCCGCCAGATATCTTGACGCGAATGCCCGGTACTCCCGGATTCACGCGGCGAGACTCCGCCGCAACACAATTTGCAAACAGGGATTGCCGGCACACAGTCATGAAACTAAAAGGAGGATTCCGGGGTATACTACACTGGCATTGAGGAGTTCCACGCACTGTCTGTGACCATAGAGAGAACTACAGTCCGGCTTCTGCCTGCCTCGCTGCGTGCAACCTGAACTGGTTGCTCAAGTATTCACTTGTGTGTTCTAGACCGATATTACAACGTGAGTGGCGCGCTTTAGAAGCGACTTCACGCCCGACGTTGCTGCCTGCCGGGGCGCACCCGGCAGGCCTCTGGAGAGATTTCCATGGCCATTCAATCGCCCGATACAGGCAACAATGAGATAGCGATCCTGAACTCAACAGGACGGGCAGGGACCCTGTTCGAGCAGGTCGTCCTGCTACTGATCATCGTGATCCCGCTTGTGCTGACGATCTATGCAGCGGTAACCCTGACGCAGGGTGCCGTGCACTGGGGATATCCCCTGGCGACCCTGATTGTCTTCGTTCTGGCAGGCCTCGGCGTGACTGCCGGTTACCATCGGATGCTCACGCATCAGTCCTTTGAGGCACATCCAGCTGTGCAGTACACGCTTCTGATCCTGGGAGCCGTGGCCGGTATGGCCTCTCCGGTGATCTGGGCCCGGAAGCATCTGCACCATCACTCGCACAGCGACACGGAGGCAGACATCCACTCCCCGCACATACCTCGATGGTTCCGTGGCGGGTGGCTCAAGTGGATCACGCAGTGGTTCGATGCGCATATCGGATGGATGTTTCGCAACCAGCCCATCAATGTGACGCGCAAGGCGTTACAGGTCACCAGCATGCCTGCGGCGCAGTTCGTCCACAAAACATGGTTGTTCTGGATGATCCTCGGGCTGGCTCTACCACTTCTGTGGGGGTGGAACGCTTTCGTCTGGGTCGGCATGGTGCGTCTTTTCCTGAACCATCATGTCACATGGAGTGTCAACTCGATCTGCCACCTCTGGGGGCAACAACCCTTCAAGAACACACGAGACCACAGCAAGAACAATCCGGTCTTCGGCCTGCTGGCCTTGGGCGAAGGGTGGCACAACAACCACCACTTCCGGCCGTCCTCGGCCCGACACGGGTTGCTCCCCGGCCAGTTTGATCTGACCTACAGCGTGATCTGCCTGCTGGAACGCCTCGGTCTGGTGTGGAACGTGCAACGGTACGGACAGTGTGCCCGATGCGCGGACTGGTATGCTCTTCGTTCCGGCGACGGAGGCATATGCCCCAAGTGCCGTGATTAGTCGGATGTCTGGCGTTGCTCACCCTTCTCCGTAATCGGAGAGAGTTCGCGGGGACATCGCGGCGCGTAGCGCATTGAACACGGCCAGCAGGTCGATCACTTCCTGCATGATCGCCCCGCCCACAGGTGTCAGGGCTCCAGCTGTCGCCAGACCCATTCCCACGAGGCTCAGCAGCATCCCGCCTGCCGCACTTTGCAACGCAATGCGTCGCATGCGTGCGCCGATGTGCATCAACACATCCACCCGATCCAGCGAACCGTCCAGGATCACGGCTCCGGCGGCTTCGCTGGTGATCTGATTGGTGCTGCCGAACGCGATACCGACGGTAGCCGCGGCCATGGCCGGCGCGTCGTTGATGCCATCCCCCACGAAGATTGTGCACGCCTTCCGGGTCTCCATGCGGGTCAGTTCCAGTTTCTGCTCCGGACTCTGACCGGCGTAGATCTCGGTGATCCCTACTCTTTCGGCCAGATATCGCGCCTCGGACTCGCGATCGCCAGAGATCAGCAGGACTCGTCGGAAGCCATGCCTCGGTGTGAGATGCCCGACAAAGTGTGCGCTCTCCGGCCGTGGCTCATCCCGGAAGCGACAGGTTGCAGCGTATGCGTTATCTACCACGAGGATGCACTCCATGCCGTCCGTTGGTGGCGGCAGACAGGGCACTGCTCCCGGGTAGCGCTCTGCCACCTGATGCCGGCTCGTGATGTGCACGGCATGCCCCTCTACAATCCCCTGTAGCCCCTGCCCGGGCCATTCGCGTACGGCCGTGGCCTCTGAGAGCGTGAGTCGGTTCTGTTCAGCGGCATCCCGTATTGCGCGGGCCAGAGGGTGACGCGAATATTGCTCAAGGCTGGCAGCCAATCGCAACGCTTCTTCGCGACTCACCCCCGGTGCAGTCAATACGTCTACCAGTTCCGGTCGCCCGTATGTGAGCGTGCCGGTCTTGTCCAGCAACGCCGTGCGGCACGTACTGATTTTCTCCAGAACCGCAGGGTCTTTGATGACAATGCCGTTCCTGGCGGCCAGAGAGATCGCCCCGATGATCGCGACCGGGATCGCGATGAGCAATGGACAGGGAGTCGCCACCACCACCACGGCCAGGAAGCGTACCGGATCATGCGATACAATCCAGGCGATCAGGCCCATGCCCAACGCTACCGGTGTGTACCAGGCGCCCAGTTGATCGCCGATGCGACGCAGGCGTGGGCGGTGTTGCTCTGCCTCGCGCATCACGCGCATCAGGCGCGCGTAGCGCGAGTCGGAAGCAGGGCGTTCGCAACGCACGACCAGCGCATTCTCTCCATTGATTGCGCCGGATAGAACCAGCGCCCCTGGCGCCTTGGTGATCCGGTATGGCTCTCCGGTCAGATAGGCCTCGTCCATGGAGCCATGTCCCTCGATCACGAAACCGTCCACCGGGCAGATCTCATGTGGTAGCACGACCAGCGTGTCCCCGGGACGTATTTCTTCCAGAGGAACGTCTCGCAATGCCCCATTTTCCCGGCGGTGCGCCACGGACGGCATGCGCATTGCCAGAGCCTGCAACACCGAGGAGGCGCTGCGCGTTGCAAAAGCTTCCAGGGCTTCGCCTCCCGAGAGCATCAGTACGACCAGGGTGCCTGCCAGATACTCGCCGAGCGCGCCAGCGGCCACAATGGAGATGCCTGCCAGCAGATCCGAACCGTATTGCCGGCGTATCAACTTGCAGAGCAACCCCACGACCAGCGTGGTTCCCCCGAACGACAGCACTGCGATCAGGGGCATTTCGGTAAGGAGGACCTGCCCGACAGGAGTCGAACCAACTGGCAGCATTCGGAGCAGCAGGTGCAATCCGATGCCTGTGATGGCAAACAGAGCAATCCCGGACTGTACGCGACCGCTCTCGAGTCGGTCACCAAGCCGGAGTACGAGATCCCTGCAGGCTACAGCGTTCATCCTGTTATCCTCCTGCGAAGCCCTGCACAGTGAAAAAAGCCCTGCAGGAGTGACAGAAGTCAGTCCTGCAGGGCTCTGTGACCTGCTGCCCGAAAAGAGGGCCCGGCTGCACCCCTTCCGGGGCCGCCTGATCTGGAAGCGATGCAATTTGTCTGTACTGCGATATTATAGCATATTTTCCGGGCCAGAAGTGTGCTGTCGTCCCGGCATCAGGCCTGCACCCGGGTAGACATACAGCGGCACGCTGCGTATCCGCTTCTCCTGAGGGCCCAACGAGACGATAACTTTTCGGGCGCCGCATCGTCCCTCTGTTTGAGAGCACACGTTCATGTGACAAGGGCAACGGGGAGACGCCAGAGGTGCCTGTGCAGCCCTCGGATCGGGAACTGATCGCGCGTATTCGGGCCGGGGATATGGAAGCGTTCGGGCAGGTCTATGAGCGTTACGCACAGCCTGTCTACCGCTTCGCTTACCATCTTCTGGGCAACGCAGACGAGGCCGACGACGTGAAGCAGGATGCCTTTGTCAGGGTGTACCATGCCCTGCCGGGGTTCCGCGGGGAGTGCACCCTGCTTACGTGGTTGCTGAAGGTGACTGCGAACCTGTGCCGCGATCGGTTCAAGTCGCAACAACGGCGGGGCGAGACGGAATTACTCCCTGACATCGCGACACGCCTTCCAGACGCGATGCGTTGCAGTACGGATCCGCTTGCGGCACTGGAGAAGAACTTCCTGAGTTCCGTTGTGCACCGGGCGCTGCGCGGACTGCCCGTGCAGCAACGCGAGCTGATCATCCTTCGCGATCTGGAGGAATTGAGTTACCAGCAGATCGCAGAGATACTCGGTTGCTCCGTTGCCAGCGTCAAGCTGCGACTTTTCCGCGCGCGACGGGCTTTTAAAGAGCGCGTGGAGTCGCTGATGAAACAGTGAGCACGCCATCCTGATGTTCTTACTGTGGTCAAAGAGGCCCTGTATGTTTGACAGATGGGGACTTCATTGCCGCCACGTGCGGCACGCGTTGTGGGACTATGTCAGTGACCGCCTCGGCGAGGGCACACTGGAGCAAGTGGAGCGCCACCTGCGGCACTGTGCTCGATGCGCCCGGGAAGTGGAAGCGATCCGAAGGATCCATTGCCTGTTGCAGGCCAGTCAGGAAACGATCCCTGCCTCACGGGCAGGATGGCAGGATCTGTGTGATCGAATCGCTGCGCTGGAGCGCGTCGGTCAGGATACCCTCCTGCGACACAGAGTGCCGGCAGCTTTTCCGGACAGCAGGCCTCTGCCATGGCACCGGTACGCTCTGTATGGTTCGGTCATGTTGTTGATTGTCGTTGGTGCCGTCCATTTCATGCGGTTCCACCCTGCTCCCGTTGCCGAGCGCAGGGTTTCCGCCCCCGCGTTCTCGGAAACGCGCACGACCGTGGTTCCCGACACACTGCAGGGCATCCCGCACGGCAGCAGCAACGCCCGGATATCTTCCTCTCCTGCCCTGATACAACGCCCGGGCGATCATATCGTTCTGCTCCCATCGGGAATTCTGCTCTCTCTATCAGGAGAAGGGACTTCCTACTCGCTTCCGAGCGGCCCCCCATCGACCATGCCTATTCCGGAGGCTTCTTCTGCCAGAACGCGTACGGTGCGCCGGGAGCGCGTTCGGTTGCCAGTGACCTCTCCCGGGCGTATCCGGAGTTTCCTTGCAACTCCTTCATCGCCGTCATCATCTCCCGTGCCAGCGGCCAGTATGGTGCCATCTCCGGAACAGAACGACACGCACTACGTGATTGGAGTGCTGACCCCGATCCGCCATGAGAACGAAGTCTACTGAAGAGCGTCTGTTGTCGCTGGACAGACGATGCTTCTGGAGCATACACAGATGATTGCGACTCACTCCTGTAACTACTCCCGCGGGCGTTGTTTCCGTCGTGCAGGCCTTCTATCCGGGCTGCTGTGCTCTGTCATCACTCCTGCGGCAGGGCAACCGCAGGATACATCTCCCTCGTTGCTGGAACAGCTGAACACGACATTGACGCAGCTGGTGCAGACGGTACGTCCTGCTGTCGTGTCCATCGAGGCCCGGACTTCACTGAGGATACCCGGCATTGAGATCCGGGCTTCTTCTGGCGGGCACAGAGACGTGGTCACGCAATACCTGCAGAAGATCCAGAAGGACCTCAAGTCCCCGAACATCCCGTGGCTTCCAGGACGGACAGGAACCGGCTTTCTGTTGCAAGGGGGGCATGTGGTCACAACATACGACGTGGTTGCGCGCACTGCACCCATGCTGTTCGTCTTTCTGGACTCCAGAACAGCCGATCGTCGGGCCCTTCTGTCCTCACAACCGGTGCCTCCCGAGGCGCTGTCCATTATTCTGGACGACGGAACGCGCCTGAGAGCAACCCGTGTGCACGCAGATCCTCAGGCTAACGTGGCCGTCGTGAAAGTGGACGTACCCCCGGAAAAGGGGTTGCGCTGGGGTGACTCTTCGCGGGTTGTCCCTGGCAATCTGGTCCTGACCATCGGCAATCAGGAGGGCTTCTCGCACTCAGCGGCCCTGGGAATGGTCGCCGGTGTGCGCCGTTCCGGGACATCCTCGGGAAGGCGCTACGATAACCTGATCCAGTTTCAGGGAGCCGTAGGAGCCGGGGGAAGCGGGAGCCCTCTGCTCAATCTGCAGGGCGAAGTGATCGGCATGGTGATCGCGGTCCCTGCAAACACCCCGGTACTCATGACATCACGGGTGAAAGAGGGAACGCCTCTCCAGACCCCCCCGCCTGTCTCTCTCGCCGATGCCATACAATCGCCCCTGTCCATACGACACCCACTCCCCGGCGGCATGTCTAACATGGGATTTGCGATCCCATCCAGTGATCTGCACAACATTGTGGAACGCCTGCAGAAGAACGCCTCTCTGCCCCGACCGGGGTGGATCGGGATCCAGCCCGGCCTCTCCGCCGGTGCAGCTGTATCTCTGCTCCGTGTGTACAAGGACCAGCCGGCGGATCGGGCAGGCATTCGTCCCGGCGACCAGATCATTGCGATCAATGGCACGCCGACGCGTTCGCTGGAGGATGTGCGACAGGCCCTGCAACGCGTTTTTGCAGGTCAGACCATTCGATTGGAGCTGAAAAGGGGTACAATGTCTCTGTCGCGGACGCTTGTTGCTCGGCCGAAACCCTCGGATGAGGAGCTCGACGCGCTCACTTTTTACGAGAAGCGCTAGCTCCCGGGAGCCCCAACGCGTCCGGAATACGTTGAGACAGGGAACCCGGATTGAAAATCCATGAATACCAGGCCAAGGAATTGCTGGCCCGCTACGGCGTGGAGGTGCCGAAGAACGCAGGCGTTGCCACAACCCCGCACGAGGCCAGAGAGAAGGTTGCTACTCTCGGCGGACGGGGCGTCCTGAAAGCGCAGGTACACACCGGGGGACGCGGCAAAGCCGGCGGGATCAAGGTCGCCAGTTCCCCGGAGGAAGCGG
>JANWZQ010000180.1 GCA_025054835.1 Chthonomonadaceae bacterium
ATTCTTCACTTCTCTCGAGAGGTCTCTCCTCTCTTATGGAATTAGCCCAGTGCGATTGAAAAGGTATTGCCTTGCCTGTTCTTTTGCCTGTCACTGGGGTTTTATTACTGTTTTCGTCGTCATTGTGTGCGAGAGTATGAAGACTTCATCAAAAAGTCTCCGGGAGAAAGGGCTCCGGAGCCACACAGTCAGGAAGTGACGCCAGACACTGATTGAGATGCGAGGTGCTGCTCATGCCAACCCTGTATGAGATCGTGGGTAATATAGAGCCCATTATTGACACGTTCCGGGCAAGCGCTCTGAGGAATACCCCCGGCGCAGTCCGTACTGCATACGAGCCCAATGCGGAGCGTTACTTTGCCAGCGAAGCGGTACGTCAGGTGCGCGACAACCTGCTCAAGCGCCTGAAACAGGGCGAGCGGGCGCTGGGCTACCTCATCGGCGAATACGGCTATGGGAAAACCGCTGCCGCCATATACCTCTGGAGAGAGTGCGAACGCAACGGCATTGTTGCCGTTCCCCCATTCCAGTTCACCAGCTTTGATGACCTGACAGAAGCGGTAACCGGGTGGCTTCGACAGGCCATCATCGACCGCCGTGCCGATCTGGTCCCGCAGGTAGATGCGTTGCAGGAACGCTATCACGGGCGCTCCGTGGAGCAACGTGCTACGGAACTGGCCCGGCAGCACGATCTGCCGGTAGACAAGGCGCGCGAGATCGTTGCGAAAGAGATTGCTCCCATAACCAGTATCGGGCAGGCAGGGCACGTGTCGGATTTTCTGGAGGCTGCGACTCGCCTGGCGCAGGAGGCCGGGTATCAGGGGCTGATCGTCTTTGCAGACGAAATGCAAGCCTTTCTGGAGGCGGGAGATATACGTAAGAACATCGAAGCCCTGCGGCAACTGGTGCTCGCCCTGCGCCTCTCGAAAGCGGTTCTGGGCCTGATGCTTGTGATCCATGAGCGGTCTGCTATGCTCGTTGCGGAGAATACAGGCGATGCCATGCAACGCCTGCAGGATGACGGCGCAGCGCTCAATCTGGGGCAGCACCTGGACGTAGAGTTCCCCCGTCATCTCATGGAGTACCTCTGTCAGAAAGCAGGGGTGGAGCGGGACCTCGTGGTTGACACAGCCACACTGGAAGCGCTCGGGCAGATCACGCTGCGCAAGGACCTCTCTAACGGGCCACGCACCGTGGCAGCGGCCGTACGTTGCATCGTTCGCCACCATAACGAGCAGGCGAAGCCGTATCGCATCCAGGATCTGGCGCGCGATTACGAGGAGCGCCGTATTGTCTTCGACGGCGTGGAGCGCTCGCTCTCCGGAGTAATGGCCCGGTTGCTGGCCGATGATGTGGTCCGGAAGGACGCGCGCTACGGCGATGTGGTGCGGTTCCTCTGCATGTTTCCGGAGGGCGCCCCTGAGCAGTTCCTGCGCCAGTACGGTCTGGAGATCGCCCTGGTGGAACTGGCCCAGAGGGAGGGGTTGCTCGGCACCATGATTTACGCGCCCAAGGCGGAGCACTGGGCGCTCCGGGCGTTGCAACTGGATGCCGGTGCGGAAGACCGTCTGACAGAATTTGTGCGGCAGTTCCGGGACCGGGGATGGTATCACGCTACGCCGGAAGAGCGCCTGCAGATCGCGCGTGCCGCCTTCGCCAAGCTACTGTTGCCAGAAATCCTGCCTCGCCGTGGACCGGGAGAAGGCAAACGAAAATTCTGGGGGCATCTCAACTGGGATAGAGAGTCCTTCCGCGACCCGGGCGAGATCATTCTGCGGGGTAGCTTCGAGAGCACGGTGACGCGCTTCCCGGAGCGCAAGGTGGCAATTCTCATTGGATCCAGAGAGGACAGGATGCGCGCCTACCGTCCTGACGAGGACACACATCTGGTCTTCGCTTTTCATCTGCTACCGTTCGGAGGTGCAGAAAAGAATCGTGTGGAGACAGTGTGCAACAGCTCCCGCGTGGACTTTTTCCTCAATCTGGACGTGAGTGTCACCACTCTGACTCCAGACCACGATTTCCCACCGGAACTGCAGGTGCTGCGCGACAGCATCGTTCCAAGCCAGTGCACCGCGGCAATTCTGCTCAATTTGATCTTCTACATCGAGGATCAACTGCCCCGGTTGGTGATGCCGGAGGCCGACCGACAGCAGATAAAGCAGTACCTGTGGCGCAGCGCGCTCAGGAACCTGGAGCAACTGCTGTTCCCGGCAGACATGGAGGCCACTGGTGTCTCCGTGCAGGCGCGCGGCCGGCAGTTGCTTGAGTCGATCTTCACACAGAAGCTGGAAGAACTCTACCCGCACTATCGCGCTCTGCACACCGGCACCGAGGCGCAGAATGACCTGAAGAGATACGAGCGCTTGCTGAAGGAGGGTGGTTTTCGGCTTGCTGTCAAGCGGGGGCAGATGCCGGTGCGCCTCTCCACAACCGAGTTCCTGCAGAAGGCAGGGGGGAGCACGGGTTCGCAGTTTGACGCAATCGTGTCGCGCCTGAAGGGGCTCGGGTTGCTCGAGACCAGTAAGGAAGAGACACAGCTGGATGACAACGGACGGCGTGTGCGCACGCTAGAATTCACGCTCGTCGAGCACCCTCTGGAGGTGCATTTGCGGCAGCAGATAGAGAGACACGGCACAGAGTTCACCGTCCGGCGAGGTGGGAGGTTGCATGAGACACGCCGTCTGCCACGGGAGCACCTGCAACGTCTGGCAGTGCGTCTGGGGTACCTTGTCGAGGAGTTTGAAACGATCCTGAATCTGGCGTGCTGGCGTGAGTGGCTTGACGTCGAAGACACGCACGTCTTTCTGGCGGTGCCGGACACCGACCCGGACACGTTGCGCCGGGAAGCGCAGGAGCTCCGCGATCAGATAGAGGCATTTGCCGATGTGGACATAGAAGAGGCCACAGCACTGCGTGACCGTCTCGATATGATCGCCCGGCGCATTGATGCGGGTGATCCAGAGATATTGAGCGACACGAGCGTGGAACTGCGCGTGCTGCGCGAGAGGCTGGCGGCACTCGTCCGAAGCTATGCACGGAGGCAGGAAGAAAAACGTAAGGAGCTTCATGGCAAGGTGCGTGTCATTCTGCGCTCTGTGCCTGAGCTGGAGGAACCCATTGCCATCCCGGGTGCCATCGGGGGCAAGCTGGAAGAGATCCGTCGTCGCCTGCAGAAAAACAGCGTGAAGTTGCGCACAGAGTTGCAGGCCCTGCAGGAGATGGTATGGGCTTCCATAGGTGACGAGGACATCGAGAGTGTCCACGAACTGATCCAGCAACAACAGAGAGATGCAGAGAGGGAGCAGAAGGCTGTACAACTGAACAAACAGATCCGATGGCTGAGCCAGCTTCGAGAACATCTGGAGCACTGGAAAGCACTGGCTCATAGCGCGCTTCAACTCGAACAGGAGGCCAGGGAGAACGCGCCGGACATCGCAGAACGGCTGACCACATGGTCGGACGAAGTGATCATGCTCTTCAGCAGCAACGACCAGCTGGTGGAAGCCATCGCGAAGCATACGGAGTTTGAGCCACGCCTCAAAGCGTTGCGTGCCGAGCAGGACGGCAGGGCGCAGCAGTTGCGCGATGCGTTCACGCAATATCATGCGCGCCTGTGCCAGTTGATGCGCGAGAACCGGCTTCCGGAACCCCGCGAGCACGCCTTTGATCCCCAGAACCCCGATCGGTCCTATGAGGCTCTGGCAGCAGAAGTGGCGCGCCTCCTGCGGGAGGCCCTGCAGACGCTTTTGCTTCCTCTCGAGGAGATTATTGCCCGGTGTACGTTCCTCCTCGAGTTCCGGCAACGGCATGAAGCTCTGGCTGCCCGGATGGAGGCAGAACGGATGCATTCCTCCATCAGCAACGCCATCAGTGAGGCCCATGAGAGAATGGTGCTGGAGTTCCGTCAGGGGAACGAGAAGTTGATCGAACTCTGTGGAGCGTACGCGGAAGCTCTGGCGAAGCAGGGGGTGCTGGCACAAAAGGTGGCCGCATTGGAACAACCGGATCCACCGCGCCCGGGAGTGCAGGAGGAAGTGTTGCTCGCCATTCGGCGCTATGAGCGTGACAACGGAGGGCGCACCACACCGGTTACCATGGCGGGACTGTATCAATCCCTGCGCAAGCGGCAACGCCTGACAGCCAATGACCTGTTCTCTGCGGTGCAGCAACTCTACATGCAGGGGAATGTGGAGATCATCCTGCGCGAGCGGTGCGAGTAGTTCCCCCGGCTGTAGCGTTGCCAGCAGCAGTGCAGTGGAACCGGAGCGCTGGCACAGGTTTACGCGACTTTGCAGATCTGGTAGGCCTGCCGGAGTGAGGTCATCGGATCCCGGCGGGGAATGAACTCGTGCGCCAGATAGCCCTGGAATCCTGTGTCCACGATCGCGCGGGCGATCCGGGCGTAGTTGAGCTCCTGCGTCTCGTCGATCTCATTGCGACCGGGCACGCCCCCTGTGTGGAAGTGCGCGATGTACTGGATGTTGTTCTGAATGGTCTGGATAATGTCCCCCTCCATGATCTGCATGTGGTAGATGTCGTAGAGTAGTTTGAAGCGGTTGGAGCCAACGCGCTTGCAGAGCTCCACGCCCCATGCGGTATGGTCGCACTGATAGTCCCGGTGATCGCGTTTGGAGTTGAGTAGCTCCATGACCACGGTAACGCCCAGGCTCTCTGCAAGGGGCATGATCCGCTTCAACCCGCGCGCGCAGTTCTCCAGACCCTCCGCATCGGAGATACCGCGCCGGTTGCCTGAGAACACAATCATGCAGGGCAACTTTGCGGCGGCAATCTTCGGCAGCAGGCGCTCCGACTCCCGGACCAGCCGGTCATGGTCGGCAACCCGATTCCATCCCTCCACAATCCCCCCCGGCCCGTTGGCAACAGCGCAGGTGAGGTTGTACTTTCGAACGATTTCCCACTCGTTCTCGCTCAGCAGCTCCACTGACTGAATGCCGATCTGTGCCGCGTTCTTGCAGAGATCTTCCAGCGACATGTTCCCGTAGCACCATCGGCATACCGACTGCTTGAGGGGCGCCTTCTTCGGATCCTGCCCGGCAGCGGCGCGTGTGACCGCCACGGTCGTGGCCAGTGCGGCGAACGCGGTACGACGTGTGACTTCCATGGCCTTTGCCTTTCTCCCCTGCAACGGTGATATGTCTGTTTCTAGCACATTTCCGCATGCAAGGACACGACTCCTTCCTGGCCCGGGAGCAGCGCGCTTTCTGGAGCGCACCTGCCCGGGACGGGATCACACGTGCGAGCAAGTATGGCAATCTGTGGCCTGAGATGCATGTTGTGGTAATCCAGCGAAAAAGACGGGCTCGAAACCTTGACTTGTCGCGCTTTTTATGATACGCTAATCTCCCTGCGTCTCCACAAGAAGGAAACCGACGGGCAGAACGGAAGGACCATGCTGTCCATTCTCGGCGACAACGGGGTCACGCGAATGGCGCGACGGAGAAAGGGATGACAGTGAACAAGTATCGTGGCACACTGCCCCCGCGTGAGGGCCTGTATGACCCCGCCAATGAGCACGATGCCTGTGGTGTCGGCTTCGTCGTCAACATACAGGGCATGCGTTCTCATGAGATCATCACGCAGGCGATCGGCGTTCTGAAAAATCTGGCGCATCGCGGCGCATGCGGGTGTGACCCGGAAACCGGGGATGGCGCCGGGATCCTGCTGCAGATACCGCATGAGCTGTTCGCAGCCACTCTGAAGACGCAGGGGATCGCGCTGCCAGAACCCGGATACTACGGCGTGGGGATGCTCTTCCTGCCACAGGAACCGGCCGAGCGCGCACGCTACGAGGCGATCCTCACGCAGACCATCGCGGAAGAGGGACAGACGCTGCTGGGGTGGCGCGACGTGCCCACGGATAACACGAAGATCGGTCGTGCTGCCCGGGAGACCGAGCCGGTTATCCGACAGGTCTTCATCGGGCGCAGTCCGGATCTCCCGGATCAGGACGCCTTCGAACGCAAGCTGTTCGTCATCCGCCGCGTCGCGCAGAATGAGATTGCTCGCCTGCGCCTGCCCAACGAAAGCGCCTTCTACGTGTGCAGCATGTCCAGCAGGACGATCGTCTACAAAGGCCTGCTGATGGCGGAGCAGATCGCGCCGTACTACGCGGATCTACGTGATCCGCGTACCGTGACCGCACTGGCTCTGGTGCACCAGCGCTTCTCCACCAACACGTTCCCCACATGGGATCTGGCACACCCGTATCGCTACATCGCGCACAACGGTGAGATCAACACCCTGCGTGGCAATCGCAACTGGATGCGTGCTCGCGAGAAAAGCATTCGCTCTGACCTGTTCGGGGATGATATTTGCAAGATCCTGCCGCTGGTCAACCGGTCCGGGAGCGACTCGGCCACTCTGGATAACGCCGTGGAGCTGCTGACGCTGGGGGGGCGGAGCCTGCCGCACGTCATGATGATGCTCATCCCGGAGGCGTGGGCCAGCGACACGCATATGGACCCGGATCGCCGTGCCTTCTACGAGTACCACGCCTGCTTGATGGAACCGTGGGACGGGCCGGCTGCCGTCGCGTTTACCGACGGGCAGGTGATCGGCGCGGTGCTGGACCGCAACGGTTTGCGCCCGGCACGCTATCTGGTAACCGAGGATGGGCTGGTCGTGATGGCCTCGGAGACGGGGGTGATCGACATCCCGCCGGAGCGCGTGATCCAGAAGGGGCGCCTGCAACCGGGCAAGATCTTTCTGGTGGATACAGTCGAGAAGCGCATTGTCAGTGATGAGGAGATCAAGCGCAGGATCTGCACGCGCAAGCCCTACCGGCAGTGGCTGGCAGAGAACAAGGTCGATCTCAAAAATCTGCCCCCGGTGGCGCACCAGCAGCCACCGGACTCCGAGCCTCTGCGCACCCGACAGGCAGTCTTCGGGTACACGCTGGAGGATCTGCGCTTTATTCTCAAGCCCATGGCGGAGAAGGGGGAACAGCCCATTGGCTCCATGGGTACCGACACGCCTCTGGCCGTTCTCTCCAACCGACCGCAACTGCTGTACAACTACTTCAAGCAGCTCTTCGCGCAGGTAACCAACCCGCCGATCGACCCGATTCGCGAAGAGCTGGTCATGTCGCTGGATGACTATATCGGGCGAGATGGGAACCTGTTCGACGAGACCCCGGAGCACTGCCGGCAACTGCGGCTCGATTCGCCCATTCTGACCAACGCGGATCTGGAGAAGTTGCGTCACATTCGCACCCGGAACTTCCGCACGCAGACCCTGCCCATCTGGTTCTTTGCCGATGGGGGGGAGCGTGCTCTGGAGGATGCAGTGGAGAAGCTGCGGCAGGCTGCGTCCAAAGCGGTGCGCGACGGCTACAGCTTCCTGATCCTGTCGGACCGGGGGGTCAACGAGCACACGGTGCCAATCCCGGCACTGCTGGCGGTCTCCGCCGTGCACCATCATCTGGTGCGCGAGGGGTGCCGCACACAGGTGGGATTGATTGTGGAGACGGGCGAGGCCCGGGAGGTGATGCACTTCGCGTTGCTGATCGGCTATGGCGCGAGCGCGGTCAATCCCTATCTGGCTTTCGAGACACTGGCCGATATGGTCCGGGATGGCACGATCGAAGGCGTGACCGTCGAGCAGGCCGAGTACAACTTCATCAAGGCCGCCAGCAAGGGGTTGCTCAAAACCTTCGCCAAAATGGGGATCTCGACCCTGCAGTCCTATCGAGGGGCGCAGATCTTCGAGGCCATCGGTCTGGACGCGGCCATGGTGGAGGAGTACTTCACGGGGACTGTGTCGCGTATCGGCGGGATCGGCCTGGACGTGATCCAGCAGGAGGCGATTGCCCGACATGAGTTCGCCTATCCCCGGGTGAAGGTGCCGGAGACGTTAGAACTGGACCCGGGCGGGCAGTACCAGTGGCGACGTGGCGGCGAATACCACCAGTACAATCCGGATACGGTAGCGAAGCTGCAGCATGCGGTGCGGCAGGCTCTACCTGCAACAGAACGCCTGCCAGACATGCAGAGCGCGGCATGGCAGAAAGGATACCGGACGTTCAAGGAGTTCACACAGGCGGCCAACGACACCAGCAGGCAGCTCTGCACGCTGCGCGGCCTGCTGCGGTTCAAAAAGGGGAACCCGATCCCTCTGGAGGAGGTGGAGCCGGCCAGCGAGATCGTCAAGCGGTTCGCGACGGGCGCAATGTCGCTCGGGTCGATCAGTCGCGAGGCGCATGAGACCCTGGCGATCGCCATGAACCGGATCGGCGGCAAGTCCAACACCGGTGAGGGAGGCGAGGACCCGGTGCGGTATGAGCCTCTGCCCAATGGCGACAGCAAGCGGAGTGCGATCAAGCAGGTAGCCTCTGCCCGGTTCGGTGTCACCACACACTATCTGGTGAACGCGGACGAGCTGCAGATCAAAATGGCGCAGGGGGCCAAGCCGGGTGAGGGGGGTGAGCTGCCCGGTCACAAAGTGGATCGTTATATTGCGCAGGTACGTCATACAACGCCCGGGGTCACCCTGATCTCACCCCCACCACACCACGATATCTACTCGATTGAAGATCTGGCGCAGCTGATTTTCGATCTGAAGAACGTGAACCCGCAGGCGCGGATCTCGGTCAAGCTGGTGGCAGAGGTGGGTGTGGGCACGGTAGCAGCGGGTGTGGCCAAAGCGCACGCCGATCACGTGCTGATCAGCGGGCATGACGGGGGCACGGGTGCCTCACCCCTCTCCTCGATCAAGCACGCGGGCAGTCCGTGGGAGATGGGGCTGGCGGAAACACAGCAGGTGCTGGTCAAGAACGACCTGCGCAGCCGTATTGTGGTGCAGACAGACGGTCAGCTCAAAACCGGGCGTGATGTGGTGATTGCCGCGTTACTGGGTGCGGAGGAATTTGGCTTTTCCAGCGCGCCCCTGGTGGCCATGGGATGCATTATGATGCGCGTGTGCCATCTCAACACCTGTCCGGTCGGGATTGCCACGCAGGATCCGGTGCTCCGGCAACGGTTTGCCGGGTTGCCGGAGCACGTCATCAATTACTTCTTCTTTGTGGCCGAAGAGGTGCGTGAGATCATGGCGGAGCTGGGCTTCCGCCGTATGGATGAGATGATCGGCCGCATGGATATGCTGGATATTGCCGATGTGCACGAGCACTGGAAGGCGCGTGGGATCGACCTGCGGCCTCTGCTGACAATGCCGGATGTACCCCCGACGGTCGGGCACCGGTGCCTGATCCCTCAGGACCATGGGCTCGCCACCGCGATCGATTACCATCTGATTGCGCTGGCACAGGATGCGTTGCAGGAAGGGAAGCGCGTCTCCCTCAGTCTGCCCATCTACAATCGGAACCGCACAGTTGGCACGATGCTGTCCGGGGAGATTGTCAAGAAATGGGGGGCGGAGGGATTACCGGATAACACGATCAAGCTCAAGTTCTATGGCTCGGCAGGGCAGTCGTTCGGGGCGTTTCTGGCCCGGGGTGTCACGATGCGGCTGGAGGGAGACGCCAACGACTACCTGGGCAAGGGTCTGTCGGGCGGGCGGATCATCGTGTATCCCCCGCGTAACGCGCACCCCGCTTTCGATGCGGCGGAGAACATCATCGCGGGGAACACCCTGCTTTACGGCGCAACCAGTGGTGAGGTCTATCTACGGGGGACGGTCGGTGAGCGATTTGCGGTACGCAACTCCGGCGCGATCGCCGTGGTGGAGGGAGTGGGCGACCACGGGTGCGAGTACATGACCGGTGGTGTGGTGGTGGTACTGGGGCGCACCGGACGTAACTTCGCAGCGGGCATGAGCGGTGGTGAGGCGTTTGTGTGGGATCCGAATAACGACTTTGAGCAACGGGTCAATTTCAACAATGGCCTGATCGAGCTGGAGCCAGTTACCTACCCGCAGGATGTTGAGTTGCTGCGCTCCCTGATCGAGAAGCACCTCCGGTACACCCGGAGTGATCGGGCGGCCCTGATCCTGCAGAACTGGAAAGACGCTCTGCCACAGTTCAAGAAAGTCGTGTCCGTGGAGTATCGGCGGGCCCGACTCGAGATGGCGCGTGCGGAGATGGCCGGAGAGAGTCTGCAGACAACTCGATAACATCGGGAGCCCTCCGGAGCGCTAGAAGGGGTTCACCGGTGTGCCATTTACCCGGACTTCGAAGTGCAGATGCGGGCCGGTAGAAAGGCCGGTGGAACCTACCCGGGCGATCACCTGCCCCTGCCGGACTTCCTGTCCTTCGCGCACCAGCAGTACCGAGCAGTGTGCGTAGAGGGTGGTACGGCCGTCTCCGTGGTCGATGATCACGCAGTTGCCATATCCTCCAGAGTAGGCGGCCAGCAACACCACACCACCGGCGGCCGCGCGGATCGGTGTGCCATGGGGTGCTCCGAAGTCCACTCCCGTGTGCATGCGGCGGCGGCGCAGAATGGGGTGGAACCGTTCGCCGAAGCCCGAGGTGATGCGCCCGGCAACGGGGCGCATAAAGCCGCCCCGCCAGACAGGCGGCGGTGTGTATTCAGGGGCTTCCTCCGGCCCCGGTGGGGGAAGTCCACGGCGCTTACGGGCAAGTTCCAGCGCCCTTCTGCGGGCCAGAGCCGCGCGACGCAGTGCTTCCTGCCGGCGACGCAGCATTTCGGAGAGCATGCGGATGCGCGCAGTCATGGCGCGCGCCTCCTCTTCCAGCTCATCCAGCATCTCTTCCGCTTCGTGACGTTGTTCCTGCACCTGATCGAGCAACTGCCGTTGTTGTGCCCGATCCCGCAGATAGTCCTGCTTGCGCGCCTCGAACTCGGCTGCAAGCGCCTGCTGCTCCCGGCGTTGCTGCTCGAGGCGGCGTTTGTCTGCGGCAATCTGTGCCAGGTCGCGCTTCACACCCTCAATCAGCTCGGCGTCGCTGCGCACGATGTGCTGGACGTAGACGCTGCGTGACAGCAGTTCCTGCAGATCCCGGGATTGCAGCAACACCTGCAGGTAGTTCGTCGGCCCTCGTGCGTAGTTTTCGCGCAGGCGGCGGGCCAGCAGGATGCGGCGTTGCGCCAGTCGCTCCTCTGTCTCCTCCAGACGGCGGGTCACGCGATCGTGTGCTTCACCGAGTTCCCGCAGGCGCTGGCGCACTGCGTTCAGGCGCTCCTGCGTGCGTGCGATCCGGGCATTCACGGTCTCGATGGTGTCGGCAATGGCGATTTCCCGATCTTTTGCCTGCCGGATCTGTGTCTGCACTTTCTGCATCTGCTGTTGCATACCGCGCAGTTGCTGGCGCAACCGGGCCTTCTGGGCAGCCGCCGCACTGGCCTCCCGGGCCGAGAGAACACGTCGAGGGGAGGCTTTTGCTTCTTTCGCATAGCGTGGAACAGACTGCTGTGCCGTACCGCTTCCGGCAAGGAGCGCCGCCAGTACGCCGAGACCGATTGTCCGGACAGGGGAGCGCATCTCAGATTGGCCTCAGGAAGCGACGGATTGCCAGGTAGCTGCCGACGAGCCCGATCAGGGCGCCCAGCGCGACGAGGACAGCTGGCACGTGCCATGGGGAGAGCAGCGAGGGGACATCGCCAATCAGGGGGGAGCGCAGGCTGGCGACAAAGCGGGAGACCTCGCGTGCGCAGAGTAGCAGGATCCCACTTGCGAGCAGAGCGCCCACAACGCCGTGGAACAGGCCTTCCAGGAGCAGCGGCAGGCGGATGAATCCCGGGGTAGCCCCGACCAGTTGCATGGTGCGGATCTCACGCCGACGCGCGAAGACCGTTAGCCGGATGGTGTTGTAGACGAGAAACAGAGTCGCGATGAACAGGCCTGCACTGGCACTGCCACCGACCACCTTGACCACGCGGGCCAGGCCCAGCATCACGCGTACCGCTTCCCCGGCATCGACCACGCGCTCCACGTCCGGGTAGGCAGTCTGATCGCGGAAGTTATGGGCTATCGCCTGGATCTGTGCGATGTCCCGGACCTCGACCTCCAGCTTGTCCGGCAGCGGGTTCTCTTCCAGCGCTTCGGTTAGCAGAGGCTCACTGGCCTGCAGGTCGGCCCAGGCCTGCTCCCGGGGAATAAGCCGGACGCGTGCGACGCCGGGCAGGTGTGCGATCTGATCCCGGAGCGTTTCTGCCCGTTCGCGGCTGACGTCGGGCAGGAGGAACAGGTCAATCCGGTCGAAACGGCGGGGCTGGAACTGGGCGTACTCGCTGAGCCGGAAAATGGTCCAGAGCGAGGCGCCCAGAACGGTCAGCGCAACGGTAACTGTGCCCAGTGTAGCCAGAGACATCAAACCGTTGCGACGAATGTTGAGCCATGCCTCATGCAACAGGAAGCCCAGACTGCTCAGCCTCACAACGCAATCCTCATGATCGCATTGGTTCCGACAGCATCAGCAGGGGGCGGTACGCGCCCTGCTGATCGTCACGCACCAGACGGCCACGTTCCAGCGCGACGACGCGACGTTGCATGCGATCCACAATCGTGTGGTCGTGCGTGGCGACGATCACCGTGGTGCCTCGCACGTTGATGTGATGGAGCAGCTGCACAATGCCGAGCGAGGTGTCTGGATCCAGATTGCCGGTCGGCTCATCGGCGAGCAGAAGCGGGGGATCGTTAACAAGAGCCCGGGCAATGGCCACGCGCTGTTGTTCCCCTCCGGAGAGCTGATGCGGGAAGGCATCCGGGCGATGCGCGAGGCCGACCATCTCCAGCACGTGAGGGACCTTGCGTCGGATGGTCCGGCTGCTCTCTCCGGTTACCCGCAGGGCAAAGGCAACATTCTCGTAGACCGTTTTGTTGGGCAGCAGGCCAAAGTCCTGAAACACGATGCCGAGGCGGCGCCGGAAGAGCGGGACCTCCCGGGAGGGCATGTGGTTCAGGTCATGGCCCGCGACACGTACGGTGCCCTGTGTGGCCGTTTCTTCCCGGTAGAGCAGCTTGAGGAGCGTTGATTTGCCCGCGCCGGTAGGACCCACGATGAAGACGAATTCGCCCTTATTGACGCACAGGCTGACCTGATAGAGGGCGATCCACTCGTTGCCGTAATTGACGGTCACGTTCTGAAGCTGGATCATTGGCGTACTCACGGGCAGCAGGAAGATGGAGATCCGGTGGCCGGTTCGGGCGGATGCGAACTGCCTGTACGCGGTCAGCCGTCGCCGGTACGTCGTCCGCAGAGACCTTCCTCAGGGCCGTTCCGTTTGCGAGAAGGTGTCGTGAGAGAGGGCCCGGCACAGGCCGTTGCTTTCCATTAAGACACGTCTCCCTGTTCCCTGTCAAGTGTTGACGCAAACTGCGAGGAAAGCCAGCACGCAGCAAGACCCGTGCGAGCGTGGTTGCAGAGCACTGCGAAGGGCGGGAATGCATCGCGGGCAGGTCCGGAAGCCCGGTTGCCACGAGAGGCGGTGTGATCGCTCAGAAGCCGAACGTGAAGAATCGCAGCACCAGCGGTAGGAACTGCTGCAGCAAACCGGGACGCCGGACGCGCGGAGGAAGCAGGACCGCATCACCGGGCTCGAGGACGTAGTCGGGTTGTTTTCCCTTCTTGACCTGCTCCAGATCAAAGGGGATGTCGCTGGCCTGCGCGGGGTTGCGCAGGAAGTTACGGCGCAGCAGGCCTTTGCGCAGGTCAGCCTGCCGGGTGGGGCCACCGGCACGTTCGATCGCGGTGAGCAGGGTGACTTTCTCGTCGGTGCGATAGGAGAATGTGCTGGGCTGAGCCACTTCTCCGAGGACCGCAAAGACCCGGCTCTGATCGCGCACTCCGACGATGATCAGGTCGTTCGGGGCGAGGGGCAGATTGTACACCGGATCGTCGGCTTCGACCTTGTCGGCGTCCAGTTCGAGCACCTTGCCGTCCGCGCCGCGCACCAGGCGGATTTTCTCCCGATCGGCAGTGGGCTTCAGGCCTCCAGCACGTTCGAACAGGTCCTTGACTCGCAACCCCGGGGTGAGGGGATGCTGTACCTCGCGCTCCACTTCGCCGATGATCCGCACGTAGGTCGGTTCCTTCGGCGCTTGCTGGCCCTGGCGCGCGATCAGGACGATCCGGTCTCCAGACTGAAGCGGGGGATCGTCATCGTGCTCGCCACGTCCATAGGCCTCAACATCGACGATCAGGGTCTCGGGTTTTCCTCCGGGGTGTCTGGAAGGGCGCAGGATGCGCACGTTGGTCAGGTCGGTTGTCGGGCGATAGCCGCAGCGCGCCAGAGCGTCTGAGAGGCGTGCACCGGGCTTCAACTCCATCGGACCGGGGCGATCCACCGGTCCAACGATGTCCACGCGCACGCGTGGCAGTTTCACGATCACCACTGTCACTTCCGGGGCACGCAGGTATTTCTTCAGGCTCTCTGTGATCGCAGCCCGGGCTTCTTCCGTCGTCTTGCCCTTGAGACTGACGCGCCATTCCTGCCGGTTTTCGCCCTCGGTATCTGCCAGTGAGAACAGAATATCGCCCTTCTCGTCCAGGATGTGCGTTCCGGACAGATCAGGCTCACCGGTGACGATCACGCAGACGGTGCAACCGGCTACGATCCGCGTTGCCGGCGTGACGTCCGGGTCGGGGCGTGGGATCACCTCCTGCGCATCGGCGACGCTTCCAGGGAACAGTGTGAGCAGTATGAGCAGTGTGAGCGCGATCCGCATCCTGGATTTCCCCACATACAGGGTGCTGTGAATAGCCCTGTCGTTACTTATTTTCGGTACGGAGCGGGCGTCTCCTGCCGTCGGTTCCGCTGGTTTGCATCGTCAGACCTTATTCCGGTACAATAGTGTATTCTGGACCGGGGGCGGTAGACTCCGGGCAGAGTGCAGCTTCGGGTCTGCCAAGGGGCCGGTCTGTGAAAGGAGCCCACTACCCCGTTCAACGGGGATGCTGGCCATGTCAGAAATCTTCGTCAAACCTGTCAATGCCCTGATCGTTGCCGGAGTAGACCCGGACAGTCCCGCGGAGCGTGCGGGCGTTCGGGCAGGCGATCTGCTGCGTCGGATCAACGGCAAACCCATTCTGGATGTTCTGGACTATCGCTTCCACGCTGTGGGCGCACGCCTCGACCTGAGCCTGGAGCGTAATGGCAGGCCTTTGAACCTGCGTCTGATCAAACGAGACTACGAGGACGCGGGCCTGAGTTTCGAGTCGGATCTGGGCGATCGCGTACATACCTGCAAGAATAAATGCGTCTTTTGCTTCATCCACCAGCAACCCCGGAAGATGCGCCGTTCGCTCTATCTGATGGACGATGATTTCCGGCTCTCGTTCATGCACGGCAATTATGTGACGCTGACCAATGTCACCCCGGAGGAGTGGGCGCGCATCAAAGAGCAACGCCTGTCCCCGCTCTATGTATCCGTGCACGCCACGGATCCGGAGTTGCGTGGCCGTTTGCTGGGGCGGAAAGAGCCGGCTCCGGTTCTGCCTCAGATCCGGGAACTGGCGGACCATCGGATCGATGTGCACGCGCAGGTGGTGCTCTGCCCGGGTTGGAACGATGGCGCGGCGCTGGAGCGCACGCTGGAGGAGCTGGCCGCAGAGCACCGGGTGGTGACGGGCAAGCGGGCCGGGGTCCCTTCAGTGGCCATTGTGCCGGTCGGGTTGACCCGTTTCCGCGAGCGCTTGCCGCGCCTGCAGAACGTCGAGAAGGACTACGCGCGGGGGATGATCGCCTGGATCTCTCGCAAACAGCGTGCGTTTCAGGCACGTCTGGGCACGCGCTTTGTCTGGCTGGCAGATGAGTGGTACTACATCGCAGGGCGGCCTGTTCCCGGGAGAGCACACTACGAGGACTTCCCGCAGCTGGAGGACGGTATCGGCACGGTGCGCCTGTTTCTGGAGGACGCCCGGCAGGTCGTGCGACGGCTGCCAGCGCGTGTGCCGGTGCCGGTTCGCGCCACGCTGGTCACTGCGGAGATGCCGGCGCCGTACGTGTGCCGGTTTGCTGCGCGGCTCAACCGGATCGAGAACGTGTATGTCAACGTGTGTGTGGTGCAGAACCGTTTTTTTGGTGGCGATATTCGCATTGCGGGGTTGCTGACAGCAACGGACATTCTGGAGCATCTACGGGCGTTTCCTGACTGCCAGGATACCGTATATCTTCCTGAGCGATGCCTGCGCGATCGCTCTCTGTTTCTGGACGATGTTACGCTGGAGGAGGCACGGCGACGGTCCGGCAGGGACCTGCGCGTTGCTGGGAGTCGGCCACGGGACCTTGCAACCGCTCTGGGATTGATCCGGCCCGGGCGGTCCGGTCGCTCGCTGGTGCCTCGCTGGTTGCTTGAGGCGGAGAGGACCTGAACGTTCCATGCAACGTGCTGCTGCGGGTTCTACCAGACGTACACCGCGCCACGCTGCTGCCAACGGGCGGAGCGCGCCGAATGCTGCGCCGGCGGACCTCTATTTTGACCGGGAGTTGAGCTGGCTGGAGTTCAACGCCCGGGTGCTCTCCGAGGCGCTGAACCCGGCCAACCCGTTGCTGGAGCGCCTGAAGTTCCTCGCGATCTTCAGCAACAATCTGGACGAGTTCTTCATGATCTACGTGCCCGGCATGCGCAGCCGGACGGATGATGCGGGGCACGCGCTATCGGAGGCTGCAATCAAGCAACGGTTGCGCGCTATCCAGCACAAGCTGGAGCCGATGCTGGCCCGTCAGGCCCGTTGCTTCCAGGAGTTGTTGCCGCAACTGGCCCGTCACGGCATTCAGTTGCTGCGCTATCCGGAGTTACAACCGGATCAGAAGGAGTGGTTGCAGGACTACTTCGAACGGGAGATCTTCCCGGTTCTGACGCCCCTCGCAGTGGATCCCGGGCATCCTTTTCCCTACATTTCCAACCTGAGCCTCAGCCTGGCGGTTCTGGTGCGTGATCCCGTCACGCGCACCGAGCACTTCGCACGGGTCAAAGTGCCGACCCGGCCGGTGCTGCCGCGGCTGATCCATCTGCCGGAAACGCGGTGGCAGTACATCCTGCTGGAAGATGTGATCTCGGCGCATCTACATCGGCTCTTCCCCGGAATGGAGGTGCTGGCCAGCTACCCGTTCCGCGTCACGCGCAACGCGGATCTGGAGTTACAGGAAGCCGCCGCTGCCGACCTGCTGGAGTGGATTGAAGAGAAACTAACGCAACGTCGCTTCGGAGAGATTGAGCGGGTGGAAATCGCGCGGCAGATGCCACTGATGCTGCGTCGTCTGATTATCGAGGAGCTGCAACAGGTCTCCGATGAGGAAGTGTATCTGGTGGATGGCCCGCTCAACATGGCCGACTTCTTTTCCCTGGCCAATCTGGACATCCCGGAATTGCGCGATCCTCCGTTTGTGCCCGGGGTGCCGAAGGCGTTGCGTGAGGCCCCGGATATCTTCTCGGCGATGCGGCGCGGGGACATTCTGCTGCATCACCCTTACCAGTCCTTCGGTTGTGTCACCGATTTCATCCGGCAGGCCGCGGACGACCCGCAGGTACTGACGATCAAGCACACGCTCTACCGCACCAGTGGCGACTCACCCATTCTGGAGGCGTTGACGGATGCGGCGGACAACGGCAAGCAGGTTGCCTGCCTGGTGGAGCTCAAAGCGCGCTTCGATGAGGCCAACAACATCCACTGGGCCCGGCAACTGGAGAAGGCCGGGGTGCATGTGGTGTACGGGCTGGTCGGGTTGAAGACGCACTGCAAGGTGACACTGGTAGTGCGTCGTGAAGAGGATGGTCTGCGTCGCTACCTGCACATCGGGACGGGCAACTACAACCCGCGCACTGCCACGGTCTACACCGATGTGAGCCTGCTGACCTGTGATCCGGATTTCTGCGCCGATGCGTCGGACCTGTTCAACTTCCTGACGGGCTACTCGCGTCAGTCCGAGTACCGCAGATTTCTGGTCGCGCCCATAACGCTCCGCAGCCGTCTGCTGGCTCTGATCGAGCGGGAGATGGAAAGGCATTCCGAGGAGAGCCCGGGGCGGGTCATCGCCAAGATGAATGCGCTGGTGGACCGGCAGCTGATCGATGCGCTCTACAAAGCTTCCCGGCGAGGAGTGCAGATTGACCTGATTGTGCGTGGCATGTGCTGTCTGCGGCCGGGCATAAAAGGCCTGTCGGAGAACATCCGGGTTATCAGCATTGTCGGGCGATTTCTCGAACACAGCCGGATCTTCTACTTCCGGAACGGGGGCGAGGAAGAAGTATACATCGGAAGCGCAGACTGGATGCCACGCAACCTGGATCGACGTGTTGAGGTGGTCGTTCCGGTGCAGGACCCCGGACTCCGGCGTTGTCTGTATGAGGAGGTTCTGCGGACCCTGTTGTCCGACAACTGTCAGGCGTGGGAACTGCAGGCGGATGGGCGGTATCTCCGACGGGTGCCCCAACCGGGGGAGGAACGGCGGAACGCCCAGCTGATCCTGCTGGAGAATCTGCGTGCGTAGCTTCTCTGTGTACTGTTGCTATCTGTTCTGAGCTCTGAAGAGGGGCGTGCGGAATGAGAAACAGGATGCGTGTGCAGAGCGTTGCCCGGGGGCTTCTGTTGTGGGTCTGTGTTGCGACGGGAGAGGCAACCTTCGCGCAGGAGAGATCACCGGCCCGTGTGCAGTTCAACCGGGATATCCGACCGATCCTTTCGGATCACTGCTTTGCCTGCCATGGCCCGGACCGCAACAGCCGGAAAGCGGGTCTGCGTCTGGACGTGCGCGCGGAGGCTCTGAAACGTCGGGTGATTGTACCCGGGAAGCCGGAGCAGAGCACACTTATCGCGCGGATTTTCTCGACCGGCACCGTCCCGATCATGCCGCCCCCGTCGGCACACAAACCGCTGACGGCGCGCCAGAAGGAATTGCTGCGTCGGTGGATCGCGCAGGGGGCACCCTACGAGGCGCACTGGGCTTTCACGCCCCTGCCGCGTCATATTCCCGTGCCGAAAGTCAGGAACATACGATGGGTGCGGAACCCGATCGATGCGTTTGTGCTGGCGCGACTGGAGGCGCTGGGCATCGCGCCCTCTCCGGAGGCAGATCGGGTGACATGGTTACGCCGGGTCACGCTGGATCTAACTGGCCTGCCCCCTGCCCCCGATGACGTGGATGCCTTTCTCGCGGATCGCTCCCCGGATGCCTACGAGAAAGTGGTCGATCGCCTGCTGCGGAGCCCGCGCTACGGGGAGCGCATGGCCACGCCATGGCTGGACGTCGTACGCTACGCCGACAGCTATGGCTACCAGAGCGATCAGCTCAGCACCACATGGCCCTATCGGGACTGGGTGGTCCGGGCGTTCAATAGCAACATGCCGTACGACCGGTTCCTCACCGAGCAGATCGCCGGGGATCTTCTGCCCTCTCCAACCCGCGACCAGAGAGTGGCGACCGCCTTCCACCGTCTGCATCGCATGACCAATGAGGGGGGAAGCGTGCCGGAGGAGTGGCGCCTGGAGGGAGTGGCCGACCGGGTGAACACCTTTGGCATGGCTTTTCTGGGGCTGACGCTGGAGTGCGCTCGATGCCATGATCACAAGTACGATCCGGTCTCCATGCGCGACTACTACGCGCTCTCCGCGTTCTTCAACAGCATCGATGAGCACGGTCTGTACGATCGGGCTGACATTATCCCCGCACCCTCCATGCTGTTGCCGAACCCGGAGCAGGAGCAGAACCTGTCCCGGGCCCGGCAGATGGTGGAGCAACGTGAGCGCGAGTGGCTGCAGAAGCGGCAGGAGCGCGAGCCAGCATTCCGCGAATGGCTGGCCTCCATGCAACGTTCCAGGGCAACGTCATCGGCGTTGCCCGACCTGATCGGGCGGTTCGACTTCGAACGCTTCGACGGGAGTACCCTGAGAAACCTCGTGCCGGACGCAACCCATCACGGGGCGCGTTCCGAGGAGGTACCGCTGGTGCCGGGGTGGGCCGGTATGGCCGCGCAGTTCGACGGGGAGAACAATGTGCACTTCCCGGAGCTCGGGCGTTTCGGCCGCCATACTCCGTTCACCATCGCTTTCTGGATGCGCGATCCCCGGCAGGTGCAGGGAGCCGCAGTGGTATTTCAGGCCTGCGGGGGAACGGATGCCGGGCCGCATGGCTACGATTTGCTGGTGGAGCAGGGAGTGCTGACAGCACGCCTGTTCCGTCACTGGCCGGGCAACGCCATCGCAGTACGCACCCGACAGGCCATCCCGGCCAACACGTGGACGCACGTGGCAGTGACCTACGACGGCTCCAGTCGTGCCGCCGGTCTGCGGATCTACGTGAACGGCCGGTCGGCCGCATTGCAGACGGTTCGCGACCGGATGCTCAAGAGCATTGGATATCACACGCTGGTGCTGGGGCAACGCTTCCGGGACCGGGGCTTCAAGGGCGGACAGATCGATGAGCTGACCATCTTCCGCCGCGAACTGACCTCGCTCGAGGTAGCGCACTTGGTAGATGGACGCAGCCTCCATGACGCGCTGGCCGCGCCGCAGGCGCATGAGGCGGCCCTGCGCGAAACGTATTTTTCGGCCTTCGATCCGGTCATGCGCGAGACGACGCAGGCACTGGCCAGTGCGCGGGAGCAGCTGGTCGCTGCCGAGGATGCCTGCCTGGAACTGGCTGTCATGGAGGAGATGCCGGTTCCGCGTCCGACCTATGTGCTGTTCCGTGGCCGTTACGATGCGCCCAGGACGGAGGCCAATCGGGTGACCCGCATCACGCCCGCATTCCTGCCTCCGATGCCTCCGGGAGCGCGCAAGGACCGGCTGGGACTGGCTCAGTGGTTGACACACCCGGATCATCCGCTCACGGCTCGCGTTGCAGTCAACCGTTTCTGGGCCCTGCTGTTCGGTCGGGGACTTGTGGAAACGCAGGAGGATTTCGGTGTGCAGGGCCGTCTGCCCACGCATCCCGAACTGCTGGACTGGCTGGCCCGTGACTTTGTCCGATCTGGCTGGGATGTGCATGGGCTCCTGCGCAGGATCGTGCTGTCCAGCACCTACCGCCAGTCCTCCGTGTTGCGCCCGGATCTGAAGGAGCGCGATCCGAACAACCTGTTGCTGGCACGAGGGCCTGCCTTCCGCCTGAGCGCGGAGGCCATTCGTGACCTCGCGCTCTTCGCCGGCGGGCTGCTGGATGAGCGCATAGGTGGGCCTCCGGTCAGCCCCTATCAGCCGGGCGATCTGTGGCGTGAGACCAACGTCATGAGCCCGCCGTATCGTCAGAGCGTGGGGGGCGACCTCTACCGGCGCAGTCTCTACACCGTGTGGAAGCGCACAGCGCCGATGCCCAACATGGTGGCGTTTGACGCCGGCAGCCGTGAAGTCTGCACGGCGCGCCGACAGACGACCAACACACCGCTTCAAGCGCTGGTGCTGCTGAACGACCCGCAGTTCGTGGAGGCAGCGCGTGCGCTTGGACAGCGCGCTCTCAGAGAAGCGGGGCCGGATGACGCGCACCGTGTGCGCTTCCTGTTCCGCGTTCTGGCTACCCGGGAGCCCGATCCGTTCGAGAGGCAGCAACTGCGCGCGCTCCTCGCGGATCAACGGGCGCGCTTCCAGGCTGACCCGGAGGCCGCGAAACAGTTGCTTCAGGTCGGTGAGAGCAAGCCGGATCCCGACCTCGCGCCTGTCGAACTGGCCGCCATGACTGTGGTGGCGCAAACGGTCCTTAACCTTGACGCGACGATCTGGAAACGATGACCATGGAACCTCTGGACCCATTCTGCGTGACGCGACGGCACTTCCTGTCCAGTGCAGCGCTCGGTCTGGGCGCACTGGGCCTCTCCCATCTTCTGGGCACGACCGTGGAAGCCCGTGCGGATGCCTCCCCGGGACGGGGTGAGGGATTGCCCGGCCTGCCGCATTTCCCTCCGAAAGCGAAGCGTATCATCTACCTGTTTCAAAGCGGGGGACCGGCTCAGCAGGATCTGTTCGACTACAAGCCTCTACTGCGTGAGAAGCACGGCGAGCCCCTGCCCGATCATGTGCGGGGTAACCAGCGCCTGACCGGTATGAGCGCCAATCAGGCGGTGCTGCCTCTGGCGGGTTCGGTCTTCGCGTTTGCCCGGCATGGCCAGAGCGGTGCATGGGTCAGCGAGCTGCTACCGCATATCGCCCGGCACGTGGACGACATCTGCTTCATCAAGTCCATGTGGACAGAAGCGATCAATCACGATCCGGCCATCACCTTCTTTCAGACCGGATCGCAGATCGCCGGACGTCCTTCTTTTGGCGCGTGGGTCAGCTACGGGCTGGGGTCCATGAACGCGAACCTGCCTGCGTTTGTGGTGCTGGTTACAGCAGGACAGGCCGATCAACCGCTCTACGCGCGGCTCTGGGGCAACGGGTTTCTGGACTCCCGGTTTCAGGGAGTGCAGTTCCGTTCCGGCAAAGAGCCTGTGCTCTATCTCACCAACCCGGCGGGCATCTCGGCGCAGGGGCGACGGGCCATGCTCGACACGTTGAAAGCCCTCAACAGGGCGCAGTATCAGAAAGCGCTGGACCCGGAGATCGAGGCGCGGATCGCACAGTATGAGATGGCCTACCGCATGCAGACCAGTGTGCCGGAGGTGATGGACCTCTCAAAGGAGCCGGATGCGGTGTTCGAGATGTACGGACCCGAGGCGCGGAAGCCGGGGACCTTTGCGGCCAACTGTCTACTGGCGCGGCGGTTGGCGGAGCGCGGTGTGCGGTTCATCCAGCTGTATCATCAGGGATGGGATCATCATGGCGATCTGCCAGGCGGCATTCGCTATCAAGCGCAGCGCACGGACCAGCCCACGGCAGCTCTGCTGCGGGACCTGAAACAGCGCGGGTTGCTGGATGAGACGCTGGTGATCTGGGGGGGAGAGTTCGGGCGCACCAGCTACTCACAGGGCAAACTGACGCAGGACAACTACGGGCGGGACCATCATCCCCGGTGTTTCACGATCTGGCTGGCTGGCGCGGGCGTGCGCGCCGGAATGACCTACGGGCAAACCGATCCCTACGGCTACAACATTGTGGACGCGGAGGGGAATCCGATCACGCCCTCCAAGGACGCGTTCACGCCCGGCGCCGTGCACGTGCATGATCTGCAGGCCACGATCCTGCATTTGCTCGGTATCGATCACACCCGGCTCACCTATCGCTATCAGGGGCGCGATTATCGCCTGACTGATGTGCACGGGCACGTCGTACGCGATATTCTGGCCTGAAAGCGCGGGGGCTAGAACATATCGCGCGTGCGGTGCGCGCCAATCAGCCGGCGTACTGCTGGATAGAGGAGTGGGGAGAGTGCCCCGTTATACAGGGCAGTCATGCCCATGTGGCGCGCCCAGTGCGGGATATTGGGGTGCGGTGCGATCACGAAGTAGAGCAATTCGGCCAGTGCAGTGCCGGTGATGACCAGCATCAGTGCGCTCAGCAGGTGATCGCGGTACAGGCGTTCTTCCAGCCATCCTACCAGAGCGCACACCAGCATCCGGCTGACGATCAGGCTGCCAAACCCCCCTGCAGGAGGAGCGGCCAGCGAGGCGTGCAGAAGACCTGCGAAAAATCCAGTGGTAGCTGCCCCGTTGACGTGAGTGAACAGGGACAGGATCAGGGCAACGCAGAGCAGGAAATCGGGGCGAGCGCCGGCTACCTGCAGGGGACTGGCAAAGACCGCCTGTGCCAGCGTGGCCAGGAACAGGGCCGCCACTGTGCCTGCAACGCGCCGCGTGGCGGGGCTCATGGCAGCAGGTAAACCTCTTCCAGGCGATCAAAGCGTACGATAGGCTGGATCTGTGCCGTCTTGTTTACGTTTTCAGCGTCGCGCGTTACCTGTGTGACGGTGCCGATGAGCAGGCCCGGTGGGAAGACGCCTCCCAGTCCAGAGGTGACGATGCGGTCGCCGGGCCGGACATCCGCATCGGGCGCCAGATTGTGCAGCATCAGGGTTGTGGCGTTCGCGCCCTTGCAGATCCCGACAGCACGGGACTCTGGCCGTTGAACGCGCGCGCCCACGCTGGCATTCGGGTCCATCAGCAGGAGCACTGTGGCCGTGGTCGGGGTGACCTCGGAGACCTGCCCGACCACGCCCCCCTGCGCAATCGCCACACTGTGCACACGCACGCCATCCCGGGATCCGCGGTTGACCAGCAGGGTCTCGAACTTCGGGTCGGGGCGCAGGGCGACTACATCTGCGGCAACAGGGGGGGCAGGGCGGCTCTGCACGAAGCCCAGATCCTTGCGGAGGTGCGCCAGCTTGATGTCGGCCTCCTGCAGGCGTGTGACCTCGGCCTCCAGTACCGCAACGCGTTGCTGCAGGCGTTCGTTCTCCTGTGCCAGCGTCTTTCCGCGCCAGAACCATGCCGTCTGCTCGTAGATCCAGTTCGAGGCTTTCCGGAGCGCTCCGGCCGGTGGCGCTACCGCACCGCGCACCAGTCCAACCACAACATCCGGTTCGCCTCGATCGACGGCACGGTTGTGCCATGCTCCCGCCAGTGTCCCCAGCATCAGGAAGAGCAATACCGTCCCATACCGCCGGATGGGAGGCGTTCTGCCTGTCAGCATACGCACCTCAACGTTTCTGCGGCGCACGATGCCGCAACGACCCCGGAGGAGTTCCGGGCGGGATCAGTGTCCTTTCAGGACTTTGCGCAGACGCGGCTCGGAGTCGATGGCCTCAAGTACCCGGCCTGTGCCGAGCACCACGCAGGAGAGCGGGTCTTCAGCGATATGTACTGGCATGGAGGTCTCGCGGGCCAGCAACGTATCCAGACCGTCCAGCAGGGCACCGCCACCGGCCAGCACGATCCCGCGTTCATAGATGTCGGCGGCCAGCTCAGGAGGCGTGCTTTCCAGTGTCACTTTCACGGCTTCTACAATGGCGTTCACCGGCTCCTGGATCGCCTCACGGATCTCTGTACTGGTGATGGTGGTGCAGCGAGGTAGACCGGAGATCAGGTCGCGCCCGCGGATGTCCATGGTACGCTCTTTGCCCGTCGGGTAGGCGGATCCGACGACGATCTTGGCCTCTTCTGCTGTGCGATCGCCGATGCACAGGTTGTACGTGCGACGCACATAGTTGACGATCGCTTCATCGATCTCGTCACCGGCAACGCGAATGGATCGACTGGTCACGATCCCGCCCAGTGAGATAACAGCTACCTCGGTGGTACCGCCGCCGATGTCCACAATCATGGAACCCGTTGGCTCTGTGATGGGCAGGTTTGCGCCGATGGCTGCGGCCATCGGCTCCTCGATCACATAGGCTTCTTTCGCGCCTGCCGCTTCGGCTGCCTCCTTGACTGCGCGTTCTTCCACCTCCGTCACACCGGAGGGGACCCCGATCACCACACGGGGTGCGATCAGCATGGAGCGCCGGTGTACCTTCTCGATGAAGTAGCGGATCATCTTCTCCGTCTGGTCGAAGTCGGCGATGACCCCGTCCTTCAGGGGGCGGATCGCGATGATGCTGCCCGGCGTGCGGCCCAGCATGCGTTTGGCTTCCTCGCCTACCGCGTAGATGCGGCGCGGGTTGTCCCGGTCAATCGCGACCACCGATGGCTCGCGCAGCAGGATCCCTCGGCCGCGCACATGTACCAACGTGTTGGCTGTGCCAAGGTCGATCCCCATGTCGCGGGAGAAGTGCCCCAACACGCCCCGCAGAAATCTCATGCCCTCACGGTCTCCAGACGGCTTTGCAGGTAACTCGACGGCCCATTATATCACATTGCCACAGCTTTTGTCAGTGTATGTCCGAATTGGCGTCGAGTATACTATCCCCGAAGGGAGGTACGTACCATGGCAACGGAATACTCGTTCGACGTGGTCTCGCGCGTGGACATCGCCGAGGTGAAAAACGCGATCGATCAGGCGGAACGGGAGATTGCCAATCGCTTTGATTTCCGTAACACGAAAACCAGTCTGACGCTGGAGGGGGACAGCATCCGGGTCATTTCCGATGACGAGTTCCATCTGGCAACGGTGCTGGACATCCTGCGCAGCAAGCTGGCGAAACGGAACGTCTCTTTGAAGGCGCTGGAGTACGGTAAGGTAGAGCCGGCTGCGGGGGGTACCGTGCGTCAGGTGGTAACGTTGCGGCAGGGCATCCCGGCAGAAGAGGCCAGGAAACTGGTCCGGGAGATCAAGGCCTCGGGTATCAAGGCGCAGGCGCAGGTGCAGGGAGATCAGTTGCGCGTCTCCAGCAAGGAGAAGGATGCTCTGCAGGCAGTGCAACGCCTGATCCGGAACATGGAGGATCTGCCGTTTGATGTGCAGTTCGTGAACTACCGATAGGAAGGCTCGGGATGTTAAGAAAAAGGGGCAGCAGGTGAAAGGAGAGCAAACCCTGCTACCCTAAGGAAGGAAGGTGAACTCGAATCACTCTTAATTTCGGCAGGACGCACGCGTTTCTTCAGGCCTCCGGGCCGATTTTTTTCATTTTTTGTAACATTTTTCGCACAGGTTTCGCACAGGGTGTTGCGTGCGAGGGCCTGCCAGAAACGCGGAGCGAGAACCCACGGGCAGGTTCCTGCGATCATTCCGGGTACGCCGGGATTGGAGAGAACCTGTTGGCCGGATCCGTCTGCCAGTAGCCATACTGGAGGCAGGCACGCACGCTCTCCGGCGTCAGGTTCAGAAGACGGCGTTCACGCTCCGATGCCAGCGACAGCAGTCCTTCGATGTTCTTCGCTCTGAGATAGTTGAGGGCGCGTTCGATCATGCGGTCAGGTAAGCGGAGGTAAGCGATCCACTGGTAGAAAGCCAGCGCCAGAACGGCGGCGGCCAGTGCACCCAGCACCAGCCTCCTCCTGCGCACTGGCCATCGTGCAAGCCCCTGACCGGCACCTGATTTTGCGGCCGACTTCCGGAGGATCAGCATGGCGAGCTACCGGTGCGGTAACGATGTGCTTCGTGGGATGCGGCATGTCGGAACCGTTCTGCAGCCATGTGGCATTTGTTGCAGAGGGTCACACATCGCCGCAGGAGTCCCCGAGGCTCAGGCATCCCACAGCGCCACCACGATCGGTACACGTTCCTTTGGGGAAGAAGTTGACATTGATGTTCTGCGATCCGTTGTGCATCGCGCAATTCGGCCCCGGGTTATTGCTGTATATGCATTCCTGAGTCTGAAATGAGCAGCAACCGTTACCGTCCGAACAACCCGTACTGGTGCCGGTGCGCTTGCATCTAACCACTGAGGGCATGCCCGGATGGCGTGTGCACCCTGTGATGGTAGGGCACTCCGTCTCGAAACAGCAACTGCCACCTGGAAGAGCAACGGGTAGTGCCAGAAACACGATCAATGGCGTGTGGCACAGAATACGCATGAGCATGTCTGTTCTCTACACTCAGCCTGCAGGGGGATGGGGCGGTCACTGGTAACTTTTTCGGCTCATGCGCGGGAGAGAAAGAGGCCATGAGCGCCAGATAATCGTCGGCATCGGTCTCCTGGAAGCCCTGGATTTCCAGAGATTGCGCGCAGGCGCGATACGAACCGCATCCGGCGTTCGGCCTGTGTCTCTGGCGATCTCCACGAAGGTCCGGTTGTAGAAGTAGCGCTGCACCAGCGCCACCCGTTGCCCGGGCGTCAGCGCCTGAAGCGCCTCCGCAATCTGTACTTCCACGGCGTGGCGCAGGGTTTCTTCTGCCGGATCGTCGGCGTTTCCGCTGTGATGTGCGCGCAGGCCTCCGGTTCCAAGGGCAGCTCCCGATTCCCTCTGCGGCGCAGATTCCACAGGTAGTTTCGCACCCGGTTGTGCGCTGCGGTTTTCCATTAGGCCCGGGAGTATGGCTCCTGATCGGCCGGCCGCTTCGCCTCCTGCGGCAACCCGTGCTCCACGAGGGAGAGCAGGCAGTCTTCCAGATGCTCTCCGGGCAGGCGGTAGCACAGGGCAGCGAGGCGCACGTGCACCATTAGCAGATCTGCAAGAAAAGCAGATTGCTCGTCCGAGGAGCTGTTTCTTGCTACCGAATACGTTATGTAAGAGCCATTACGTGGCCAGAAGTGGTGCCAGCCAGATCCTGGCCTGCTCTACCTCGGATTGCCCCAGACTGTGCCCACCCGATTGCCAGTGGACGGTGACCCGGGCCCCGTACCCGGCCAGCATCTGCGCCAGCGCTTCGGTCTGTGCGGCGGGAACGATGGGATCTGCAGTGCCGGCACCGATGAAGATGGGCACATGGTGCAGGTCCGGTGGCTGTTCCGGCACGAGAGGCACCATGGGGTGAAACAGGACAGCACCTGCCAGCACGCCGGACCGGAGCAGGAGTGTGCTCACGGCGATGTTCGCGCCGTTGGAATAACCAACGGCCATAACCCTGCGGGTATCGAAGGCATACTGCTCCGCCGCGCGCAACACGAAGTCGGCCAGCGCATGTGTGCGCGCGATCAGATCCTCCAGATCGAAAACGCCTTCCGCGAGCCTGCGAAAGAAGCGGGGCATGCCGCGCTCCAGAACCTGACCGCGTGGCCTGAGCTGGGCGACATCGGGGGCCAGATACCTGCCTAGATCGCGCAGATCGTTCTCGTCGCCTCCAGTCCCGTGGAGCATCAGGTATGTCCAGCCGGGGGTGCGTTCCGTTCCCGGCTCAAACACATGAAGGAACTCCGATGGTGCGCTCACTGTCCGGTTCCTCCCGCGGTAGAATGAGGCAGACGCAGGGGAGCTACAATCTGTTCGATAACCCTGCGACGCGGCTCCAGCCACGCTGGCAGGCGCAGCGCGGTGCCGAGTGCCTCCAGAGGCTCATCTACCGTGAATCCGGGCGGATCCGTGGCGATCTCGCAAAGGACACCTCCTGGCTCCCGGTAGTAGATGGAATGGAAGTACTGACGGTCCATGATCGGGGAGACGTTATACCCCTCTGCGCGGAGTTGCTCGCGCCATGCGTTCTGATGCGTATCGTCTGGCGTGCGGAACGCCACATGGTGCACAGTGCCCGCCCCCATGGTTCCGGGAGGTGCATCCGGCTGACACAGCAGGTCCACGGTCGCCCCGGCGCCTCCCTCGCCGATCTCATAGCGGAACCGGTTGCCCTGCTCGGCTGTCAGGCGGAAGCCCATAGTCTCATGCAACAGACGCGCAGTACGCTCATAGCCTTCCTCGGAGAGCGTTACGCTGTGCACGCCACGCACGGCATGCTCAGCCGGGATCTCGCTGTGGCCCCATGCGGAGCCCGGCATGGTCCCCGCGTGCGCGATCAGCTCCAGAGTCATTCCATCGGAGTCAGCGAAAGCCAGCACGGTTGCGCCCATGCGCTCTTCCTCCACAAAGCCGATGCCCTGCCGCTGCAGGCGGTCACGCCAGTAGCCAACCGCATGTTCCGGAACTGCCAGAGCGATCGCGATGACCTGCCCCGTTCCCTGGTGCCCGCGATGCGCGTGGCGCCACGGGAAGAAAGTCAGCAGGGTACCGGGACGGCCCTGCGCATCACCGAAGTAGAAGTGGTATGTGCCGGGGTCGTCATAGTTAACTGTCAGCTTGACCAGGCGCAGGCCAAGCGTTTGCGTGTAGAAATCGAGGTTGCGCTGCGGATCGCTCGCAATCGCGGTCACATGGTGAATGCCGGACAGGATGGGAGAGTGCATTGGATACCTCCTTGTAAAAACACGCGACCGGTACCCTCCGCACGGGTACCGGTCGCGTTGCGCGCATCGATCGTTGCGCCGGAAGCAGGGGTGTCACGGATATGTACGTTTGTGGGGAGTATGACGCTTCACGTCCTGTGTCGCGCTAGAGATCCTGATCGGCGGCGATCCGATCGACAGTGCCGTTCTTACGGATCACAAGCATCTTCGCATCGCGTACCTCGGGGATCAGGCCGTTGCGTTTTTCTTCAGCAAAGGCGTCCTGCGGGACCGGACGGCGATAGACTGCCTGATAGAGCGCCTCACGGTGCGCATCGCAGATGATGAAGGGCACAGCATCTCCCATCTTCTTCAGGCCGCGCGCATAGCCCCCGGTGAGCCAGCGGAAGCCATAGGTGACGGGGAACTTGCGGCCGTTGACCTCGATCTGTCCCTGCGAGATCGTCGCCCGGCGTCCCTGCGCGCGCTCCGCCGTCGGGCAGAAGAACAGTTTTCCCTCTTTCACGTAGCGGGGGTACAGGGCCTCCACCTTCGGGGGCAGGGCTCCTCTGTGGTCTTTCTGATAGCCCTGAACCGCCTGATAGAACTGTCGCAGGCGCGCCTCGCACTCGCGCATTTCCGGCTCCTGCGCCCGGAGCTCTTTCTGCGCTTCTGCGCGCAGGCCGTTCTGCTGTACGGTGGCGTAGCCCACGTAGCCGAGGATCGCCAGCAGCGCGATCAGGCCCGGTATGCCCCACTTTCGCATCGATGTCTCCTTCCGGATTATGCCGTTGCGCCGGGAGGCGCGATGAACGCATTGTCGATCAGACGGGTTCGGCCGATACGTACTGCCAGCGCGACCAGTGTGACCCCGGTGGCCAGCGAGTGCACGGGTTGCAGAGTCTCCGGGTGCACCAGCGCGACGTACTCGCGTGTGGCCAGCGGCTCTGCATCAATCAGTGCCTCCAGCTGACGGGCCACCTCATCCGCCCGCGCCACGCCCGACTGTACCAGCTCTTCCGCACGCCGGAGCGCGCGGAACAGCACGGTAGCCGCGCGTCGCTCTTCCGGAGAGAGGTACACGTTGCGTGACGACATAGCCAGCCCGTCCGCCTCACGCACCGTCGGAACCACTGCAATGCGGCATGTCAGGTTCAGATCGCGCACCATCCGGTCAATCACCAGAAACTGCTGGTAGTCTTTCTGCCCGAAGAACGCAACATCGGGTTGCACAATGTTCAGCAACTTGGTGACGACCGTTGCTACCCCGCGGAAGTGTCCCGGTCGGAGCGATCCCTCCAGGGTAGCGGCCAGTTCCGGCACCTCCACCCATGTCTGAAAGCCTGCCGGATACATCTCCTCTACAGAGGGATGGAACAGGGCGTCCACTTCCTCGTTGGAGGCCAGTTGCAGGTCGCGGTTCAGGTCGCGCGGATAGGTATGAAAATCTTCTCCGGGACCAAACTGAGTCGGGTTGACAAAGATAGAGACAACAACAACGTCACACTCGGTTCTGGCCCGACGGAACAGGGCGAGATGTCCTTCATGGAGAGCGCCCATGGTCGGCACAAACCCGACCGTCTTGCCTTCTTCCCGCACGCCACGCAGGTAGGTGCGCAGGGGAAGGATCTGCTGAAAGGTGCGCATCCTTAGAGACTGTGCTCCCGGGTAGGAAATTGCATCTGACGAACTTCCTCGACGTAGGCGCGCAACGCGTTCTCGATCTGTGTACCGACTTCAGCGTAGCGCCGGGCGTGCCGGAAAGTCCGCTGGGAGAGACCGATCAGATCGTGCCAGACCTGCACCTGCCCGTCGCAGTCCGGTCCGGCTCCGATCCCGATGGTGGGAATGGAGAGCGCCGCAGTGACCTCCGCTGCCAGTGCAGCCGGGATCGTCTCCAGCACGATCCCGATGGCGCCGGCCTCTTCCAGCGCGCGCGCATCGGCCAGAATGCGTCGGGCTGCCTCCGGGTCCTGCCCCTGAACGCGATGTCCACCCAGCATGTGCACGGACTGCGGGGTCAGGCCCAGATGGCCCATCACAGGGATTGAGGCTTCGGTCATGCGGCGCACCGTCTCTACGAACGGCTGCCCCCCTTCGATCTTGACGGCCTGCGCGCCTCCTTCCTTGAGAAGTCGGACCGCGTTGTGAATGGCTTCTTCCGGACTGACCTGATAGCTTCCGAAGGGCATGTCCGCCAGCAGCAACGCGCGGCGTAACCCGCGACGAACTGCACGCGTGTGGTGCAGCATTTCCTCCAGCGTAACCGGAACCGTGGTGTCGTAGCCCAGAACAGTCTGACCCAGGGAGTCGCCCACCAGCACCACGTCCACTCCAGCACGGTCCGCCAGACGGGCCGCAACGCAGTCGTAGGCAGTCACCATCACGATTTTCGGGCCCGTCTGCTTGCGCAGTTTCAGGGCCGGGATCGTGACTCGCTCCACGCCACGCGTGCCGCGCGTCTCTGGTTGGGCACCCGGCATCTGCTCCTCATCGGTCATGCACTGGCTCTCCTTACGCACGGTATTCTACACAAAGTGTGACGCCTGCGTCAACCGGGCCGACACCGGAGTCCTGTTTCCGGACTACTACGATGGAGGCAGGAGAGCGATACCGTGCAACCGTAATGAAGTAAGGCGCGGGTCGGGTGCGTGCGCTCGCGCCAACGACGGACAACAGGAGAGAATAAAGTGAATTCTAAGGCAAATGATCCTACCCGGTTGCGCGCGGGTATCATCGGGTGCGGATGGTTCGGACGGGTGCACCTGGAACGCCTGAGCGAGATCCCCGGCATAGCCGTCTGTGCCGTGAGCGATCCGGACCCGGCAGCGCGTCGCAAACTGGCAGAGCGTGTGCCGGAACTGATGCGCGACCAGCAGGGCACGGATGTTGCCGATTACGCTTCCGCCGAAGAACTTATGCAGCATCCCGGTCTGGACTTTGTGGTCATCGCATCACCGAACCGATGGCACGTGCCGCAGGTGCTTGCGGCTCTCGAACATGGTCTGCATGTGCTGTGCGAGAAACCTCTCTCTCTGGTTCCGGAAGAGGTAACACAGGTAGCGGAGGCCACGGAACGCAGTGACCGGATCGTGGCCATTGCGTATCAGTCGCGCTACCGACGCGACTCCCGGCTCCTGCGTGAGGCCCTGCGCTCAGGACGGTGGGGCCGGATCACCTCGATCGATGTGTTCGCCTGTGAGGACTGGGTCACACCCAATGTTGGCACGTGGCGTCACGACCCGGAGCGCTGCCCCGGGGGCTACTTTGGAGACGCCAACGGGCATCAGCTGGACCTGCTGTTCCATGTGACTGGCCTGGAGGCTTCACGTCTGCGCGCTACCATGGAGAACCGCGGCACGCCGGTGCCCATTGTGACCTGGGGGGAGGCCCGATTGCGCCCGCAGAGCGCCGCAACAGCTCCTCCAAGGCAGACCGACGACGTACCATTTACCTTCACTTTTGTGGGCGATGCGAAACACTGGCGCGAGGAGATCAGTATTCAGACGGAACGCGCCGACTTCGTCATGCGCAACACCCGCCTGCTCTGGACAGACAGTTCCGCAGATCTGCGTCCCTTCACCGAGGAGGATCTGAGCCTGAGTGCGCCCGTCACGTCGGATACTCCGGACAGCGCGTTTGTGCGCGCCCTGCGAGGGGGCGAGCCCGTTGTCTCCGCGCCGGGCACTGTCTGGCCCGTGCTACGCTTCACTCTGGGCGCACTGGCCTCGGCAGCGCAGGGAGGTGTAGAGCAGCACATGACAACATGATTCGGGGAGGCAGGAAAAAATATCAGTAATCAGTGATGTTTGTGGAACTGCCACAGAGCCGCAGGCGTAAACGCTTTTGAACAGAAACGCCGATGCAGGATGCACGGCACATCCAGTCCGGTGGACTGGAGAATTTCCCATTTTGCGCGACCGCTTTGCACGGTCAAAAAGGAGAGACGCTCGTGAAAGTCATGGTCAAACTGGGACTGCTGGCGCTGGCATTGTGCGCCGCGCCTGTGGCACGCGCCGAAGACATCGTGGACACCGCGGTCAAAGCAGGCAATTTCAAGACGCTGGTCGCGGCAGTCAAGGCTGCGGATCTGGTCGAAACGCTCAAGGGAGATGGACCGTTCACCGTGTTCGCCCCGACAGATGCAGCCTTCAAGAAAGTGCCTGCAAAGGTACTTAACTTCCTGCTGAAGCCGGAAAACAAGTCGGCTCTGGTCAAGGTACTGACCTACCATGTGGTGTCCGGCAAGGTTATGTCCTCCGATGTGAAGACCGGCGACGTGGCCACCGTTCAGGGCGAGAAGATCAAGCTGAAGGCGGGCAAGGGCGGTGTGACGGTCAACAGGGCCAAGGTGATCAAGGCAGATATTGAGGCCGACAACGGGGTGATCCATGTGATCGACACCGTGATCATCCCGCCGTCGCTGAACAAGACGATCGCCAACATCAAGTAAGCGTCATCTGACTCCTGCAACCCGCTTGAGGAACGTATGTTTCCTCACGGTAGCCGGAAGACTGCCTGACCCACTTCCGGCTACCGCTATTTTTCACGAACCGGACCTCCAGTGCGAACCGTCCGGTTTCAACCTTGCTCCCATGTGTCTCGACCCCGCAGAGGCGCCACAGGGCAGCGATCAGTATCACGGTCAGCAGCATGCCAGACTCGTGCGCCCATTGTGAGCAACCTCTGGAACAACCGTCCTGCTCTTCAGACACTGCCAGCCTCTCTTTCCCGGTCTGCTGTGAGATGGCCCGCACACCACACGGGTCTCGTCACAGGAGACATTGCTTCTGCACGTCGGAGATCACGTGGTGTGACAGAGCCTGATCCTGTTCTCGCAACGAGGTAGCCGTGTGGATCGAAAGCACCCGGGCATCCGGGAGGGCCAGCAACAGCGCCCCCTGCGTATCCACACCTACTGCGACGCCTGCCACCGTCTGCCCTTCGATTTCCGTGGCGTAGTGCCGACCCGGGGTCTGGTCGAAGGCGCGCCACCGTTCCAGAATAGCCTCGGGGCCCTGCTCCCGCCAGATACTGGCCCAGAGACACAGGGAGGCCGGGACCTGCTCCCCCAGTGTGCGCCAGTCGGGACAGGGAAGCCCTTCGCGATGCAACGAAGTGGCCAGGCGGGCGATCCCGTCCGGGAAGTGTGTGGTGCTCAGGTTGATCCCGACACCGATCAGGGCCACCCAGTCCTGGTCTGGAGCCTGTATCATCTCGATGAGGATCCCGCCCAGCTTGCGGCGATTGAGCAGCAGGTCATTGGGCCACTTCAGACCAAGTGCGGCCGGAGCACCTGCCATGGCAGGCGTGCACAGGGGGAGGAGAACATCGAGGACGGCCACACCGGCCAGTAGAGCCAGGGTACCTGCCTGTTCCGGGTGGGTGCGCGGGTGTCGGAAGTAGTAGGTGGCGTTCAGATTCGCCCCGGGCTCCGCGTACCAGTCCCGGCCTCTCTGTCCGCGCCCGGCGATCTGCTCCCGGGCGATCACGCCCGCGGGATGCGGCCTGCCGGCAGAATCAAAGCATACCCGACCGGACCGGACGTTCTCCCGGGCCACATCCATGGTGGAGGTGACACGGTCATGGACGTCCACGATGATGCGATACATCTCATCCACAGTTCTGAGGCAATGAGGAGAGCTCCAGGCTGATGTCAACTGCCGGTGCCGAGTGCGTCAGTGCTCCTACCGAGATGATATCCACTCCAGTCTGCGCGATGGCGGCAACCGTCTGCTCGTTCACGCCCCCGCTCGCTTCCGTCACGGCCCGCCCGGCGACGCGCTTCACGGCCTGCTGCAGGGTGGGCAGATCCATATTGTCCAGCAACAGGATCTGCGCCCCGGCCTGCAGGGCCTCGTCCACCTGCTCCAGCGTGGCGCACTCCACGGTGATGGTCATGGTGTGTGGTGCTCGGGTCGCTGCCTGCACAGCCGCGGTAATACTGCCGCAGGCCTGGATATGATTATCCTTGATCAGGACGGCATCGTAGAGGCCCGAGCGGTGATTGAACCCGCCCCCTGTGCGCACCGCGTACTTCTCCAGCGCACGCAACCCCGGTGTGGTCTTGCGCGTGTCCGCGATCCGGGCGTGCGTTCCCTGCACCAGCGCCACAAAGCGGGACGTGCGCGTGGCAATGCCGCTCAGGCGTTGCACAAAGTTCAACGCCACACGCTCACCGGTCAGTATCGCCTGCGCCCGTCCCGTGATCTCGCATAGCAGGTCGCCGCTCCGGAAGGATGCCCCTTCGGCCAGCAACGCACGGAACTGCAACGAGGGGTCTACCTGGCGGAAAACCTCCTGTGCTACGGGCAGGCCTGCGACGACCCCATCCTGCCTGGCGAGCATCACGGCATGCGCCTGCGCCTCCGCAGGAACAGTCAGCAGGGTTGTGATATCTCCGGTTCCAACGTCTTCCTGAAGCGCTCGACGGACGGTCTCCACATAATCAGAAGGCAGATACGGCATATGCAGGCTCCGGGGAGACGCTCATCGAGAGTGATCGTCCCTCACTTGCGCTTACCCCGTCCGATCACCACTTCGCAGGGCGCACGCTTGATCAGGGTTTCCACAATGCTCTGCAGGTGCTCGCTGGCCTCGTCCTGTTCCGGGTATTGCGACACGCCCAGCACGACCCGTTCGGCGCCGCACTGTTTCAGGAAGCTGACGATCCCATCGCTGGCTTCCCGCACCTTCTCCAGATGTGTGTTGACCGGCACGTTGTGCGTCTTCAGGATCCGGTGTGCCTGATCCAGCGATGCCTGTGCAGCCTGTTCTGCCTCTCCCATAGGAGCGTTGAGAGGCAGGTTCCGGGCGACTTCCAGGAAGTAGACCAGCAGCACCTCATGATGACCTGCTCTGGCCAGCAGGGCCGCCAGTTCCGCGCCGTAGGTCAGGTCCATGTCGCCCAGAAGCGGCACGACCAGCAATGCGCCATGCTTGCCGTTACCGGCGACGCCCTGTGTCCTGCTGGAGAGGCGCAGAGAACACCGTGCCTCCTCGATCGAATGTGCAATGGGTAACTGGGAACGTACCCCGGGGATGGATTTGCACACCGAGAGCACTTTCTCCGGAAGGTTTGCAACGATGATCCGGGAGTGCGCGGCCTCGATGTCGTTCATGGCATCCAGAAATGTACGGGCCCCGCCTTCGGAGATGTCTTCCAGTTCCGAACAGTCGATAATAATTCCCTGAGGATACTCTTGCAGCAACAGGTTGGCCGCCGCCTTGATGGCCTTCCACTGGTTCTTGTGCAGTGAGCCGGAGAGGCTCAACACGTCGTCTTTGGACTTGATGATCATTCTTTCTCGCTCCTCACAGCCCGGTTGCCAGCCCATCCCCATGAGCAGCACGCCCCGGTGCTGCTACGGTTCGCGATGGGGGCGCCCTGCCGGGCCGTTGGATAGTATACCCTGCGCGCTTCTGCCGTCTCTGGCAGACATGCCCGGCACCCCGGTCTCCCTCAGGATCTCTCCTGCAAACCGTATGCCACTTCCTCCAGCAGGGACCATGTGCCCGGATGCGCAGGAAATGGTCTGGTGTAGCGTGAACCTGACCTCATACGTGTGCAGCATCGTCATGAGGAGAGCGCAAACCTGCTGACCTTGATTCCAGAGGTGTTTCCCGTATGAAATCGCCGCGCACAGCCCGGTTGCTGCAACATGCGTTGTGTGGTCTCTGTCTGGCTCTCTGCCTCTGGTTATTCGTGGACAACGCGCTGCAGGCATCCTTCGTCCCAACACGCCTGCTATCTCTGTTCGCCTCGTTTGTCATTGCTGTTCTCTCGCTGTTGCTACTGGGTCTACGTCCTGCGCAATGTTCCGCCTGCGTGATGGCCCTCTACCTGATGGCCCTTGCCGTTCTGGCGCGTGACAATATGGCCGGATTGAGTGCGCTCGCACCGTTCGCTCTGGATAGGGAGCGACCGGGTGCCGTGCACTTCCGACCGGTGCATCTGGTCTGGATTACCATTCTGGGGACCGCTCCCCTGCTTTTCGCAGGGCTCGTTGTCGGCAGGCCCGCGCAGGGGCCGTTCCGGATCCGCCGCATGGTAATGGCCGGAGGCCTGATCCTGATTCTGGCTGTCGGACAGGCCCTGTTCATCATTCTGGGCTCTCGTGGGGCGCTGCATGTGGTGGCGTTGACGCCCCTGGCACTGCGCTTGCATTTCCCGCAGCATCAATTGTTGCTCTACGCGGCGCCATTCCTGATGCTGCAGCAACTGATTGCTCTGGGGGTGCTCTGGAAGCACTATCAGGAACAGCCTGAGGGCCGCCGGATGGCCCTCCTGAGCGTGGTCGGGATTGCAACGCTGTTTACAGCGCTCTGCATCATCAATAACTCGTTGCCGACTCCGCTGACCGGTCTGCTTGCCAACCTCTGTGCGTACCTCATTCCGATCGTTTTTGTATGGGCTACAGAACGATACGCACTGTTCGACATCAAAATCACCGTGCGCCGTGTGGTGCGCTACGCGCTGGCCCGGCAGATCCTGACCGCGATGACCCTTGGTCCGTTGCTCGTTCTGACATTTCTGCTGGGTTTCTATTTCAACCCGGGGCGGATCGGGAGCAACATGACCGCCGGGGGCTTTGTCCCCGATTGGCGCGATGCCCTGCAGCAGCAGGGCGTGATCCCCTGCCTGATTCTTTTCGGTGTGTTTGCAGCAATGCTTGCGTTACGCCTACCCCTGTTACGCTGGCTGGATCGCGCCTACTTCCGTGAGGTCTACAATGCGCAGGAGATCCTCAACCGGGTGGGGCGTTCGCTGGTTGGCCTGTCGGACCCGCAGGAGATCGCCCGGCGCGCTCTGGCGGGGATCGATGCGGCATTGCATCCTGTATGTGCGCTGTTACTGGTTGCCGACGGCGAGCGGGCGCAGCGTATCGGTATGCAGGGCATCGTGCCCTGCATACCTCTGCTGGAGGATCCTTCTCTGTTGCGGGTCGATCAGGTGACGGAGATCGGGCCTGCCGGGAGGGGACCGTTGAGACCACCGAACCTGCCGGGGGACCTGTCGGCGCAGATACACGCGTCGTTGCAGGAGGCAAGGATCCGGATGATCCTGCCCTTGCGGGAGGAAGAGCGTACTACCGGGGTGCTGTTGCTCGGGGAAAAGGCTTCCGGGGTCGAGTACACTCCGGACGACATCGAGATCCTGCAGGCGCTCGCAGCACATATTGCGCTGGCCTTGCTGAGCGCACGCCTCAATCAAGAGTTGCTACAGCAGGGCACACGAGAATTGACTGCGCGCTCTGCCGACTTCATTGCGCAGATCGAGCGTGAACGGCGCCTGCTGGCTGCTGATCTGCACGACCAGACTCTGCCAGAACTGCGGGCACTTCTCGCTGACCTGCACGCTCTTGAGGAACAGCAGACGTCGTCGGGGCCAGATCGGGCCGGTCGTGTGACAGGACCTACCCCGCGCGTGATGGCCGAGCACCTGCGTGTGGCGATCGAGAACATCCGGGATATGATGGAGAGCCTGCGCCCCTCTGCGCTGGAGATGCTCGGCCTCCTGCCTGCTCTGGAGAACGAGTTGCGCAAGTCCGCGGCGCGTGCGCGACCACCCATTGTGCCACAGTTTCATGCTGCGCCGGAAGTCAGTGGGTGTGTGCTGGACGCGTTCGCGGAAGTCTCGGTCTTCCGGATCATGCAGGAGGGCGTGAACAATGCCTGTCGCCACGCTGGCGCGCAGACTGTTCGTGTCGAGGTGCGCGTTGACGGGGGGGACTGGGTACTGACCGTGGAGGATGACGGACACGGTCTACCCCCGGAAGGGGAGCGCCATCAGGGACACGGGCTGGAGAACATGCGCTATCGGGCCGGGTTGATCCATGCGCAGGTGTCATGGTCTACCCCGGAGAGTGGAAGGGGAACGCGCATGGAGCTACGCGTTCCGCTACGTCACTCCGGGGTTTCACACGCAGCCCCCTGATAAGCCTACCGGGGCCAGTACCTGTGCGCTGCGAGATGGCAGATAGATCTGCACGCTCTGCGCCCGCCCGTACATCGGCACCGGTTGCACTGGATACAGCTGATCCTCCACCGACCGGCCATGTCCTTCGAAGCGCAGGGCATCTGTGTCCAGAACTACCCGGTAGTCTGTTGGGTCCGGTACCGGGATGCGCAGGCCGAAGTAGGACTCCGTGGGGTGGAAGTTGAACGCGAAGACCAGAGGCCCGCGCCGGTAGATCAGCTGACGCGTGTCCTCATGCAGGGCCAGCTGCTCGATGAGTGGATCCTCCAGAATGCCGAAACGCTGGTCCAGTGCCTGCATGGCCTGATCGAAGCGATAGAGTCCTTTGTAGCGCAGGTCATCCCGTTCCACCAGCGACCACTGCCGGCGGGCATAGTGGTAGGAGTAGTTGTTGCCCGGCCGGGGGAAGTCTACCCACTCCGGGTGCCCGAACTCGTTTCCCATGAAGTTCAGGTACCCTTCACCGGCCAGACTGAAGGTGATGAGTCGGATCATCTTATGCAGGGCGATGCCCCGGTCAATGATCAGGCTCTGTCGGAACCGGCTCATGTTCCAGTACATTTCCTGATCCATCAGCCAGAAGGCAATGGTCTTGTCTCCTACCAGCGCCTGATCATGCGACTCGGCGTAGCCGATGTGCTTCTCGTTGCGCCGGCGATTGAGCAGAGTGTGGTAGAGCTCGCCGAGGTTCCAATCCTCGTCAGAGCGTTCCTTGAGCAACTTGATCCAGTAGTCCGGCACGCCCATGGCCAGCCGGTAATCGAAGCCCACGCCCCCTTCGGCGACCGGCCGGGCGAGGCCGGGCATTCCGGATACCTCTTCCGCGATGGAGATCGCCTGCGGGTTAACAGTATGCAGCAGCTCGTTGGCCAGCATCAGGTAGACCAGTGCATCCCAGTCGACGTTATCGGAGTAGTAGTCCTCGTAGGAAGTGAAGGGGCGTCCCAGGCCATGATCGTGGTAGATCATACTGGTCACACCGTCGAAGCGAAATCCATCGAAATGGAACTCCTCCAGCCAGAAGCGGACGTTGGAGAGAAGGAAGCGCAGCACCTCGTACCGGGAGTAGTCGAACAGCAACGAGTCCCATGCTGGATGCTGCCCTCGTCCGCCTGCGTGGAAGTACTGGTAGTCGGTGCCGTCGAAGCGGTTGAGCCCTTCCAGCACGTTCTTCACGGCGTGGGAGTGGATCAGATCCATGATGACACGGAGTCCCATTCCGTGAGCAGTGTCAATCAACCGCTTCAGATCCTCCGGCGTGCCGAAGCGAGAGGAGACCGCGTAGAAGTTGGAGACGTGGTAGCCGAAGGAGCCGTAGAAGGGGTGCTCCATGATGGCCATGAGCTGAATGGCGTTGTAGCCCAGATCCACGATGCGAGGCAGGTTGTTCCGGGTGAACTCCTCGAAAGTGCCGATGCGCCCTTCCTCCTGCGCCATGCCCACGTGTGCCTCGTAGATCCGCAGGCCACCGCGTCGCTCCGGTATCGGCTCGGGCGTCGGGTGCTGCCAGAAGAAGGGCTCGGGCTCCCAGTAGAGTGTGGTGAAGTGCGTGCCGTCCTCCTGTACCACGCGCCGGCTGTAGGCAGGTAGCCGGTCCATCCCTCCATCCTGCGTGACCACATGCACTTTGACCCGACTGCCGTGTATCAGCCGGCCACGGTACGCAGAGTCCGGCAGGAAGAGGGACCAGACACCCCACTCGTCCCGTTGCATGGGGTTGGCGTTGCGGTCCCACCCGTTGAAATCGCCGATCAGGGCAAGAGAGTGCGCGGCTGGTGCCCACTCCCGGTACCATACACCGGGCTCGCCGTTCCGCTCGCCGCGATTGAAGCCGAAGTAGCGGTGCCCCTGGCTGATCGGCCCGAGGATCCCCCCCTGTCGTTCTATTTCCGAGCGCACCCATCGGTAGTGCGCATAGCGTCGCCGCATCGCGTCGGCGTGAGGAGCCAGCCAGGGATCATGCGCAATCAAACCGGTTCCATCATTCTCCTCAAAGTACAGACCCATCGTCACTCTCTCCGATGGAGATGCCTTTCCGGATCACGTCTTTCGAACCATTCAGAGAGTTCCACAGCATCTCATCGGATCCCTGCCGCGTGCGACTTGCATGCATCGCCCGCGTTGTGTGTTCTGGTAGGGCTACAACGGCGAGTGGAGTTAATCCTGCGGCATGCGTGACGCGAATCTCCGGCCATTTACAGGGGAGCAAGTTCATCCGTTGTGCTGTCTGCAATCGCCACTTCGGGGGGCGCGGGTTCCAGCGCGCCTACCGGCATGGGATGAACCAGCAGCAACCACCGCCCGAACCCTCCTTCCGTGCCGGTGCCGAAGAAGCCACCTCG